>JBCBSJ010000017.1:0-44481 GCA_039819245.1 Cyanobacteria bacterium J06638_20
GTGGTAGCTGAACTGTAACAAAAGAAGAGGGAGATTGGTTGTGGATTTAGCGCGTATCCCTGCTCAACCCAAACCTGGTTTGATTAACGTCCTGATTGAGATTCCAGGCGGTAGCAAGAATAAGTATGAGTTCGATAAAGATTTGGGTGCTTTTGCACTCGATCGGGTGCTTTATGCGTCTGTAAGGTACCCTTTTGACTACGGGTTCATCCCGAATACCCTTGCCGATGATGGCGATCCACTAGATGGCATGGTCATCATGGATGAACCGACGTTCCCAGGGTGTGTGATCCCGGCACGGCCCATTGGCATGTTGGAGATGATTGATGGGGGCGATCGCGACGAGAAAATTCTCTGCGTTCCTGAAAAGGATCCTCGTTATGCCGATGTCAAATCTCTGGGTGATATCGCGACTCACCGCCTAGACGAGATTGCTGAGTTTTTCAGAACGTACAAAAATTTGGAGAAGAAAATAACCGAAATTTTGGATTGGAAAGGGGTAGAAGAAGTAACGACCCTTGTACAAAAATGTATTGACGCGGTCAAGTAGTCTATTCGTCATCAACCGAGTTGTGATGAAACAGAGAGAAGACAGCTAGCTGTAGCTTCTCTCTGTTTGGGTAATTGGTGCCGTGCTATGCCGTTTGCGTTTACGCTGGAAGCAAGGGTCTATCTATCTAGCCGATCCTCCTCAAAATGGATTGGAGGTGCGGTTAGAAGGATGCAAGTGACCTACTGGAATTAGCGAGAACTGTATCAATTGAGTCATATTTTGCCTGGGTTGACTCGCTACGATCGCCAAGTGGGGTATGCCCAGTGAGATCTAAATATATTCAGGAAAACATCTATCTACCGTCTATAGTTCTGTCACATTAGAAGCAGATTTCGCTAATTTAAAGACCTGAGGCACGGCTGCCAGTTGCTTGAGGACGAATGCAGGGCTGCTTTTTCCCAGCACTTCTGAGGCGTTTCTGAAATTTTTCTGGGATATTTTTATCTTGTCTTTGGCAAAACGCAGAATAAAATCCCAGGCATCAGGGAACTCTACAGCAAGGGATGCTTCCTCGTCCCACCCATCATGATAATACCGATGCCTAATGCTAGCTTTTGACTCGACAACTGCTGAAGTTATGAGCCATTCAATGTTTCCACTCGATCCTCGACCCGATGAGTTTCGAGTGAAATTTTGGGGAGTGCGTGGCAGTATCCCGATTCCCGGAAAGGACACCCTGCGGTTTGGTGGCAACACAGTCTGTGTCGAGGTGCAGGTCGATGGGAAGCGACTCATCCTAGATGCGGGTACTGGGCTACGTGTACTGGGTAAGTGCCTCAGACCAAGCATGCCTTTCTCCGCGCACCTCTTCTTTACCCATACCCACTGGGATCGGATTCAAGGATTTCCCTATTTTCTTCCGGCTTTTGTCAAAGGTAATTCCTTCAAAATTTACGGAGCAACGGGCCCCAATGGTGCCTCTATGAAACAACGTCTGTGTGACCAGATGTTGATCCCCAACTTTCCTGTGCCATTACAGGAGATGCGAGCGGATCTAAAATTTCATGACATTCGCCCCGGGTCTGTCATTGCGATCGACGATGTGGCCATCGAAACGATTTCTTTAAATCGCCCCCATAGCGCGCTGGGATATCGCATTACCTGGAAGGGCTATTCGGTGGTGTATGCCACGGATACCCACCATGAAACGGGTGACCTTGACCAGGGTTTGCTCTATCTAGCGCAACAAGCGGATTTGCTCATTTATGATGCCTTCTACACGGATCATATTTATCGGGGCGATGAAGGCGCAGAAAACCGACCAGCGCTTTGGAAGGCTGGGATTGAGCTAGCGAATATGGCTCAGGTGAAGCAAGTACTTCTCTTCCACCATGACCCCGAGCATGATGATGTTTTTCTGGAAGGGGTGGAAAAGGAGATTCAGCAGACGTTCCCGAATGTTTCGTTGGCACGAGAAGGTATGGTCGTTACGCTTTGCGAAGAGAAACACAAGGCAAGGACATAACGCTCGAAGGCTGCGAACAGTAAACCCCGTGATCAACATAGGTGGCTGATGCGGTTTGCGTTACCCTATGTTCCGCTGAGGATTCGGTTGAATACGGTGAGGAAAATTTCATAGCTGATCATCAGGATGGGGGAAGCTAAGCCTGCTAACCCCATCCAAGCTAATAAACGCCAAAATAGAATCCACGACCAGCGCGAGACTCGGCGCGGTCGCTGGCGATCGCGCTCAATCAAGCGGGGAGAGAGTGCCAACAGAAAAACGCCAACAATTCCGCCCAGCAAACTCATCAGCATCCAGCCGTCGAAGCGCGCTTCGGGCTGCACCAACCCGATACCGGGTAGCAACACGAACGCAATGACGAGGAGAGTCAGCCAAATCCCAACGCCAACGAACAAATCGCGGCGAAACCCTTCGTTGGATTGGAGTAGGTTGGAAATTTTGTCCATGATTCAGTTATCTGAATGCTCAAGGATCAATTGCAAATGTGATCAGCCTATCACCGATGGTTCCGTTTACCTGTTTGGATTGACCGTTGCGCTGCATTTGATCTGGGGTGAATGCCTCGGAATGAGGTGTTCTGGGTCTCAGGGTAATGATGGATTAAAGGTGAAGGTGCTGATTTGCCAGGGAGCGATCGCCCTGCTCTCCCCTTGCTTCTCCTGTGGACTATTCAACGGCACTTCCAGAAGATCAGTCGATTGCAAGCAAGATAGTGGTGCTCCTAGCCATTCCACATCACTACAGGCAAAGGTTGTGGACTGTCCATAGGCTTCATAGTACCGAAGCACGAATGTATCAGGCTGAGCCTCGGCATGTTTGGCTGCCATGAGGATCAGATTCTCACTCGCAAGTTTGAGGAAGGATTTGCCAAGAGGCAGAGATTTGGGCTGTTGCTGGTCTGAGGTGGGAGTTGAGAGGGCGATCGCCTGTATGGGTTGACGGAACGCCGCTGCATGGTGAACCGTGCGAGCGGTCTGCCAAGACCCTGCATGGGGATACAGGGCATAAGAGAACTGATGGTTGCCTCGATCAGCGTAGGGATTGGGGTAGCGAGGACTGCGGAGAAGCGAGAGACGAAGCTGGTTGGGTGTAACATCCACGCCGTACTTGTGGGTGGTGAGGAGACTGACGCCATAGTCGGTGTCACTCAGATCCGCCCAGCCCAGAGCAGGAACTTCCCATTTAGCGTGCTCTTCGGGGCTACTGGGGCGGGTGGGATGGGCGATCGCCCCAGCGGGCATGGCACGGATTACTTGGTCGCTGGTGATGGCTAGAGGAAAGGCCACTTTGAGTAGGCGATGGTCTTCGTGCCAGTCGATATCGCTGTCGATATGGAGCATGGGCGTATCGCCCTGCAGCCGATAGGTTTGCACGATGGTGGAGCGTTCCGTTTTCCAAGTGACTCGGATAGTATTGCCTAGGATGGTGGTGGGCAGCGGTTCGATGCTTTGGAGTTCCGGAGCCGGGAGTTGATGCGCTTCGTAGTCGGGCGCAATATCCCAGGCATCCCAGTATTGCCCCTGGTCTTGAAACAGTTGCAATTCGTTGCCCAAGCCCGCTAACACCCTACGCTGATGATGCTTGTCGAAGATTTGAGCCACATAGCCTGTCGCTGGGTCGATCTCGACCCGCAAAGCTGCGTTCTCCAAAACATAATCTGAGGGCGTGTTTGAGGCTGATGTGGTGCGATCCGTTGGGCAAAGCCAGAAAGTAAGGTAGCCAACACTGGGGACGGCCTCTGCCCAGAAGGAAAGACGGCAGGTAGCCATGTCGTCCAGTTGCGATGCGGTGTGGATTGGCAGGGGATTGCCAGCTTCATCGAGAACCTGCCACTGCTCGGTCGGAGCGGAGGAAATTGTGGTGTGAACCCATTCCGATCGCTCCCAGTTCAGCGCGTTGAACACGATCAATGGTCGTGCATTGGGGATAGGGGGGACGGAGAGCTGAATGGATTGCGCGATCGCCCCCATTGCTTCTATCCGCAGGTTATCTGCGATCGCGGCGGCCGCTTGCCATTCGGGGTTGGCATCCTCGAATACCTCGGGGATAGCGGAGCCAGGCAGGATATCGTGAAATTGGTTGAAAAGGGCAGTTTTCCACGCTGTTTCGAGCAATTTTTGGGGATAAGGATGAGTAGGGTTGAGCTGAGTGGCGATCGCCGACCATAACTCCGCTTCGTAGAGAGCGGTTTCACAATAATGATTCCATGCTTTTTGATCGGCATGGGTGGTGTAGCAGCCACGATGGAGTTCCAGGTAGAGTTCGTCTGTCCAGGTCGGTACGGGCTTCGGGGAAGGATTGGCCTGGAGGCGATCGAGAAATGCTTCGGCGGTGGAAAAAGCTATGTTTGGAAAGAAAGGGGATTGTTGCCAGCGCCGCGCCAGATGCAGCATATCTCGGCTGGGGCCACCGCCATGATCCCCAACGCCAATCAGCCAGAGGGCTTCACTATGTCCGGTTTGGCTTTCCCACTGAGCAGCATAGTGCGCCATTTTTAGCGGGTCTACTTCTTCACCAATGGGCGCAGAGTGGAGGCTATGGAGCGCTGATGCCTCGGTGCAGGGAGACTGCCAGCGAAACCAGGAATGGGGAAAGGGATTAGTGTCGTTCCACAACAATTTTTGGGTGACAAAGTATCGGATAGAGCCATTCTGCAAAATTTGCGGTAGTTGCCAGCAAAAGCCAAAACTGTCGGGCAACCAAGCGATCGCGCTGACCTTGCCAAACCGCTCTTGCACGTAGTGCTGCCCATACAACACCTGCCGCACTACGGACTCGGCACTGATGATGTTTAGCTCGGGTTCCACCCACAGCCCTGCGGCGACCTCCCAGCGTCCTGCATCGACCTGCTGCTGGATGGCGGTGAACAAGTCGGGGCGGTGCTCCTCAATCCAGGCGTAGAGGGCAGGGGTGGAGTGGGTGAAGATGAGTTCGGGGAATTCCGCCTGGAGTTGCAGAACCGAGGTAAAAGTACGCTGGGCGACTTCCCAGGTTTCGCTCACAGGCCATAACCACGCTAAGTCCAGGTGTGCATGGCCAAGCAGGGAAATCTGCCGTTGCTTGATCCAGGGGCTGAAGGGCAGCAGGCGATCGCGCAGAGCCACCAACTCGGCATCAAACTGGTTGCGATCGCCCACCCGCGACCAATCCAGTGCCTCCACTGCTGCGGCTAATTCAGGCAAGTGTTCCGGGGCAAGCTGCTGGCAGTAGGTTTGCAGCACGGCGAGTTCATCGGCAATGAACCCTGGTTCAGGACAGGGCTGCGTTGCATAATCTGGAATTTCGTAGAGACAGGTGGAGGCGACCAGCGCCCCATCGTCATGCCCTGGACTGACCAGGCGGATGGCCAGGGCGATCGCCTCTCCCGGTTGCACCGCTTTCCGCAGTAGGATCCGTGCCCGACAGTCAAACAGGTCGCCCTCTTGTACCCGTACCCCATCCACAAAAATTTCTGCTGAGACCGCCCACCAGGTCATTGCCAGCCGCAGGGTCAAGTCTTCTAAGGGATACCCAACTAGGTCTGCAGGAATAATTAGGTGTTGCCCTAGCCACAGGATATGTTCGCCCTTGTCCCAAGCAATATGGTGGCGAGGGTTAAGAGGTATTTCTTGCCAGCTCTCCCAGATATCGGGATGGGTGGCGACTTCTGTCGGGAGCTCCCCAAAATGACCGCGCCAGTGTCCCTGAATATCGCACTGAGTTAGCTGCTGTAGACGGGCGATCGCCCTTTCCAGGTCAGCGTTTTGGCCCACTGCTCCATGCTCCTCAACCCCAGTAGACTGAACCATCAATCTGCTCCAGCAATCCTCTAAGATGAAAGTTGGGAAAAGGTATTTTGGCTTTGGGCGATCGCGTCACTGCAAACCTGTTCCCCCCGCTGCGTATTGAACCTTACCATGCCATCTTCGGGTCGCTTCCAAAGTCGCATTTTTAGCGAAATCAATCGACAACGCCTGCGATGGGGCGATCGCATGGGTCGCGGATGGCGCTACAGCCGCATGTCGCTGATTTGGGCGACCCAGATTTTACTCTATCCGATTTATGCCGGATTCCAGACGCTGCGGTTGGTGGGGCGGCAGTTGGCTCAGGCTCCCCGGCGCTTGAAGCAGGCGGAGACTATCCTGCGGCGCGTTGTGGGTTTGGAAACATCCCCCCCGACTCTGGCACTCAATACTTCAACGCCGATTCAGCACACCCTACAAGCGGTGGAGGCGTTGGGGATTGCCCTGCCATCGGGAGCGGCGATCGCAACCCTCTCCGGATCCAATACCTTAGTGAAAGGCGATGAGCAGCCTTCTAGTCTTGCTCCAGTAGCCTTGCAGGGCATCGCATCCGACCGCGAGCAGGGGCACTTAGTGCTGGTCGCCGATCGCAATCACATCCTGGATGTGCTGACAGAAGCGCAGCAGGAGAATCTACGTCAGCGCATCATCATGGAGTTGGCCGAGTTTTGGCGCGATCGCCAACGAAGGCTTGCTCAAGGGCAACCTGCACTGCCCCTGCCACCACCGCGCCCCAGTTCACGCATGTTGCTGCCCATGCGCTGGTTCTACCGATTGATGCAGTGGGAACAGCAAAGCGAGGTTGCCCTGACCACCAATTTATTTCAAGAAACGGCGCTCATCGTTTATCGGGATCCGACCAAAGACATGCCAGGGGAGCAGGAACAGACGGTCCTTGATTGGGATGCGCTGATGACCAATGTTGACCCAACGCTTGTTGACCCAACGCTCGTAACCGGATCACCACAGTTACATCAACTAACGCAGGGCGCAATGCGATCGCAGCTGGCGGCATTGGGAACTGAGACAGCTCTCCGTCCGATCCCTTCTGATGTGTCCCTTGATGACAAAGGGGGGGCGATCGCCACGGTATCTCCGCATCAGCCTGTTCATGCCGCTGCTACCTCCGGTGAGCTAGAGCGGCATGCCTACAATGCGCTGGAAACGCAATCATCGTCGGCGCTATCGAATTCGACAGCGATGGAGCCTTATGTGGAGACAAGCGCTCAGCTCGTGGCATATGTCAAACATCCTCTGGAGCAGGTGTTGGAATGGCTCGACAAAGGGATGGCGTGGCTAGAAGACCAGATTTTGGCATTGCGGCATTGGTGGAACAAATTGCGCGACTGAGCGTCCTATTAAGAGCAAAACGATTGAAGGGCAACAACCAACAACAAAGTGATTGGACTGAGGATAGACACTAAATCCGTCCCGCTTTCCGATAGAATAAGAGCGCCTGTTTTTTGAGAAACCCTTATGTTGACGCTAAAAGTTGTCGTTTACATTGTCGTTGCTTTCTTTGTGGGGCTGTTTGTTTTTGGCTTCCTGTCTGGCGACCCCTCCCGTAACCCCAAGCGCCGCGACCTCGAGTGATTGAGAAATAACAAGCGCTTTTCTCTATTCTGCACCCGTTTTTGAAGGTCTTGGGTGCGCCCTTCAGCCCTAGACACTAGGGCTATTTTGTTATGCTTATACAGCTATGCCGCACCCTGTACCGCCTCCTGTACCGCCACCGCAGATGCATGTCTTGCCAACAGACTCCAGTGGCAAGCACATTGACATAACGATTGATGTAATCGACCGTTTGGCTGAGTCTCCCGTGTTGGAGTTGGAGCCTGTTTTGCCCGAGGATGGTGTGCTGGATACTGCACCCGAATCGGAAGTGACAGATCGTGCGGCAACGCAACTGGATGCTGAATCTGCTGTGGAGCCGTTGAGTGATGACCCACAGCAGCCTCAGGGCTTATTGTCCGCGGAGGAAGACGCATTTCTAACTGAAAACGCGGAGCTACTGACGGCTCTGGATGAGAAGAAACCTGCTCTTATACCGACCGCTTTAGCCACGGCAGAAACGCGAAGCTCCGATCCGCCTGCCGATACCTTGGCTGTGGCTGAACCTGAAATCTATCCGCCGGAGTCCCCAGCGACGCTTGCGGCTACCGATCGCCCTTCGCTAGAAAATCCGGTCGCCGTTCCCTTGGATGAGATTCCGACTCCCGCCAGTGAAGCGTCTGTGTTGGGCGATCGCATCGAACCCTCACTTCCCATTTCTGTGCCTGTTCCTGGTAGCCCCACTGCTGATGCGGTGCCCATTCATGGGTTTGCATCTCGCCGTCGCACGTCGCGTGCGCTTGATGACCAGCAGCTGTTGCTGGAGAACGAGGTTGACCTATTCCCGATGCTGGAAGAGCTGCAGCAGCTCTCTGGCGCCGTCCTCATTGCCCGAACGCGGGGCGCAGAGAATTTGCCTGGGGGACGCACCTTTTTGAACCTGCCCCAGGCACAACGCTCTCCCGACTTCGATCCGCCCCGTTTAGAACCGACGACGGGGGTTGAGGAAGAAGAAGAGGACGACGATTCCTCAGGTATACCGGACTTCAACCGCCCCGGTGAAGACAGCACCGACGACGATTCGGAACCCGATTCGGATAGCCAAATTCTTCGCCCAGAAACTGGAGTTGATGCCGACCCATTGGATCCTCCGGAGCCACAGTTAGATAGCAAATTCCCTCCTAGCGATCGCCTCGGTGACCTAGAGGTTGAGGTGACGGATGATCTGGATGTCCCGGCCATACCCGGCGTTGAGCTACCCGATATCCCTGCTGATGGACTGATTAGCCCAATTCCAGCGGATGTACTGGAATTGGATGCTGATAGCCAAGACTTTGATACGGTACGTAACGTGTTTGTGGCTGAGGGCAATGTTGAACTGCGCTTTCGGCAGGCCATTCTGACGGCGGATCGGGTGCGGGTGAACCTCAATACTCGGCAAGCCGTGGCAGATGGAAATGTTGTTTTCCGTCGGGGGCAGCAGTTGCTCTTGGGCGATCGCCTTGACTACAATCTCACCCAAGCAACAGGGAACATTACGGGGATAAGAGGGGAGATCTTTTTGCCCAGCACGGGCACCGATCTCACCGTTTTACCCAATGATGCGAGTGTCTCTGCACGACCGGGTATCCCGCTAGATGAAGCGCTGGATCTGGAGGCTCGGCAGGATGCTCCGGTCGCTACGGGAGAAGGTATTGAGTTTGGGGTTGGCACAGAAGAACTTCAACTTGGTGGAGAGCTACGACGGCTTCGCTTTGAAGCTGAGAGCGCAGTCTTCTTCCCTGAAGGTTGGCAAGCCACTAATGTTCGGATTACCAATGATCCCTTCTCGCCCCCTGAGCTGGAATTGCGATCGCCCGATGTCACCTACCGTCGCCTTTCTCCGCTCCGAGCCGAAATCATCGCCCGCAATCCTGTGCTGGTGTTTGACCAGGAATTCCGCTTACCCCTCTTCCAAGAGCGGATCATCATCGACAATCGCCGCCGCGACAACAACAATCCACTGTTTGATATCGGGTTTGATGACGATTTGGGTGGGCTATTCCTACGCCGTCCGTTTAACGTCATAACCACAACCCGCGCCCGCTTTACCGTTTCTCCCCTTTTCCTAGTGCAGCGGGCATTAGAAGACAACGGTGCCAACCCTTTTGATCCCAGCAGTTGGGGGGCACAACTACGCTTTAACTACGACATTGGCCCTACAACACGGCTCCGCGCCCGCGCCTTGTTTGAGTCGCTCGAATTTGAGACGAACGAAGACATCCGTGCCAATGTGCAGCTAATTCAGCGCCTTGGAACCCATCAGCTCACCCTTGAGTATGCCTATCGCAACGAGTTTTTCAATGGCTCATTGGGAGAACGGGAGGTACTTAGTAGCATCGGAGGCGTCCTAACATCACCCCGATATCTGCTGGGCGATACCGGGATCAACCTGACCTACCAGGCGGGTTTGCAATATGTGACTGCCGAAAGTAACCGTCGTGCCTTACTTGACGATGGGGTGCGGCGAGATGAGGTCAGCTTGCTGCGGACGCAGGCTAGCGCTACCCTGAGTCGCTCTTTTCGTCTCTGGCGCGGTCGCCCCCTCCCCCGTACCCGCGAGGAAGGGCTGCGCTTCAGCCCAACGCCAGTTGTGCCATTCCTCAACCTGGTGACATCGCTCCGGGGGACGGCGACTTACTACAGTAATGGCGATACGCAATCCAGCTTGCGAGGCAGTATTGGGTTGCGTGGACAGTTGGGACACTTTTCTCGGGATTTCTTTGATTACACGGGATTTAACATCACCTTCACGGAAGCTCTGGTGGGTGGTCAGTCTCCTTTCTTCTTCGATCGAGATGTCGATCGCACAACGTTATCCTTCGGTATCTTGCAGCAAATCGTTGGCCCAATTCGCGCGGGCTTTCAGAGCACGTTCAACCTCGATACAGGGCGAGAAATTAATACGGTTTATCGGTTGCAATATTTCCGACGCACCTACTCCATCAACCTCAACTTCAGTCCGATTCGAGAAGAAGGGTCACTGACGTTGCAGATTAATGATTTCGACTGGCGGCAACCCCGCGATCCCTTCGCTGGTGGGTCTGGGGCAACAGATGTTGAGGGGGGGGTGCTCCTGTCGGAATAGCTCGGGAGCTGTATAGGAATGCGGGCTTAGGCGATCGCCTAAGCTGTAAGCCATATGGCACGTGAGTATGCGGTTTTGTTGCAATTGTTGTGATTCCCATCATTGCGACCAGGAATCTGCATAGGAAACTAGATATAGAGGTTAGAGTGGAAGAAATCGGCTATAAACTATCAGGCCATTCGTCCTCAAGACTTCTGTAGACCTCCATTGACCGCTATTCAGATAAACACTTGCGTTGCCTTTTGTGCCTATGACCGAGCCGCTCAATGATCCTGTTGTTTGGGTTGCAGCCGACCTGCTTGATCGGTATGGATTCGAGCGGGGAGCGTTTAGCGCTGAGCAGTTGATTGGCTATTGGCTGCGCAGCTATCCAGCGGAATGGATTCGATCGGCCGTGTTGGAAGCCCTCTATCAGGGGCGCTACAAATCCGTTTCTGTCGGGCAAATTCTGGCGATTTGGAAGCGACGGGGACAACCCCTATACCACTACAGCTTCGAGTTCGAGCGCATGATTTGTGGCACCCTGTCGCGTATTCCGACAGCGTCAGCTCCAACCGTTGAGCCGACATCACTAGCGAAAGCAGTTGACGACCCGTTGCAAGCAATCGCCACTCAGATTTCTGAAGATCAGGCTATTGCTCCGACGGATGCCGATAGTTCATCAATCTCCGAGGAAACGACTCCACCTAAGCATGAGATGCATGGTTTGGCAGATGCGATCGCTCCTTCTGAACCTGAGGCTGAGGCGTCAGTCCATGTCTCCACTTCGAACGAGGCAAACCCTTTACCCGAGTTGTCAGCAACTGATGAGGGAATAGTGGATTCCCAAGATGTACCTCCTTTAGAGTCTTCCTTGGAAGAGGTGGGCGATCGCCCATCCCCACTGGCTCCATCCCCAGCCTCTGATAACGATTTTGCCTTTCTCGCTGTTGCCGCCAACTGGACGCAGCCGGATCTCATTCGTCCATCGATCCACCAATTCATCCCCGACAACGAAGGGTCGCTGTTTTACGAAAAACTCCGTGCCGTTGCCCACGAGCAGCTTAACTGAGTCGATTCTCCAAAATAACGAGCTGGCTGAGCGCAGTCGAAACCAGCTCGTTATTTTGTATCTTGAGCGGAGTTATGTGCCCTGAGCGGAGTCGAAGGGCAAAGCTTGACCGGGGCGACCTTTGAAAATCTTTTAAGATGCTCTGCAATTCTGCTCATCGTCAGCGGGGAAGAAGGTATTCAGATTTTCAGCACGGCGTTGTTGTCGATCGGATTATAGTTTCCCTTCTCATCCAGCGCCGAGAACCGTTGGAGGTAGTGACATATCTTCGGTGGCAAGTGTTCGAAGGTGAAGCGGGCATCGCCGGCGGAAATGTCGGCCCAGAAGTTTCGCAAATCGGGCAGAAAGTCCTGTGCGGCGTTGGGAGAAAGGCTGATGGGTGGTGCTGTGAGGAACTGCATCATAAACCCAGGGGATCGCTCACTCATCCAGTCGCGCGATCGCTGGCTCAAGTCTTCCCATCCGGGGAGCGATTTCACCCACCGCGACTCAATCTGGAGCGTGGCTGATTGGGGGCGATCGCTATCCTGCAATACCTGCACGATGCGGTAGGGATGAGGATAGCCCACCAGCGATCCCGTTGTGATTTCATATAGCCTGCCGCGACGGGCAATGTCTTGCACATGCAAATGCCCCGTGAACAGCAACGAGACGTTAGTCGTTGCCAACAGCTCTAGCAGTGCGGGTGCATTTTCGAGCATGTAGCGTTTGCCCATGCGGTGGCGCGATTGTCCCGGCAAATGCTCCAACACATTGTGATGCACCATGACCAGCGTCAGTGCTTCCTTGGGAATCTGCGCCAGCGTGGTTTCTAGCCAGGCGAACTGCTCTGCATCCAACCATCCCGACCAGTGTTGCTTGCCATCATCATCGAAGGCAATCGAGTTCAGCCCAATCAGCCAGACGGAGGGCAAGATTTCCTGGGCATAGTAGGGGCGATCGCCGCCACCCCATCCAGTTTTGATGTCCCCATAGCCGAACTTTTGATACAGGCTCACGAATTCCGACATGTCAATGTGAGGGTCTGTCGCCGTTGCCGCGATGACATCATGGTTTCCCGGCACGACGTAGGCGGGATAGGGTAAGGTGGCGAGGCGATCGGCCAACCAGCAGTGATTTTGCCGC
The DNA here is from genome assembly GCA_039819245.1 of Cyanobacteria bacterium J06638_20. GTDB lineage: Bacteria > Cyanobacteriota > Cyanobacteriia > Elainellales > Elainellaceae > Vacuolonema. Next base: position 12,655 of record JBCBSJ010000017.1, read on the forward strand.
TCTCCATGCTGGGTCAGGTCACCGGGGATCAGTAAGAAATCCAGATCCAGCTCGTTGAGGTCGGCCAGCACCTGCTCGATGGCAGGAATACTGATCTCTACCAAATGAAACCGCTTTGGAGATTGCCAGATCGTTTCCGGGAGCGCGATATGGGGATCGGTGAGAATCGCAAAGCGAAAGCGTGACGTCATGGTTCAGGGTAAGGAATGGATGGGAGGGGGATCACCTTGTTCTATCCTCCCAAATCTTGGGGGGTGTGGCGAGGCATCATGGGTGGATTCCGCCAGCGTATATGTTGTGTTTTATTTCATGAACTCGTTAGGATAGGCGATCAAAGGTCAAATCTAAGGCGATCGATCTATTCTTCCCATGCAAAATCAGGAATTTCGGCAACGGCGCGAGCGGTTAATGCAGCGCATTGGTAAGGGGGCAGCAGTGTTTCGCAGTGCGCCCATGGCGGTGATGCACAATGATGTGGAATACAACTTCCGGCAAGATAGCGACTTTTTCTACTTAACGGGGTTTGATGAACCGAGTGCGGTGGCAGTTTTGGCTCCCCAGCATGAGGAACATAATTTTGTGCTGTTTGTGCAGCCTAAAGACCCGGATGCAGAAACCTGGGTCGGCTATCGTGTCGGAGTCGATGCGGCCAAGGAACGGTTTGGTGCCGATGCCGTTTTCCCCATCGAAGAACTGGATGAGAAGCTGCCCGACTATGTCAAAGATGCCGATCGCATTTTCTATCGCCTGGGACGCGATCGCCCCTTCAACGACAAGGTGCTGCGAATTTGGCAAAACTTGATGCGCACCTATCCCAAGCGGGGTACGGGTCCCATCGCTATTGAAGATCCGGCTCCGGCTCTCCATGCTATGCGTCAAGTTAAAAGTGCCTCGGAGCTGGAGCACATGCGTCGGGCAGCGGTGATCGCCGTGGATGCTCATCAGCGTGCCCTTAGCTTTGCCCGTCCGGGTAAATTTGAGTATCAGGTGCAAGCAGAAATAGAGCATACCTTCCGCCTGAACGGAGCGCTGGGGCCAGCCTATCCCTCGATCGTTGCTTCGGGAGCTAACTCCTGCATCTTGCACTACACGGAAAATACGAAAGAAATTGAAGATGGCGATTTGCTGCTCATCGATGCTGGATGCGCCTACAGCTACTACAACTCCGATATCACCCGAACATTTCCCGTCAACGGACGCTTTTCAGAGGAACAGCGGATTCTCTATGAGATTGTGTTGGAAGCACAGAAACAGGCGATCGCCCAAATTGCTCCCGGCAATCCCTACAATCAGATCCACGACACCGCTGTCAGCGTCATCGTTGATGGGTTGATGGATCTGGGGCTACTTCAGGGAGATAAAGACGAAATAATCAAGGAAGAAAAGTATAAGCCCTTTTACATGCACCGCACTGGGCACTGGCTGGGGTTAGATGTGCATGATGTCGGTGTCTATCAGCATGGCGACACTCCCCACAACCTAGAGCCGGGGCAGGTGACGACAGTGGAACCGGGCATTTATATCAAGCCCGACATCAAGCCCGTTGAGGGACAGCCAGAGGTGCCAGAACGTTGGCTGGGTATTGGTATCCGCATCGAAGATGATGTGTTGGTGACAGCAGAGGGTTACGACGTGTTGACTGAGGGCGTTCCTAAGGAAGTTGCTGATATAGAGGCTGCGAAACAGTCCTGACCTGCTTCCTAGTTGATGGACTGGCGTTGATGGACTGGCTACGCTTTCGATTTTGGTTTCCCACAACAAGCAAAAAACCTTCGACGCACTCAGTGAATCGAAGGGCTACTATAATTACCAGATTCGGATGAAAAACTGGCTTTTACAGCGTGGTTTTAGGAGCGAGCAGGTAAAGGCTATCGTGCACACAAAAAGCTTAGCTGTCGCAGCCACAGCCCGTGTGTCCACAGCCTGAGCCACTTTCATGGCCATTTGCGCAGGCTTCGCTGCAGTAGTATTTACCATCCTTTTGAACGGCCTGCTTCGGGTCAACAATACATAGGCAGGGTTCACAGGCACATTTCATTTGCGTTACTGTTGCCATTACAACCTCCAAATACAATAAAAACGATACCTGAACAATCGTTCATGCTTTAATGATAAAACATTTGAGCAAATACTCAAGTGTCCACGTTAGCGATTCCGTTTCTTTTCCAATAATTTTAAGAAGATGCTGATCTGCTCGCTTTTATCTGCTTTACAATCCAACGCCCGTGAGTACTGACGAATACGCCAATCTACCTGAAGTCCGCCAACATGTTTTAGGTATCGAGAAAGCCCAGCGGATGGCCGAGTTCTTCTCGACCCTAAGCGATCCCAGCCGTTGGCGTATCCTTTCTGCGCTGGCGACATGTGAACTCCGTGTGCGTGACCTGGCAGATGTGGTCGATATGAGCGAGTCGGCTGTGTCTCATCAGCTCCGTATTCTTCGCACCATGCGCTTGGTACGTTATCGCAAAGCTGGGCGCAACGTTTTCTATGGCTTGAAGGACGACCACATCTTCAATCTCTACCGCGATATTTCAGAACACCTGGATGAGCCGGATGATGACTGACGCAGCGCATCCGAAAATTTGGCATGAGAAATATCGTCAGTAAGCCTTAATCATGACTTGACAATTGAGAATTTTTGCGATGAGCCAGCTGCCCAGGCACGGGCTTTGCGCTCATCGTAGCGATCGCCAATCTCTTGGAATCGCTAAGCTCCGCTCAAACTGCTGCTGCGCCAGGCTTAGATTATCCAAATCCAAATAAACACGGTCTGTAGTGCCATCTCAAAGAATTGGTACTACCGCAAACACCAGACAATCCACTACTCAATGCCCAATAGTTCTCGGCATTGCTGAATGGTAACTGCCGAGGGTTGATTCATATTGCCAATCCAGGCTCCAAAGAAAATGAGCAGCAAAATGATCAACACAATAGGAGTTGGGTCTCCCCAACCATCAGGATTTCCAGGTGGTTCAATCTTGGCCATGCGATCGCCCCCTTTTGGGATGTACAACGATGTGCAGCGTGTCAAACGAATCGAGAAGGAGGACTGCTCTATGCAACGAAGCGTAAACGCTAAAGCAGTTAACCTACTATGACGGCTCCAGTTTATCCGCTAGGGCTGGGTTGACGATCGGAAATCAAGAGGTATGGAAAACCTCTGGTCATGCTCTGTTGGATTTGCAAATATATCAGCCTTCATGCCAAGTTGACCGCCATGCCAATTCTGCTTGGGCAACGGCTTTTTCGCGCTGGCGCTTGCGGTAGTCTTTGCCAACTTTGTTGAGGCGGGAAAGCAGTTGACGGATCTGCGATCGCTTGCTGGCTAAGCCAGCATTGCCAAACTCTAATTCGGAAAGGCGTAGCCGAATAATAATGAACTGAAGGACACCTGACTCATCGCGCTCTTCCGATTTCGCTTCAATCATCAGCTTCATCAAATTAGGAGAGCCAGCCGATTCCGCCGTCATCCCAGACTTAATCGCCACTTCCAGCACTGCATCAGGTAAATAGTGCGGCAGGATTTTGGCACGGTGCATCAGGCGATTGGCTTCGTAGGAAAGCGTTTGCAATAGCGTCGCCAGCCTACCTTCAATGCGCTCATGCCATTTCACCACACGATTCAGGGGATCGGACGGCAAAACCGATAGAGTACTCTCCTCATCGGAGTCCTCATCCTCCGCTAAATCCCCCAGTTGTAGAATGACCGTTCCTTCGGTATCTACAATGGATTTTGAGCTTGCAACGAGGGGAAGATCGTCACCCGAATCATCATCTGTTACTTCAGTGTCATTGTCCGCCTGCGTGACTTCGAGCAAGCTGTCATCTGGTGAGATGGCCTCGGCAGGCAATCGTTCAACTGATAGCGGTTCCGCTGGCAAACGAACAGTGGCATCGGGATTCTGGTCTGAAAGCTGACTCAACACCTGCTCTGCCTCCGCTTCCCCACCCCCAGTAGCGGTTGGGGATACGGCAATCGCCACTTCTTCATGCATCCTCCCTTGTTCCTCCAGGATAACGGATGACGTCAATGGCTCTATTTGCTCCACGGGGATTTCGGGATCAGGCTCAGAAGGTTTTGGACTCAGCACCTCGCGCAACTGCTGCGTCACGTCCTGGGTCAGCGATCGCAATGCCTGCTGGGTTTCCTCGCGCTGACCGGCTAAAAGATCCAAAAATTGCTCTGGATACCCTTGGGTGCAAAGATGGTAAGCCGCCAGAATCAGTTGCTGAGAAGCAACCGTCGCCAGATCATCTAAGTAGCTTTCATAAGCAGCTTCCAGATCGGTGGCGATCGCCCCCATTGCTTCTTCCAGCGCTGTCAGATCCGTTTCAATTTGATCTATCCGTCGTACCATCTTTCCCAAATCACACTAAAAAGGGCGTTTCTACAAACAGATATGAATAGGACTTACGCATTTGGAACAAAAAACCAAAGGCTTTTGATGATGTTTGGGGCGCAGAGTACCCAAACATCATCAAAATGCGTAAATCCTGATGAATTGAGGCTTCCATGAATGGGAGCTTCATTCCAGATTCATAGAAACACTTAGACAAGTAAGTACCTAGATACGCCAAGAGCAGGCATGAGGGACATCTCAACCTGCTCTAATGCTAAAGCATGATGCTGAAAAATCACGCCACTACTTAGAAGGATGACGATCACTCCCTCGGCTCAATCCAAATAAGCAAAAAGAAAGACCATACATTCCAAACAGTAATCAGCGAGGTAAGGCCAACCATTATGAAAACAGGTGTAGGCTACAAGTTCATAAACTAGTCGCTTACCCATTCCGGCAGCTTGCTGTTATTTCTTCTTTTTCTTCTTACCCTTTCCTCCACTTGCTGGAGGCTCATCTTCTTTTGATGCGGAAGGCTCATCCGCTTTGGGGGCATCATCCTTTTTTTGTCCCGTCTGGGCAGCAACCTCAGCGGCAAAGTCTTCCTCTTGCCGCTCAATGCCTTCGCCCATGATGAAGCGCACAAACCGCCGCACTCGGATGTTTTCACCCAACTGTGCCACGTTCTGCTTCACCAGATCTGCCACTGAGATGCTCTGATCACGAACGTAGGGCTGCTCCAGCAGGGACATTTCCTTCAAGCGCTTTTCAATACGCCCAGAGACGATTTTCTCGCGCACAGCTTCAGGCTTACTCGCAAGGTCGTCCTTGCCCATCTCAATTTCTTTCTCACGGGCAACCACATCAGCGGGAATGTCTTCAACTGATACATATTCCACATTGGGAGACGCAGCGATTTGCATGGCCATGTCTTTCACAAGAGCTTGGAACGCCTCGTTACGCGCTACAAAGTCAGTCTGGCAGTTAACTTCTACCATGACACCAACACGGCCACCCGTGTGAATGTAGCTGCCTACCAACCCCTCAGCCGTAATTTTGCCTGCCTTTTTCCCAGCAGAAGCTAGCCCCTTCTGACGGAGCCAATCCACCGCTTTCTCGATGTCACCATCAGTTTCTGTCAGGGCTTTTTTGCAATCCATCATGCCTGCGCCTGTGCGATCGCGCAGTTGTTTAACAAGCTTTGCCGATACCTCTGCCATGTGTCTAGTCCCAATCTTTACATCAACGGATCCGGTCGGCGGTGGCGACCGCGGCAAAAAGCAATCGCCACCCTATTCGATACCATCGTGCCAACACCTTACAAATGACTGATGCAACTATCATCTCATCTTGGCGTCAGCAGCTTCTAGTTGCTTTCCGACTCACCATCGTTATCATTATCATCACCACCGAAGTCACCATAGTCCATGTCTTCTTCAGCACCTTGATAGTCGGAGTACATATCTTCCTCCTCCTCGGTGTCGAGTTGACCATGCCGCCCTTCGTAGATAGCATCTGCGAGTCTGCCCACGATCAGTTTAATCGAGCGAATCGCATCATCATTGGCAGGAATTGGAATGTCTACCATATCTGGATCACAGTTTGTATCCAGCAAGGCCATGATGGGAATTCCCAACTTCTGACACTCTAGCAGAGCATTGTATTCCCGACGCTGGTCTACAATCACAACGGCATCGGGCAGCTTCCGCATCGTCTTGATCCCGCCCAGATACTTCTGCAACTTTTCCAGTTCACGACGTAGCACCGAGGCCTCTTTCTTAGGCAGCAAATCAAGCTGGCCAGTTTCTTCACGCCGCTCCAACTCTTTCAGACGCTCTACGCGAGACTTGATCGTGACCCAGTTGGTCAACATGCCTCCCAGCCAACGCTGGTTCACATAGTAGGAACCACAACGGGCAGATTCCTCAGCAATGATGCCAGCAGCCTGCCGCTTCGTCCCAACAAACAGAAACTTACGCCCTTGCTCCGAAGCCGTCCGCGCATAGTCATAGGCTTCTTCCATTAATGTCGCCGTCTGCACCAGGTCAATGATGTGAACCCCGTTGCGAGCGGTGTAGATATACTGATCCATCTTGGGGTTCCAGCGCCGAGTTTGGTGCCCAAAGTGAACCCCTGACTCCAATAATTGAGCCAACGAAACAACTGGCATATTCTTTTTCTTTCTCCTTTTCGGGTTTATCCTCCACCTGGCAGCATCTCTGGGAAAACTCCTGTTTAGAGCAACTGGAGCTAATGATGAGACCCAGAAACACCCGAAAATCCAGGTGTGCGAAATTTAGACAACCCTACGAGTATATCGTACAAAAGTACACTTTGGGCAGTCTTAGTTATAGCCTTACGGATTAAGATTGGTCCAAATATTTTTTTGAAAGCCCCGCAGCGCGGGGCTTTCAAAAAAATATTTGGTTTTATTCAAGTGCGTAGCACTGTATCCCTTGTATGTTGAAGGGGTATACGGTCAGTTGTGCGGTCGCCAGACCCTGATGCCCCCACACCAACAACGCAAGACGTCAGTCCTCATGCCCTTTTCAGAGCCCGAGGCGCCTGACCTAATAGCTTTGAATGAAGGTCGGTTCTCCAGACAAACCGCCTCGCTCCACTGCCTCCGGCGATTGAGTCGGCGTCAACTGCAACACGGGCAGAACAATTTTGACCGTTGTGCCCATGGTTTCGCCTTCGCTGTGGAGGGTGATGGAACCGCCCATACGTTCAACCAATTTGCGGGCGATCGCCAACCCTAACCCTGTTCCCTCAAACTTGCGGGTCGTCGAACTATCCACCATGCAGAAAGGCCGGAACAATTTCGCTTGCTCAGCCGGGGCAATGCCGACTCCAGTATCTTGAACCGAAATCAAAACGTAACGCTTTTCTTTCAACGGCTTGTCCCCATTGGTCGAAAGACGAGGAAGATCTAATGGGGGATTGACTGCCTCGATTTCGGGGAGCACCTGATCGGTCACCTCGGTTTGAATCGTAATGCTGCCGCTGTCCGTAAATTTGATGGCATTAGCGATCACGTTAAGCATCACTTGTTTGAGGCGATCGGCATCGGCTCTTACAAAAACGGGGGAATGGAGATCAGAGACCTTAAGCTCTAGATTCTTCCGCTCGATATCTAGACGTTGCAAATCAACCACTTCATGGATGACCTGATGCACATTGACGTTGTCCATGTAGAGTCGAATTTTGCCTTCTTCCGCACTGCGGATATCAAGCAGGTCGTTGATGATCTTGAGCAGGTGGATAGCCGCGCGATCGGCACGGTTCAGCAGTTCCTTCTCCTCTTCTTCCGATTCGCAATAGCCATCGGTAACCAGTTGCAAGCATCCCACAATCGCATTCAGCGGAGTTCGTAGCTCATGAGACGTTGTGGCCAAAAACTCACTCTTGAGGCGATTTGCGCCTTCTGCTTCATGCCAGGCCGCCTCCAGTTCTGCCGCCCGATCTTCCAGCCGACGTACCATGTCATCTAGCACCATCGCCAAATGGTTTAATTCCTTTACCCCCAGGTTGCTGGGGATGGGTTCTGGCGTCGGTCGATCCTGAACATCTCGGGCGTAGCGTTCCAGGCGCTCAATCGGGCGAGCCAACCCCCGGGAAACAAAGAGCGTGACCAGGACATAGGTAAACAACAAACCCACCATTAACCCAATCATCATACGACGTACGGGTTCGAGCGGATCGAGTGCAATTTCTACGGGTGTGACCGTCAGCAGCGTCCACAGCTCTTCCGTTTCCGGATCAATGCGCATGGGCATGGGACTCAGCCCAGGCAACCAGGGACTGCCATTATTCGTAAAGTCAATAACAGGAAGCACGCCACCGCCTTCACTGAACGCACTCCGAAAGAGGCTACGGTAGGGATCATTTGGAGTCTTCTCGCCCACGCGACCGGGAAATGGATGCGCCCGGAAGACACTATCTTGGTCGATGACAACGGTAAAGCTGGGCGGACTCGCCTGCTGTTCGAGGGGCAAAACCGTTTGAGCACTCAGCATGAACCGCAACTGGCCTTTGCTGTTGTAGATGGGCAGACTCATGACCAGTTCCAGATTAGTCTGCTCATTTCGATTAGGCGTCAAACTTGGGTTTGGGCGACTAATAATGGCAATCGACCGGGGCGGAAGTTCTCGATTGGGTTCCTCTTCTGGCCAAGCCCCATCCGGTGGGAGAGCGATCGCCCCAGATTCATCCGCGCTAGCATCGTCAGCCGTATCCCCAGGATTCAAATCGCAGGTATCCAGCTCAACAGTGTCTGTAGCAATATTGATAATTTGCAGGCAGCGGACTGTGGGAATTTGTTGAGCGAGGCGACGGAGATAGGTTTCGGTTGACGCAGAGATGCTAACCCGCAACTCATCCGTTTGGCTAGCGATCGACAACTGAGATTCTAATGCCCGCAAAGAGGATTGAATTTCTTGAGTCTTGTCATCTGCCCGCTCCGATAAACGCTTTGATGCGGCTTCCAACAACGTTGCCCGCATTGTGCGATAAGTCATGCCCATACCGACGAGCAAGATTGGAATGCTAAACACCAACAGGCGTGTTAGCAACAATCGTCGAAAAGATGGCTGATGGGGCATTATACGCTCCTTTGCAAAAAGAGCCTATGGAGAGGTCACAAACAACTATATAAACAGTAATACTGAGATTTCTTATTCACCGAGGGCAATCAGACCCAGCGAAGAGACTTGCTATAAACTTCACACCCTTAAACGGAGAATTCATCAAAAGTTTATTTCTCCGTTTGACTGATGGCCTGACTACATGAGAATTTCCTGAATTGGGTGCAACGCCCACGACACCGCAGCATAGCCAGGATAACGCTGAGAGAGCAGCGGTATACAGACCCATTTCTGCTGTATGCAGAAGCGCAAATCAAATGCTTGGAACCCTACTACTAGACCACATGTAAATGCGCTTTACAAGGCACTTTCGTGACGCAAATCTTGACAGTAGTCCCCTTGCATCCACTAATAGCTTGATCAAGCATTGATGGCGATCGCAGGTTACGTCTCTATTTACTAATTTCTATCAGCAAGCCTGGAAGGGACACCGCAATTTTCATGACTCGGATTGAACCTCGTCCTCGTATTACCGTAGTTCTGGCGATGAGTGCCGATGGCAAGATTGCCGATACCATGCGATCGCCTGCCCGTTTTGGTTCAGAGCATGATCGCGCTCATCTAGAAGCTCGGCTTGCCGAAGCCGATGCGGTTTTGTCGGGAGCCAGTACCCTGCGCGCCTATGGCACTATTCTGCCCATTTCGTCTGCAGAGGCGATCACAGCGCGGCAAGATCGCCAGCAACCTCCTCAACCAATTTACATTGTTTGTTCGCACTCGGGTCGCCTCGACCCCACCCTGCGATTCTTCCGCCAACCTGTCCCACGCTGGCTATTAACGACAGAGGCCGGAGGAGCCATCTGGCAAAAGGAACACCATGTTGAACAATTCGAGACAATTCTGACCGTACCAGAGGATGAGGATAGTTTGGATTGGGCGATCGCCCTGCCAATGCTCTACCGGCAGGGAATTCGTCGCTTAGTTTTAGCTGGAGGCGGACAGCTTGTGGCCTCTCTACTGGCAATGGGAGTCATTGATGAGCTGTGGTTAACCCTTTGTCCACTCCTGCTAGGAGGCAAAGATGCCCCAACGCCTGTGGATGGGATTGGCTTGCCAACAGCCCTAGCCCCCCGACTCCAACTCTGTTCTCTCAAAACCGTTGAGGATGAGGTATTTCTGCATTACAAAGTTCGTCCCCAGGTTGATACACCGCCCCTTGAGAAGCATCCTAGTTGATGGGATTACACCAATTCCACGAAAACCAAAACCAGATTATTTTTTGAAAGCCGCGCAGTGCGCGGCTTTCAAAAAATAATCTGTAGTGGGTTCTTAGCGAATTGGGATTACGGGGTGATGCTCTGGCAAATCAAGTCACGGCTATACCATGTAGGCGTTTCACCAACAATCAAGAACCTTAACTGTGTTGACACCCATCGTGCTGCAAGCACTGCGCCATTCGTTTTCCAGGTCTCCGTTTCACCTTGTTTCTTCCCCAATGGTTACGCTAGGCTGGCGCTAACACTCATCAAACGCTTTGTGCTTCTCGATGGTTCAATCTCTCCCCTCTCGTTACACGGCCCATTGGGTTCACCAAGTTGCCGAGGTTCCACAGGCCGAATGGGATGCCCTCGCCCAACCCTTGAAGACGCCCTTTTTTGAATGGGAATGGTTGCATAATCTGGAAGCGTCTGGCAGTGCCACGACCAAAGCAGGGTGGTTACCGAGTCACCTAACCCTGTGGCGCGATCGCACCCTGATTGCAGCCGCTCCGTTCTACATCAAAGGCCATAGCTACGGTGAGTTTGTGTTCGACCATCAATGGGCAGAGCTAGCCCATCGCCTGGGTATCGACTACTACCCCAAGTTGCTGGGCATGTCGCCCTTTACCCCGGCGGAAGGCTATCGCTTTCTGATTGCGCCGGGGGAAGACGAAGATGCGATCGTGGAGCAGATGGTGAGTGAAATCGATCACTACTGTGCCAAAAACCATATTTCTGGCTGCAACCTGCTCTACGTTGACCCAGAGTGGCGGCCAGTGCTAGAGCGACATGGATTTAGCACCTGGATGCACCACAGCTACGTCTGGAAAAACCTGGATTTTCAAAGCTTTGACGATTACTTGAAAGCGTTTAATGCCAACCAGCGGCGAAACATCAAGCGGGAACGAAAAGCAGTCAAGAATGCCGGGTTAGAGCTGCGTGCCATTACCGGGGAAGAGTTGGGGCGATCGCTCTTCCAAACGATGTATTCCCTCTACTGCGACACCTGCGACAAGTTTGGCTGGTGGGGCAGCAAATACTTGACCCGACGCTTCTTTGAGGAGCTCTATCCCAACTGGTGTCATCGAACCGTTTTGTTTGCCGCCTTTGAGGAAGGGGATCCGCAGCATCCAGCCGGGATGTCGATTTGCTTTACGAAGGGCGATCGCCTCTATGGACGCTACTGGGGATCGCACTACGATATCGAGAACCTACACTTCGATACCTGCTACTACGCACCCATTGAGTGGGCGATCGAGCATGGGGTAAAGATCTTCGATCCGGGAGCAGGCGGTCGTCACAAAAAGCGGCGAGGCTTCCCAGCCACTCCCAATTATTCCCTCCATCGGTTTTATGATGAGCGCCTGATGCACATCCTGCGCGGCTACATTCACCAGATCAACGAGCATGAGCAGATGGAAATTGACGCCATCAATGCCGATCTACCTCTGAAACAAAAAGAATGAAATCAACAGTGAACCGTCGACCTTGGCTATCTACGCTACGCTATCAACCGTTAGACACCTATAGGAGAGCGCACTCATGGAGACACCGTCGACCTATACACCGCCCAACGTATGGCAATGGAACACCGAAAGCGGAGGCACCTGGGCCAGCATTAATCGCCCCATCGCTGGCCCTACCCACGAAAAAGAATTGCCAGTCGGGCAGCACCCGCTCCAGCTCTACTCACTCGCGACCCCAAATGGGCAAAAGGTTACGGTGATGCTGGAGGAACTCCTGGCCCTGGGTATTGCTGAAGCGGAGTACGACGCTTATCTGATCAAAATCAATGAGGGCGACCAATTTGGCAGTGGTTTTGTAGCCGTGAATCCCAACTCCAAGATTCCAGCTCTGGTCGATCGCAGCACGACACCCCCAACCCGTATTTTCGAATCAGGGTCGATCCTCCTCTATCTGGCAGAGAAATTCAGCGTTTTCCTCCCTACCAAACCTGCCGAACGAACCGAATGTCTCTCTTGGCTCTTTTGGCAGATGGGCTCAGCCCCCTATGTTGGAGGCGGTTTTGGGCATTTCTACAGCTATGCCCCGACCAAAATTGAATACTGCATCGATCGCTTCACTATGGAGACGAAGCGCCAGCTTGATGTCCTCAATCGACAGTTGGCGGACAAACCGTTTATCTGCGGTGATACCTACACGATCGCGGATATTGCCATCTGGCCCTGGTACGGTGGGCTGGTCTTGAATCGCCTCTACAATGCTGCTGAGTTTATCGATGCCCCGTCGTACACCCATCTGGTGAGGTGGGCAAAGGAAATTGATGCTCGGCCAGCGGTGCAGCGCGGACGGATGGTGAACCGCACATGGGGGCCACCCGAAGAACAACTCCATGAGCGGCACGCAGCTAGCGATTTCGAGACTCGAACCCAGAACAAGCTCGACGCAGCAGACTAGAATAGCGAAAACCTCCACTCCGATAACTGCTACTACGCACCCATTGAGTGGGCGATCGAACATGGGGTGCAGATCTTCGATCCGGTAGCTGGCCTTCGTCACAAAAAAGGCGAGGCTTCCCAGCCAACCCCAACTATGCCCTACATCGGTTCTACGACTTCAGGTTCCTTTTCAGTCCCAACGTCAAGTTAATCTTTTAAGCAAAGCAGTATATAAATAATCTGGCAAAGTTCACTTTCTGAGAAGCTTGCTGATGAGCCAAGATTTAATTTGGAATTGAAAGATTCGGCTTTCCTGATTCTTAGTGTGACAGAGGTGCTATATAAGTCGAGACGGAGCTTCGACCTATACTCTACTCCTTTTTAGCAAAATTGAAAGGTCAGCTGTACAACAAAAATTGGGATCTAGTGGTGGAGTAGTAAATATGTCCGCTCAGAATTCAGAGATTATTCTAGCTCTTCTACTAGAACATATGAATGAGCTGAGACATGTTGAGGAGCATAGGCAGTGGATAGTCAATTTGATAGTTGTAGTAGCATCAGGAGCTGCCGCAATAGGTAGCGGTATTGGTTTTGGTATTGCTTCAGTTCCTATATCGCTTCTAGTAATAGTACTAGGCCTATTTGGTATTTTTGCTACGCTAAAGCTCTATGAGCGTCAACTTTGGTGTCAGAATAGAATCAAACTGTTAGTTGTAAAACTAGACCAGTTTCAAGAAGGCCTTGAACTTAAACGACTGTATGAGATACATGAGTTACAACATACACGTCGCTACAAAAAACATTCTTGGGATGAATCGCTTAGGATTCGATTTTCATCAATCAGGATGCATATGCTCTGGGTTATTTTCAACTTTTTCGTGTGCTTTTTAGGTCTTGCAATGTTTGTAGCCGCTATATCCAAATGGATGAATCGCGCATTAGGTTAGTCAATTTGAACATTTCTTTCGGAAGCAGGCAGTCAAACAATTAAAATCCGAATGGACACACTAGAGCTATTAATGCTAGTCCAAGCTAAAGCTAATTTTTTGAGGTAGCGCTAAAGTCTACTTACTCCAAGCCGAGTTCTCGCTTCAGTAATCCAATGGATTTCTCGCCGATGTAGTTTTCGCAGGTGACCAAGCGAGGGGCGCGGATCAGATCATTGCGAACGGTTTGGATGGAATTTTTGACGGCGGCTTCGCTGTAGTGGTCGAAGCAGACGATGGTTTGGGAGCTGCGCACTAGGGCATTGAGCTTGTAGGTATCTTCGGTTTGCGCGGTCATAACCAGCAGTTCGTCGCCCCGCAGGCTGTGGATAATGACCTCGACAGCGCGCAGAATCCCGGTACTGAGGCTGACGACACCGATGTTGGTATTACTGGGGACATCCTTCAACAGATCTAGCTCCCGGCGATAGTCGTAGATATCGATAGGAATCACGCGCACCGACTTGGGAGAGGCGATCGCCTCTGCTTCGCCAATGAAGTAGCGGCTGGTGACCACCGTGCCGCCCCGCGCTTGGTCGAGAACCTCGGCTAATTCCTCAAGCGGAACCAATTGGACGGGGATTTGCAGGGCTTGTTGCAGCTCGCGCACCATCAGCTCTCCTGCGCCAATATCCTGACCAGGGGATGTGACCAGTACGCGGGCACTGCAGCGCAGTCGCCAGTCGATCTCGGCGAGGAACAATTCCCGTGCCTGACTGAGGGAGCAGCCCTGATTAAGCAGCTCATCCAGGCTCTTTTGAACAAGCTTGTAGGCTTTAGGGTACTTTTCCATGATGGGCGATCGGCTGGCTCCCCCGCCGCCTTCATCCCCTTGCGCTCGCACATAGATGCCCGCTCCGGCACGGGCATCGACCACGCCGTCTTCCTCAAGTTGGCGATAGACCTTGCTGATGGTGTTGCGGTGCAGCCCGGTCTGCATAGCCAGTTGCCGTGTGCTGGGCAGCCGATGCCCCGGTGGGTACTGGCGGGAGGCAATTTTGAAGCGAATCTGGTTGTACAGTTGCTTTGAGGCAGGGATCTCGCTATCTGACTGGATATGAAATTCGGCCATGAGAATTCTGAGCCAATAATCTAGTTCGGTGAGTGGCGTGAATCGGAGGGGGCGATCGCCGCAAGCAAGGAGACTCCTGAACCGCAATCCACCCAAATAAGGTGAGCATTATCTCGACAGGCTAGCCCCAGCATAAAACCTAAAATTCTCCAGCGGTGGGCTGCAGAAACAGAGCACAACCGGAAATGAGAGGCGATACCGGAGCAAGATTGGAAGTTTTCCTAAAAATTCAGGCGAATATACAGCAGCGCAATCCAGTTTACCTCCATAGCCGTGCGGTTGACTTCATAATCAAAGGTTAGTTGTGGCGATCGCGCCTGTTTACTGGGTCGCTACGTCTCACGCAGAACCTATCCACACCATGCGTCCACGTGATGAAGGGTGGAGGGTTTGGGTCGGACTGTTACGATTTTTGCCGCCGATCGCAGAACGCCCATGGGCGCAGCCAATCAGCAGTCAATACGAGGCAAGAAGATGGCCGATACGCAAGATATTAAAACCCGCTGGGTCAAGATTCCCAGCCAAGATGTGGAGCTGGATGCATACCTGGCAGAACCAACGGAGGAGGGCAACTTTCCTGCCATTGTGGTGATCCAGGAAATCTTTGGGGTGAATTCCCATATCCGGGATGTGACCGAACGCTTTGCACGATTGGGATATGTCGCGATCGCCCCCGCTATCTACCAGCGCCAAGCACCCGGCTTTGAAACAGGCTATACCCCTGAGGATGTAACCCTTGGGCGGCAATACAAAACCAACACCGACGCTTCAGAATTGCTGAACGACATCGCTGCGACGGTGCACTATCTCCAGGACATGCCGACAGTCCGTTCGGGGGCGATCGGCAGTATTGGCTTCTGCTTTGGCGGTCATGTCGCCTACCTCACCGCGACGGTGCCAGGGATTACCGCCGTAGCCTCTTTCTACGGCGCGGGGATTCCCGATTGGTGCCCAGGAGGAGGAAGCCCAACCCTGACCTACACCGCAGACATTCAAGGCCTCATCTACACCTTCTTTGGTACCGAAGATGCCAGCATTCCCCCCGACCATGTAGAAGACATCGAGGCGGCGCTGCAAAACCACCATATTCCCCACAAGGTCTTTCGCTACGAGGGCGCTCAGCATGGCTTCTTCTGCGACCAGCGAGCCAGCTACAATGCCGAAGCCGCTGCGGATGCTTGGGAGCAAGTGCAGTATCTCTATGCCCATGCATTGAAAGGCGAGAGTTGAGCTGTTCCTGCCATTGCGCGGTCTGGCCGTTGTGCCTGAATCTTGGATGATCAGAACTCAAGATGGAGTGTAATGGGGCGATCGCCTCGTTACACTCCATCCACCCAGGAAATTCGGGCGGGCGATCGGTTACAAAGCAAAATGGGGAATAGTCCAGTCAGGTGTACTCTACATTGACGCCAACTCCAGGGAGCAAGCCTTCGACTTTGGTTATCTCCCTATCCTGGCTGCGCGCGATACTTCTCATACCTCTGCAACCAACTGTTTCCGCCCCTATCTGCCTGTCAGACACAGCTTCAAACTGCGCGGCTACCTGCGCAAAGCTCTGAGCCACTATCACCCATCTATCACTGGAGATATCTTCAACCGACTTGATATCTTTCACAAACTTTAGACTAGGGGGTGTGGGGTTGCACCCTCAAACAAAACCTCTAAGCGATTAGCCGACTATGGGTTTTTCTTCTGAAAATTGTTGCCAATCATCTGTTGAACGATCCGTCTCGACGCACGAAACGCTGCAGCATGTCGTCGATTCGTCTCAACCCTCCCATAATCAAACAGTCCGCAAATCTACGTTCGGGTCTATGGGCTGGGTACTCTCGATCGGTCTTCTGCTGAGTTTGGCCAGTGGCTGTGGCTTCGGCAACCCGACGACAGAAACTCCAGAGGTTGCGCCCATGCCCACCAACTCTCCAGAGGCGATCGCCCCACCTGAGGAACCGCCAGCATCCCCAGCAATTACGGCGGAGCAGCTACTCAGTGATGCGACAGCACAGGCAGCGCAGGCCAGTGCCCTGGCGCAGTCTGCCCAATCGCGGGATGACTGGGCTTTGGTCGCAAATCTATGGGAACAGGCGATCGCGCTGATCGATCAAATTCCTGAAAGCGCACCCGAACATGCCGCCGCTCAGCAAGCAAAAGCAACCTACACCACCAACCTGACGACTGCGCAACAAGCCGCCGATCTCCCAGTGGATACGACCCCTCGCCTCCACACACCCCTGACCCCGTCAGAGGAAACAGAGGAAGAGGATCCCGCTGATACAGCAGAAGAGGATTCCACCGAAACAGAGGAAGAAAATTCCGCTGAAACGGAAGAAACGACGGATGAACCTGCGGACCCAGACGCAGATTCTGATGCCGAAACCGCCCCAGACGAAGACCCCGACACTGAGACGGATGAGCCTGCCGCCCAGAGCAATGGTTCTGCTGAGGTAGCACTGGCCAACCACTTGACTCAATCTGGGGCTCATCTGTTCGCCGCCTATTGGTGTATCTACTGTGAGCGGCAGCAAGACATGTTTGGCGCGGCAGGAGCGCAGCAACTGGAAGTGATCGAGTGCGATCCGCGTGGCGACAATCCACAGGTCGCGCGCTGTCGAGCCGCCAACGTATCTGGATTCCCGACCTGGCACATCAACGGGCAGCAGTATTCCGGCTTACAGTCACTCAATCGCCTAGCCGATCTGTCGGGATACAACGGCCCTCGAGACTTTGGTAACTAGCCCCGCTTAGCAAGGACAGTCTGCAACCTGCTCACGGCATCTACCCCACTACCGAGACCCCATTGAATCCATGCAACTCTGGTTTCTAAACAAGGAAAAGCGGCGATCGCCCAGGCGATGGGGCAGGTGGATGCTACTGGTTGGCCTTGCTACATTGACCGCAGGGCTAGCCACGCAAATCCGCTTTACACAGCTCTTTGCCCCCCTGCAAGACGGCATCTTTTGGATCGAGGCTCAGGTTCAACCCTGGTTTGAGCAGCAGACCCAGCAACCACAGATGCTGCTGCCACTCGCATTTCTCGGTGGATTAATTGCCAGCCTTTCCCCCTGCATCCTCTGTTTGTTGCCCATTAACCTGGGCTATATTGGCACCCGCGACATCACATCCCGCAAAGATGCCGTAGTCAAGGCCAGCTTATTTGTGCTGGGGGTCGTCACAACCTTGAGCCTACTAGGGGTTGTATCTTCCCTCGCCGCAGCGATCGCCCTCCAGTTTCGCGGCTACATAAATCTCCTGGTGGGTGGATTGATTGTGGGAATGGGCTTGAGTTTGCTAGGGCTGTTCTCAATGAAGCTGCCAAGGTTACCCGAAACCTGGGCGATCGCTGGCCCCTATGGGTTCGGACTCACCTTTGCGCTGGTCACATCGCCTTGTGCCAGCCCAATCATGGTGTCGGTTCTCGCGGCAGCAGGCTCCACAGGCTCTCGCGCCTATAGCATGCTGACCATGACGAGCTATGCGCTGGGCTATACCGCCATTATTTTTCTAGCCAGTTTGTTTACAGGCTTAGCCAAGCAAGCCCGGACGGTGCTGGTCTATTCTGAATCGATTCTGCGGGCAGGTAGCGTCATCCTTTTGGTTGTCGGCGGCTACTATTTGCTGAGCGGCATTCAGTGGATTTTCCTCATGCACCAAACGATTCCGGCTGTATGACGTGGCGATCGCCTTTTGCCCCGCACTCAGTTCTTAGCCACCAACGGATACGGTTATCCAGAAGATAGAACCACAGAGAATTTCAGTATCACACGATACTTTATGTCATAATTTCATTAATCAACGTAACGCAAAGTTGTTCATCAAGAAAACGAGGAAGCTAGGTCGGCTAATTCTGACGTCTTCTCCTTTGATTTGATCGTAATTCAGCCGTCAGCGTTTGATGTTCTTCTTGTGAAACTCTTAGAGGATGACACAATGCACAATCGCCCACGAAATTTGCCTACAGTTCGCACCGCGCAAGACCTCGAAAAAGCCGTGCGGACTTATCGGAAGCAAGACCTACATGGCACGGAACTATTTCGCCAGTGGCAAGCGATTCGTGATGCAGCATTAAATCTACCGTTTTCTTCCCGCGAGGACGATGGGATACCCGGAGAAGATAGTTACTAGGCGATTTCTCGGAAAGGATATACCCGCTGGCTTCGGCTACGATCAGCCAGCTTTTTGTTGCGTGTCCTGAGCGCAGTCGAAGGACAAAAGCTTAAAAGTTAGCTTCTTTTCCAGAATTCTCCTAGATGTCAGCAACAGAACCAGGCCAGTCAGCGGACAATGAATGGTCTGGCTCTTCAGATCCAACATGGGGATCACAAAATTCATCTCCCTAATCAGTAATCAGTCAGTTCTCAACGTGGGTTAGTGGAAGCACGGCGGAAGAGGTGATCGTGCTGAGGATTGTAGAGCTGCGATCGCGCGTTTTCTGTTTGGGCGATCGCCGACAAGGCCGGACTAATCACATACATCGTGGTACGAATCAGCCGCTCGCGCTCCGTCACGGTAGCTATTTCGTCCAGACGCGTCATCCAAATCTGCTCATCGGGCCAACCCAGGCGATAGCAAATGGCAACCGGGCTATCGGCAGGGTAATGCTGTAGCAGCTTGGCCTGCGACTCCTGTACATGGCGAGCGCTGAGGTAAAGGCAGAGGCTGGCACGGTGTGCCGCAAGGGAGGCGAGTTCTTCGGCCTCAGGCACTTGAGTGCGCCCGCTGATCCGCGTGAGGATGATGGTCTGCACCAAATTGGGCACCGTCAACTCAACCTTGAGTCGTGCCGCCGCCAGTTGAAAAGCACTAATCCCTGGCACCACCTCGAAGGGAATGTCGGCTTGTGCCAAGGCTTGCATTTGTTCATGCACGGCTCCATACAAGCTCGGATCCCCGGAATGCAGCCGGACAACGCTGCTGGGCGATCGCACCCGGTCTACCATCATCGGCAAAATTTCTTCCAACGTCTTGTTGGCGGTCGGAATTTTTTCTGCATCCGCGCGGGCGATGCCCAAGACCTGCGGCGGCACCAGAGAGTCGGCGTACAGAATGACATCCGCCTCCGAAATCAAGCGATAGGCTCGCAGTGTCAGCAACTCCGGATCGCCGGGGCCTGCTCCCACAATGTAGACCCAGCCGGGGACGGGCGATCGCACCTCCAATTGCGGTTGTGCGGCAGGAAAATTCAAAGTCATTCCAGTTATCCTTTGCGTGAAAACCCTTACAGAATCGTCGTTCTGCTTTACAGATTGTCGCGCAATATGAAATCTCGTTAAACCCGAAAAAACTCCTGCAATTACGTCCTGATGCCCCCCCCTTAATGGCGTAAACACGAATGGTAGATGCACCCTGATTCAAACCCCGGAGGCGACTTCGGGGTTTTTCTTTTGCAAATTTACGGCGTCGCCTTCCATCCAAGTACAGGCATATTCAAATACAGGGTAAAAAATCGCAATTTTGCTAAAAACCTTGCTTCCAGTTGACGCCAGCGGAAACCGCACTATCCGGAATAAAGGGTTCTCGCTTATTGGCGCTACCTTTTCCCTAAGCTGCCAGTTCTTTCACAAAGGCAGCGAGGCGATTCAAGCCTTCCTGAATAGTCGACATATCTGTGGCATAGGACAGGCGCATACAAGAGTCAGCCCCAAAAGCAATGCCCGGTACTGTGGCCACCTTGTACTTCTCAAGCAATGCTTCGCAGAAATCGATCGATTTCATCCCAATCTCAGCAATGCTTGGAAACATGTAGAAGGCTCCATCGGGAGTGGGGCAGGTTAACCCTGGAATTTGATTGAGCCGCTCTAGCATAAATGCTCGTCGCTCAGCAAAAGCTGTCCGCATTTCAACAACACAATCCTGAGGCGATTCATAGGCGGCGATCGCCCCATATTGCGCAAAGGTACAAACATTGGACGTGCTGTGACTTTGCAACCGAGATGCCGCCTTGATAATTGGCTCTGGCCCTGCCAGGAAACCGACCCGCCACCCCGTCATGGCATAGGTTTTGGCAAAACCACTGCTGACGATGGTACGCTCGAACATTTCTGGCCCCACCGCCCCGATGCTCAGATGCTGAGCCCCGTCGTAAAGGATCTTTTCGTAAATTTCGTCGGCAACCACCCAGATATCTTGCTCGACCAACACCTGGGCGATCGCCCGTACCTCGTCCGGGGTATACACCATGCCCGTCGGATTAG
Organism: Cyanobacteria bacterium J06638_20; assembly: GCA_039819245.1. GTDB lineage: Bacteria > Cyanobacteriota > Cyanobacteriia > Elainellales > Elainellaceae > Vacuolonema. The sequence goes on from JBCBSJ010000017.1 coordinate 33,491, forward strand.
ACGGCGAGTTAAAAATAAACAGCCTCGTCTGGGGCGTAATCGCAGCTCGCAGTTGATCGGGCGTCACCTTGAAGCGGGCATCCACCGTGGTTGGAAGGATGACGGGGGTGCCGCCAGCGAGCTTCACCATTTCTGGATAGCTGACCCAGTAAGGGGCGGGGATGATCACCTCATCCCCCGACTCAATCAAGGCCATCATCAAGTTAAACAACGATTGTTTGCCACCATTGGTGACTAGAATATTCTCGGGGTTATAACAAAGCTGGTTGTCACGGTGGAGTTTTTGGGCGATCGCATTTCGTAATTTGGGTTCACCTGCCGCTGGGCCATATCGGGTTTTACCCTGATCAAGTGCCGCCTTGGCTGCATGAACAATATGAGCTGGGGTATCAAAATCTGGCTCACCTGCGCTGAAACTACAGACATCTAGCCCTTCAGCCTTCATCGCCTTTGCCTTGGCATCAATTGCCAGAGTGAGGGAGGGCGACACCCGATTCACACGCTCAGCCAATCTCATGACAGTTTCCAAAACACAGCATACAGTCGTCATCTCAGCCAATTATTGGCCTAGCAAAGGTTTGAAGGGTGCAGTTCATCCGTCCGTAGCGATCAGACTTGGCTATAGCCAGGATGTCCTCGGCGGGTTCATCATCCCTTAAACGAGATAACTCTAGATAGAATAGCCTACCCACCTTACACTGAGATTCATAAATGTCAGACAACGGTTACATCTCCGTTGCGGGGCTTCTATCCGTAGGCCAACTAGCGTTGTAGAACGACTAGAAGCCTCTCTCTCATTCCGCGTTTGACCGTTCCTCCGTCTCACTTGCACTATCTAACGGCGTGCTATGGCAAACCCAGAACACCTCTCTCTTTTGCAACAAGGCGTGCCCCAGTGGAATGACTGGCGCAGCCAAAATGCTGATGTCCAGCCCGATCTGAGCCAAGTCAATTTGACCCAGATCACCTTAGAAGGTATTGACCTGAGTCATGCCAATCTGGATGGCAGCATTTTGACCGGGGCCAACCTGACGCAGTCAAATCTAGAAGCCGCCAGCCTGAAGGAAACCAACCTGAGTGGAGCAGAGTTGGGTAGCGCAAACCTCCACCAAGCGGACTTGAGTGAGGCAAACTTGCTCGGCATTTATTTGAAAGCAGCCAACCTCACTGAAGCCGTCCTGCGGGCAACGCAGTTGAATCGATCGGATCTAAGTCGAGCCGATTTGACGGGAGCCGATCTGCGGCAAGCCTTTTTATCCGGGGCGGATCTGAGCAACGCGACACTGACGCAGGCGAACCTGACGGCAGCGGATTTGAATCGTGCCGACTTCAGCCGCGCTACGCTTCGGGAAGCCAACATGACCCATGCCAATCTGAGCTATGCTCGCTTGCTTGGCGCTAAGCTCAATCAATCGGACCTAGAGCGCAGCAACCTAAACGGTACACGACTCAACCGAGCCGATCTGTCAGATGTCAATTTATCCAATGCAGATCTAACGGCGGCGGATTTGCTAGGCGCCAAGCTCCACCGCACCAATCTCAGCCATGCGAATTTAACCCAAGCCAATCTGAGTGGAGCCCATTTGCAAGATGCTCAGCTAGAGGGGGCATTGCTAAAGGGCACCAATCTAGAGGGCATTAGCTTAGAAGGGGTTGACCTGGATATGGCGATCGCCACAGAAACCGACGCCGACATACAAGATACATCCCCTGCTGATCTGAAAAGCCGTCTGGAACAGGATGAAGAACTCAATGAATTTTTGATCTAGGCTATCTCTAAAAAGCCATGACACTCAGGAACCGCGTACCCAAGCGCAAGTGTATCCATTCTCGAAGAACCCATTCTCAGGGCAAAAGCAAACATCAAAAGCCCTTGGTTTTTCGTTCCGGCGTTGCTGATTCTGGGTATGAAAACCGTTCAACCATGCTCTGACATAGTAACCAGAACAAGCGATTATCGGGCATCTAGCAAATAGGCCTGAAAGATATCAGCAAGGGTTGAAGATGGTTGGGTTGTCTGTGCAACCGTCGACTCCGACATCCAGTAAAAACAGAGAATTCCTAATAAGGCCATGATTGCTGTGAGCAACCGTTCAGCATAGGTCGAAACACGCATGTGCGACCTCCTCATAACGCAACAGGCAGATAAACAAACGGGGCGATCGCCCCGTTCGCGGATTTGAACGCACAGGGAACTGAAAAATGAAAGCAGCACTATAGCGAAGCAGACGCTCTTAAGATTAAGATCGCCTCAAATTTCGGATGTCCCAGTGAACAACCGACTCTTATGCTGATCCCAAGTGAATACTGCTACCAGCAAGAAACCTGGGCACATCTACTCGCTTTACCCTCTCGCTCACCAGACGAAAGGTATGGATAGATGAAAACTTGTGATGCGGCAGACTCTACGCCATACCAAACCCAATCAAGTGATGAATCAGACCGTATGGTCAGGTTAAACTCTCCAGTCAAACATTCAGACCATGCTTCTAGACAATAAGAGGAGCAATCCAAAAACGCCCTTCCAGCTTTGCAGCCTTGCTCTCATTGTGGTCTGAACTGACATGTCAGTGAGGTGATTGGAAACACCGCCCTGTGTGATCTAGATCCATTCTAGCGGTTAGAGGTATCTCATGTAACCAAAACATTAGCGCCCAGAGCGCGGATTTGGGAGAGGGTTGGACGCCGAACCCGAGGAGGAACTTTCGCTGCTGTGCGTGCGCGATCGCATCCCTACACTGCTACCGCTCTGGGATTGAGGCGAAGAAGGCGTCTGGGGTTGGAGGCGCTGTCGGCCATTTCGAACGACCCGCACCATATCGCTAAACTGCAATTCCAGGTCACTCAAAACACGATCGGCATACATATCTGCTCCAGCCTGAATCTCAGAACATTCGGCCAGAGCACGCTGTCGCATTTCTTCTACCTCTTGCTGAGCCTGGCGACGCATCCGCTCAATTTCTAGCAGAGTTTGCTCTTGAGCTTCGTCACATTCCTGCTGCATGCGCTGGCGAACTTGCTTAATCTCCATCTCCGCCTGACGAATCAGTCCCATTTCGTCCAAAATTTGCACGGCTCGCCGCTCGGCTGCCTCAATAATATCCTGCGCATATTGCTCAGCCTCTTGCAGAATTTCTTCCTTTTCTTGCAGAACCTTTTTCGCTTCTTCAAAACTTGAAGGCAGATTCAATTGGACGATCTCTAATTGGCCGAGAAGCTGATCTTCATTCACCAACGTCCGATTCAGCAATCGAGGACTGTCGAGAATCATGTCCTCCAGCTTCTCGAGTTCGCGCTGAATATCAACGCGACCCACACGGGCTGCCTCGCTGCCTCGTGTGCCATTCACGGATGGGCTGGATCCACCGCTGGTGGAAGCGATTCCGTTTCGGTCAGCGGTAGAGCGGTTTGTGGCATCTTCGCGTAGCATTGGCGGATGTCTCGTGCAACGGGTTTAGGAACAAGGTGATCGACTGGGGCACCAAACTTAGCAATTTCCTTCACCAGACTACTGCTAAGAAAACTGTACTCGGTAGAGGTAGCCAGGAAAAAGGTTTCGATCTCATCTGAAAGGGTGCGGTTCGTATGCGCCATCTGCAACTCCTTCTCAAAGTCTGATAGCACTCGCAATCCACGTAACAAAACCTTTGCCTGCCGACGTCTGGCATAGTCAACCGTTAAGCCGTGGTAGCTATCTACCTCCACGTTGTTGATGTGACGGGTAGAATCACGAATCTGGTCAAGCCGCTGGGAAACAGAAAACAGAGGAGTCTTCCCGGGATTAGTCATGATCACGACGATCACTTGGTCGAACAGCCTACATCCCCGCTCAATAATGTCAAGATGACCCAGTGTAATCGGATCAAAACTACCCGGATAGACTGCAATCACATTTCAATTCGCCCAGACGACAACAGATACACCAAACCTTTCAAGAATCAACGTTTCTCTACTTTTGCCCCAGGATGAAGGATGCAGTACATCCAACATCCCATTGGAGACTCGGGCGTCCAATTGAAGACTCAGGTTGAACCGAGACTAACAATCGGATCTAGCAGCTCTGATACTCTACACCATTAAACGGGTAAAGAAATAGGGAGACAGGGGTGCGAACGTGCAAGCAGTAATGGTAATCGATAAGCCACCCAACCGAGGATAGAAGGGTAAGTGTGAGGCTGACGAGGCACCTGAAACCTCGTGCAAACTTTTCTTTTATGCCAATTTCCGCATCAGGCTTGCGAAAGAAACCATAGACGTTTCCAGCATCCGTATCACTCACTCTTGAGGGGGTGACCATGCTGCGACTCAGACTGAATCTATCTTTTGCATTGTACAAGCTCTATTCCTTGCCACCTGGGTTAAACATTTATGTCCTATGAAGATTTACTGCTAGTCCTTAATGGGTAGTGATTTTTGGGTGTGCGGGCGGCACCCGCACACCCAAAAATCACTACCTCCATACCACTACCAATTTACCGAAGTTCAGGAGGTTCTAAAAAGCGGTCTGGGCTGAGGCAGGTTTCACGTATTGCTTTGATGTTGTAGCTGCCTCCTGAGGGCAACCCCAAACATTTGAACTTGCTGCCACTCTCATAGGGCTTACGCATTGGGTACGAAAAACCAAAGGCTTTTGATGATTTTTGGGGCGCAAGCGCCCCAAAAATCATCAAATTGCGTTAATCCTGTCTCATCTTAATCAACGGAGTCAGCGTAACCCCACGATCGCCTAAAACAAGTGTTTCATCGTAAATTCCCTGCGCTAGACTTTGGGGTGATAATCTCGCCAGTCGCCGATTTACCCTACTCGGAAACTCTTTGGTTTTCCAATAGTGATGTGGGACTGGCTCTACTTTATAGACAGCACTCGTGGCGCGGAGTGATGCAGGTGTTATGGACTATCTAGAGCGATTGGCACAGCCATCGGCAATGCAACTGGCACGCATGGGAGACTTTCGGGCGATCGCCTACTGGCTCAACGCAAGCCTGGTTCCCCATGGCATCTATGCCCGGGTCGATGAGGCCCGTCCAGGGACACTACTAGTATTGCTGGAGTTCTTGCGCTTGCCTCGCCGCGATCGCCTGAACGACCTTGTTTGTCATCGCCTTTGTCGGCTGCACTCACCGTTAATTCGAGGGGTGCGCATTCTAGCTCGGTTTGCCAACCAATCTGAAATTTTGTGGGATACCTCTATCCGACTGGTGCTCACAGGACAGAGCCGCGTAGCAGCGCCGCCTCGTCGTCAGCGCCCACGGGTGAAGAAACAACTGAAATCAGCAGCGGTTCCTGTAGCAGCCTTACCTGCGGCAGCGGCTCCGGCTACTAAGCGCCGACGCGTGCGCCGACGCAAGCCTACCACTGCCCGCCATGCTGTATCTCGCCAGCCGAAAGTAGCCCCTCTTGCTGTGAGGCGATCGCCCCGCCGTGCAGCGACTCACCGTCCACCTTTCCGCCCCACTCCCCATCAACTCAAACTCTTGGGTAGCTCTGCTGCAGCGATATTCCTTTTGGGCTGCGGGATTGAGCTATGGCAACAGGCCGATGTTGGCGTCTTACTGCAAGATTGGCAACAGGGACGCACATCCATCCGCACTGCCCTCGGACGGGTTCCTGTGATTGAGGCCGAGTCTGATGCTGACAATCCTACGGTGACCCTCACCTTCACCGGCGGATCGACCCTTCATGCAGCAACCGCAGCAGACGCAGACAGTACCGCGTCAACCAACACGAACGGTAGCGAGGTGACAGGGGAAGCCGAAGCGGCTGAGCCCTTCACCATGCCATTGCAGGAGCGGCCATTACCTCAAGCAGATGTGACCCTGGCTAACATGCCACACCCTCTGGTGACGGATACCGAAGCGGCTGAAGCTACCACCCAACGAGTGCACGCCGCTCAAAACGCACAGATTAGTCTCGTGAATCTGTCGGGTCAGCCAGCTACAGAGGCCGACGCAGCGGCCATTCAGGACACCCTGGATAGGTTACAGCAGTCTGGGATGCATACCGTCGGTGCTGGCGGTAATGCCCGTGAAGCACGACAGCCAGAGATTGTAGAAGTGCGGGGCAAGCGCATCGCGTACTTGGGCTATGCCGATGGGCGATCGCCTCAGGATGGTGCCCAGGCCGTTAACCCAGTGCTGCAAGAGCAGGTGGCCGAAGATATCCAAGCGGTGCGGGGTCGGGTAGATTGGGTGATCGTGAACTATCACTGGACCCAAGACATTGCCAGCTATCCCGAACCCTGGCAGATGGAATTGGCGCGGTCGGCCATTGACCAGGGAGCTGACCTGGTGGTGGGCTATCATCCCGACGTACTGCAAGGGGCTGAAATCTATCAGGGGCGGGCGATCGCCTACTCCCTCGGCAATTTCATCTTTGAGGATCAAGCTTCGAGCGATCGCAGTGATTATGATTCCGCCGTGTTGAAGGTATCGCTGAACGACAACCGAATGCGGCTGGAGTTTTTACCCGTAGAAGTCCAGAATCAGCAAGCGGCGATCGCCACAGGTAAACGAGCCGAGGAAATTCGCACCTATCTGTCACAGGCATCGGCTCTGTTCGACAAACCGCTACAGTCTCCGATGATTCTCGATCGGTTAGCTCTCGACCCGAATCAGCCAGTGTCGGATGACAGCTTTGACACCGAAGCAACGATCGATCCGGCTGCAGTACCAACGGATCGTGATGGGTTCATTACCTATCCCGAAAACGCCCCATCCACGGCTCCGGCTAGCGAAGCCACGCCCGAACAACCCTTCACAAGCCCCACCTTTACCGCGCCCAGCGAGTCCCTGACACCAGACAAAGCGGAGCCAAAACCAACGCCTGCCGAGGATGAAGCAATCAACAATGGTGGATGGTACGACGAACAGCCCACCGTCAACCCGACAACCGAATCCGAGCCATCCTCCACCGACCCAGAGGAGCTAGACACGACAACCCAGCCACAGTCAGCACCAGAACGTCCCAGTAACTCTGGTACAACGCCTGATGCGACGAACGATACCGATAGCAAGCCCGATCCTTCCCCGAACGAATCGGCCAATTCGGCAGATCAGAGTTGGCTACCCGACGCTGAAATTTTGGAAGAGTCTGATACAGTCCCAGAAGAGACAGACAAATCGCTGGATGCCGTCCTGTAGTACGGGAGAGTCGGATTCATGTTTTCGGTAACAACAGAGCAACGGCAATATGCCACGGTTGTCCTGCGGGATGAGGCCGCTCAGGCGCAAGTAGAGGTTGTCCCCGAGCGGGGCGGCATTGCAACGCGGTGGGCGATCGCCGACAAGGAAATCTTCTACCTAGACACCGAACGATTTGCCAATCCTGAGCTGAGTGTGCGGGGCGGCAACCCAATCCTCTTCCCCATTTGCGGCAACCTGCCGGATGACACCTACCAATTGGACAGCAAGACCTACAAACTGAAACAGCATGGCTTTGCCCGCACCCTTCCGTGGCAGGTGGTTGAGCAATCGACCGATAGCAACGCTAGCGTGACATTGGCACTAGACAGTACCGAGGAAACGCGATCGCACTACCCCTTCGATTGCCAGCTCCGCTTCACCTATACCCTGCAGGGCACGACCCTCAGCTTGCATCAGCAGGTCATCAACCAAAGCGAAATGTCAATTCCCTTTGGCATTGGACTGCATCCCTACTTCCAGGTATCAGACAAAGACCAACTGCAATTCGACATCCCTGCTCAAGCATTTCAAACAAAATCGGGAGAACCGTTCGATTTTGCGGGCAATTTTGACTTTTCCCAGGATGAGATTGACGTGCTGTTTGCCGATCTATCAGCCCAAGCTACAAGCGTTATTGATCCGGTGAAACGGACAAAATTGACCATCGATTTTTCCGACCCCTATACGGTTCTGGTGTTCTGGACGGTGAAGGGGAAGGATTTTTATTGCCTGGAACCCTGGAGCACGCCCCGCAATGCCATGAACACGGGCGATCGCCTCAGTCATCTGGCTCCTGGCAGCACCTTCGAAACCAGCGTCCGCTTTCACATTTCTACCTTGGACTAAGGAACTTGCACGAAAATAGACCCTCAGTGAGCGGATGGGCAATGCCCATCCGCTCACTGCTTTTTTCTAATCTGTGAGGCAATTTTGGAAGGGCATCCCTTCGTGGAAAATTGCAAAAAAAAGCCACAACAGATAACGGAGTATGCTAGCTTGGTATTCGTGCTTAATTGGCACTTTGGGTCGCTAGCTCAGCGGTAGAGCACTCGGCTTTTAACCGATTGGTCCTGGGTTCGAATCCCAGGCGACCCATTTTTTCGGGGAAATAGTTCCCTTACGTGTTGACAGATTTTTACACAAGAATGGCAGTGGGTTTTGTACCTACTGCCATTCGTTACCTTTGGTTGCTTTCGTCAGCTCACACGCATAGCGCTATATAACGGTGTGCAACCGTGTCAAGCATAGAAATGGTTGTGTGGGGCGCGTTGCGCTCCACACAACAGTACTTAACCAGCGTGCATAGCACCGCTACATTTACACGTTAGACAAGAATCGGAAGTGGTCGGTATTTGCTAGATCCAGGAGGTCTGCGCTGATATTTTGCACCACGCCAATCAGCTCGCGACTGCTGCCGTTGGTCCAGAAAATTCCGGTCCCCTGAACCGAGGTGAGCGATATTTCCTCCAGCACGTACTCATCACGAGTGCCAACCAAGCGGATAAAATCGCGCTGTTGGAAGCTGAAGTTCACAATCAGCGCAAAGTCTTCCAACCCTTCGCTGCTAGCATCGTCATCATCGTAGAAGACACCAAAGCGGTTACCCAGCACAAAAACGTCGCGTCTGCCACCAGAAATCAGGATGTCCGCTTCGCCAATACCAGGATTAACGATTGAGAAATCCACCCCAATCAGGATGTCTCTGCCAAAGCCTGCCAGCAGTAGGTCATTATCGGTACCGCCGATGAGCTTATCATTCCCGACGCTGCCGTTGAGGGTGTCATCGCCATCGACTCCTTTGATGATGTCATTGCCCCGATCGCCCCGGAGGCGATCGCTCCCTTGTCCACCATCGAGGCGATCGTCATCATCGCCACCACTCAGGACATCATCATCATCGCCACCCCAGAGGCGGTCGTTGCCGATACCACCCCGGATATGGTCTTCTCCATCACCACCAAAGCAGGCATCATCACCGCGATCGCCATCAATATCGTCATCACCATCATCACCTCGGAGGTGGTCATCCCCTTCTTCGCCTTGGATGTCATCATCACCCCGGCCACCGCGAACAGTATCATCGCCAGTACCACCTTCGATATGGTCGCGACCACCGTGACCACAAATGAAATCTGCGTCGCCGCCACCGCGCATGGTGTCTCGACCAGCACCGCCATAGAGGAAGTCCAACCCAGCACCACCATCCAACAAGTCACCAAACAGCCCACCGAACAGTTCGTCATTACCCAGGGCGCCAAAGAGCCCATCATAACCATCGGTGCCGATCAAAATGTCGATTTCGATCGTTCCAGTAATTGTGACTTCTGCTTCGATAACGCCAAACGCCAGTCGAGCCGCATCGACGTAATTGGAACTGTCTTCCAGTAGCGTCACAACCACACCACGATCGAGTTCATCGACCAAATCCTCGTAATCGTCTCGCACATCGGACGTGACGGCAAAGATGGGGATAATATCACTGTCTTCGAGGGCGGTTCGCAATTGGGCGATCGAGGGATAATCCTCATCGGGATCGATAACAGTATCGCCGTTATTGGGATCCAGGATAGGTGGGATACCCGACGCTCCATCACCTTCCACGTGGAAGGTGGAATCCGTCGAGAGCATCACGTAACGTGTGGAGTCTTCCCGAAAGCCCAGTTCGTCCGTTCGCAAGGCCACTTGCAACAGCGCCTCAAGCTGAGCTTCTGGCAAATCTTCCCCATTCTGCGTAGTCAGGGTGTCCAACGACGAAATAACGTTATCGAGTCTTGCCGTCAGAGCGAGATTCGTTTCATATACAAAATCATCCGGAGCGCCAAAGGGCAGCTGTGGTTTATCAATAAAAGATGCGACTGCAAATTTAGTATCGGCATTCCTGCGTCGCAAGGTGTTGACGAGAGGTTCAGCCAAGGCTTGCAAGACGGGCAAATCATCGGTGAATGAACCAGATAAGTCTTGCAGTAAAACAAAGTCTGTAGAGGTCTGAGTCATTTTTCAGTATTTTCCTCACGGGTAAGACAAAATAACCATCAGCCCAACGAAAATTGAAACAGTGGAACACGTACTCCTGAAAAGCTCCTCATGATTTGCCAGAAAGCACACCAAAACAGGTCAGTACTGGAAACCAACGCCGATCGATATGCAGCCATAACAGGAAGTCGGATGACAACCTGGACGCAATGTGAGGTCAGGAATTATACGGCCTGACTCTTTTCAGCCCGAAGAAGTTCCCGCAAATTCCCGTAAAGAAGACCGTTTTAGAACAGGGTTTGGCACACCTTCTGGGATGGCATGGCTGATTGCGGGTGTAGCAACACGCATTACACGCTTAGGTTAATCTCAATCATTTCTTGAAACCCCAACAGCACGGAGCTTTCAAAGTCATGAGCTGTTCTCATCTCAATGCGTAAAGCTATAGGTTGCTCCAAAGGGAGGACACACAACCTCCCGTCTCGGAGGAATTCCTTTTGGATACTGCAATCTCCCCAGAATGCCTGATTGCTTTGAGTTTCATGCAGGAAAAACAAACAGCCCAGCAAACTTTGGAGTTAACTCTTGGCTAGAAGTCGCGCTGCAGCTGGCAACGCGACTCACATAAGAAAAACAAATAGTTATTTTTGCCTATTCTTCCTGTGCAGCATAGTCCTACCCCTGTCATAACGGAACAAATTACCCTAACATTGTCTTAAGCTTTAATTCGATACGAATCTAGTAAGACATACGAACTCGCTCACCCAAGTCCAGGAGGATTCTTTATGGCGATCGTACCAATGCGGCTAATGTTGGATCACGCAGCCGAGAATGGA
>JBCBSJ010000018.1:0-43507 GCA_039819245.1 Cyanobacteria bacterium J06638_20
ACGAATAATCGCCTCAACTTTCTTCATTCTGTTGCCTCACTCCTATTCGGTTAGCAACCCGCACACCAGCATGACTTGTAGCACTGTCAGAAGCGGTTAATTGTAACGGGTGTTACGCAGTTAATTCTGCCAATTCATATTTTGCCACTGCGGTTGCATTTGGGCGGTATTTCTACAACTTTCTGGGTCAGCAAGGATACGAGGAATGCAAATCTCTCAAGGACAACTCAATACGTTGGCATACTGCCCTCGGCGGTTTCAGCACACCTATCTAGAGCAATTGAGTGCGCCCCCCAGCCCAACCCAGCAAGCGGCGCTGACGCTGGGCGATCGCTTCCACTTGCTGATGCAGCAACGGGAGCTGGGTCTGGCGATCGCTCCTACCCAGGGCTCGTCGGAGGAAGACAGCCAAATCTATGAAGCCGTCGAACGATTCCTGGCATCAGCTCCGGAGATTCTGCAGCGCGATCGCGTCCAGTTTCGCCAGAGTGAACATCGACGTAGCCTGCCATTGCAAGGCTTCTTGCTCACTGCCGTCTACGACTTGCTCATTCTCAAATCAGATCAAGCCGAGATACTCGATTGGAAAACCTACGCCACGATCCCTGCATCCGACATCCTCAAAGACAACTGGCAGCATAAGCTCTATCCGTTCGTCCTTGCAGAAACCAGCCGCTATATCCCAGAACAAATTACGATGAGCTATTGGTTTGTCCGTCCTCAAACGATACAAACAGAGGACTCACCTGCTCATATAACATTTTCCTATGACCAGGAGACTCATGAAAAAACCAAGCAGGAACTCCAGCAAATCCTGGCTACGCTAACAACTTATTTGCAAACATTTGAGACAGGATATTCTCTTCCACAAGTCAGCGAAACGAGCGATCGCTGCTCTCCTTGCCCGTTTGCCATTCGCTGCCAACGTGTTCGATCCAATACATACACACAGGCCACTATTATCACCCTGGACGAAATTGATGAAATCGCCATTTAGCAGTGGATTCGAAGATAATGTAAAGTATTCATTCATTTTGCAACGTTCTCTTTAGGTTTGTTGCGCGTTTCTCAATTTTCTCATTTACTAGTATGTAGTTGCTATGAGGCTCTGTAGAGGCATATGGCTTCGTAGAGATGTATTTCGTGTGTAATAGTCGTCTCCACTTGTAGATCCTTTCAAGTCTTTGCTTGCTCATTACCCATCACTTAGCGAGTCTCTCGTACCGCAAAGCTTTGATCGTAAGATTTAGGTTGTTTAAATAGCTTCCACGTATCAGTCAAAAGCATCTAATTGAGTTGCTCTAGCAAGACCTCAGCAACTCAATCCAGATCAGGATACATTACTGATTTTGCTCGTTTTACTAGGCTTAGCTTCACCTTAAATAATGTCTAGTTCTCGACGACAGGAAAGGTTCACATCATGGGCTTGATTAGAGGTTAACGTTACGTCGATTACCGTTTCCTTAGAATCAACCCATTTACAAATCGTTTACCGTTTGAAGTCAGCAACCTACTCGATTCCAGGATCTGAGAGAGGTTTAGTTATTTAATTTTTTTTAGATTAGTTTCACTGACTTCCCTTAAAAAAACGAAACGCTAGATTCGTTGAATGAATCACAAATTGGTCTTCCAAGATACTACTTTTTGGGCAAAGAAAGTGCTTAATGAAAGCCTAAGTAACTCGACATTCAAAATTTAAATGCGTGGCGATCGCCTCCCCAAATCGATTGTCCTTAACAAACATTTGCGATCGTCCAGTACACCTAGCCATTTTAGGGCAGTGTTATTTCGCTTCCGCCTCCCCATAACATCATTCCGTGGGTATCACTCATGAATATTTGTCCATGCTGCTCGGAAACCTTACTTAGACATGTTCGCCACAATAAGGTCTATTGGTTTTGCCCGCATTGCCATCAAGAAATGCCCAACTTTTCCCTACAGTCTGCTGCACAGCAGCTTCTAGCTGCAAAGCCATTGCAGGCTAAACCGCTAGAAGATAGGTTGTTTTCGCATCTTGCACCCCTCACGCAATAAGGGTCATTGCCCATCATTCGCCAAACCTGCAATTGGGCAATGCTGATTGGGGGGATGATTTTTTTGTTTGAAACCGCGCGGTGCGCGGTTTCAAACAAAAAAATCATCCCTGGATTAAGCAACGCCTGCAATTGAAAGACCTGCAACTAAGGGACTCATAAAAACAGACCTACAACAATGCAAAGAACTCAAACTTTTTGAGTGCGATCGCTAGAAGTTGTTGTATGTTGAGATGTTCTCTTGGCAAGGTTTTGGGGATTTTGGCTGATACGCTCAATGGCGTTTCTTCAGCACATCTCCGGCTAACCGCCGCAATGTGAAGCAGGATTTCTCATGGGTCTACCACTCATCCTTGATATTGCGCTTGGGCTCATCTTTGTTTTTCTCATCTTGAGCCTATTGGCTTCTGAAGTTCAAGAACTGATCACGACGGTATTGCAATGGCGAGCCGAGCATTTGAAGCGCTCCATCGAAAACCTTATGCTGGGTGGGCGAACGAGCAGTGCAGCCCATCAAAGCTTTATAGATGAGTTTTACAGAAGCCCACTGATCAAGGCCCTGAATCAAGAAGCAAAAGGCATTCTGCCTCAGTTCTTTCGGAGCATTATCCAAGGCGCAGGTACAACCTATCGAGCCTTTACTGGCGCAAAGGAAACCTTTGGTGGCGAGAAGACAGGGCCATCTTACATTCCGTCGCGAGCCTTTGCAGATGCCCTGATGCAACAATTGGGAGTTGATATAGCCGCCCAGAAGTCGAGCGAACTTCTCCTAAAGCAATTTTGCCGCGAACGATTGGAGATGATCGAAGACATTCTCGAATCTCTTCGAAACAGCCTTGGGGACGATTCGGTGTTGGCCGCTGAATTTGAAGGGTTACGACGGCAACTCCAAGAGATTACCAACAACTTCACCGGAAACCGGGTGCGATTGTCGCAGGCGTTGGATGAGGCGATCGCCCAGTTGACCCAGTTCCTCGACAACACCGAAGCCTTCCTAAATCGAAACAACGTAAACCAGGAAATTGTCCGCGCACGGTTACCGTTTCTGCGGCAGGCTGTGTTGCAGCGGCGGGTCGAACCAACCATTTACGAAATATTGGGGCTAATCATCGAGGATCGAACCGATATTCCCCCCGAGATGCTCGAAGTTGTGCTGGAGATGCGCGAAGGGGTGAAGTATATTCCGCCCGCTCTCCGCCGCAACATTTTAGCCTTAGCGGAGCAAGTCCAACTGCGGGTCGATAACCTCACCGATGGCGTGAGTCAACTGGGCTTCGAGATCGAAAGCTGGTTTAACCGCTCAATGGATAGGGCCTCTGGGGTGTATCGCCGCAATGCCAAAGGGGTAGCGATTACCCTGGGCATCTTGACGGCTATCGCCACCAACGCCGATGCGTTCCTCATGGTGGAACGGTTTGCGCAGGACACCGCCCTGCGCAATGCCATGATTCAGAGTGCCGATCAATTTGTCTTCCCCCAAACCCCGCGCTCTGATTTTGAGCCAGCCCCGACACCAGACACAGAGAGCCCCAATCCTTTCCCGCCATTGGGCGCAACGGCTCCTGACGCAACCGCCCTACCTATGGGCACCGTCGCCCAAGCCCCTCCCAATACCCCCACCGCTCCACCTATCACGCCGGAGAGAGAGCTGGAGGCCGAACTGGATGATGTCAAAAGTGCTCTCAGTGAGGCGTTGGGCGATATTCCTCTGCCCGTTGGCTGGGGCGAAGCCAATCGCAGCAAGCAGCTGCCGCCCGATGCAAATCGTTGGCTCATGATTCCGCGCATCATTGCTGGATGGGTTGTCACGGGGTTGGCAATAGCTATGGGGTCCAATTTCTGGTTCGATGTGCTTAGCAAGGTGGTGCGCACGCGCAACACGGGGAATCCGACCAAGCCAACTCCTAGCGACTGAGCCAAAATCTTTACCGCTGTAGCCGCTGCTCGAAGTCAACACGGGTATCTTCGGTTAGCTTCAGCGCCTCGGTATAGAGTTCGCTGTGGTCTTGCTTGAGCCAACTCAAAAGGCGGTTCAGTTGGGCATTCCGCAGCTCCAGATCAGCCTGGAAAATGGTGGCGATCGCCATGTGCTTGGCATAGTCTTGGGGATGCCCTTGAGCCACAAAGCTGGCCATCAACGCCATCAAGGCTTCTTGTTTGACTGGATCGGGGGTTACTTCATTCATTGGGTTACCTCAGGTCACGGTTGGATGTGAGAAATTGTTGGATGCGAAAAATAGTGGTTAGACAAGGGAACCACAGAGGCACGGAGAGCACAGAGAAAAGAGATGGGTGGAGAGGCAAGACAGTAGGTTATCTATAGCAGCTCTCCACCTGCGTACCTCTTTACTGATGCTGCTTTTGCTCGGCGAGTACCTCATAGGCCGAGGCAAAGTCGTCGGCTGTGATTTGCAAGGTTGTGGGGTCAGCCTCGCCGGAGGCGCGGAAGCGTCGCACGGCTTCCAGGGCAGCCTGGTTGCTGAGCAGGGCGAGATCGGCACCATTCCAGCCATCGGTTGATTCAGCCAAGGCCGCCAAATCCACATCGGCCAAGGGGCGATCTTGGTTGTGCACGTGGAGGATCGCTAGGCGGCTGTTCGCATCGGGGAGGTCAATTTTGATTTGTAGATCCAGGCGTCCAGCGCGGAGTAGGGCAGGATCCAGTGCATCGGGACGGTTGGTTGCACCCACAAGCAGCACGTTAGTAGCTGTTTGCAATCCATCCAGCTCGGTGAGCAGTTGACCCACGACGCGATCGCTCACTCCTGAATCGCCAGAAAACTTGCCTCGGGACGGCGCCAGGGTATCTAATTCATCCACAAAAACCACACAGGGAGCAGCTTGCCGTGCTTTGACGAAGAGTTCGCGCACCGACTGTTCTGCGGCGCCGACCCACTTGCTCAGCAACTCAGGGCCATTGACCGCAATGAAGTTAGCTCGCGCCTGAGTGGCGATCGCCTTAGCCAGCAGAGTTTTACCCGTCCCCGGTGGCCCCCATAACAGGATGCCCTGCGGTGCTTTAGCCTTCGTCTGCTGATACAGATCGGGATAGAGCAAGGCTCCTTCCACCGATTCCTGCAGCGTTTGCTTGACATTATCTAGCCCACCAATGTCATCCCAGTTGATATTTGGTGATTCCACCTCGATCGCGCGCAAGGCCGAGGGTTTAATCACCTGGACGGCTTGCAAAAAATCCCCTTGCTCGACGGTCATGGTATCGGGAATAGGAGCATCCAGGGAGGGCACTTGGCGGCGCAGCGCTGTGTAAGCAGCTTTTTGACAGAGGGCTTTGAGATCGGCTCCCACCATACCGACGGAGAGATCGGCGATCGCTGCCAAATCCACTGTGTCGTCTAGGGGCATTGCACGGGTTTGGATCGTCAGGATTTCTAAGCGCCCATTGCGATCGGGCACTCGGAAATGAATTTCTCGGTCAAACCGTCCTGGTCGCCGCAAAGCGCCATCAATATGATCAGGGCGATTTGTCGCCGCTAATACGACCACCCCAGTTGTTTTGGCAAACCCATCCATGAGGCTGAGCAACTGAGCAACCACGCGCTTTTCGACCTCGCCCTCGACCTTGTTGCGATCGGGGGCAAGACTGTCAATCTCATCAATAAAGACGAGACAGGGCGCTGCTTTCATCGCCTTCTCAAAGACGCCCCGCAACTTGCCTTCTGCTTCCCCGTAGTATTTCCCCATAATTTCGGGGCCGACTAGGGCAATGTAGTTCACACCCATCTCTTCCGCTAATGCCCGGGCCGTCAGCGTTTTCCCGGTACCTGGCGGGCCGACAAGTAAAACCCCACGGGTTGGCTCTAGTCCTAGTTTTTGCAGCAAATCCGGGCGTTTTAGCGGAATTTCTACCAATTCCCGCAATTCCTGTAGGACTGGTCCCAACCCTCCAACATCCTTCAAAGAGGGATGGTCGGCTGCAGTTTCTCCCCCATCCTCTGTATCAGTCCGTTCGCCAGGTGGAGGCGTGATAATCACACGCTCATCTGGGGAATCATCAGAGGGGTTTGTGCGAATTCGGCTTGTGCCAACACCCCCCGGATGGCTGCCCTGCCGTGGAATATTACTCATTGATCGGGAGTTGATCTGGATGTCGGTCTTTAGCTCCCCTTTTTCTGCTTTTTCTTCGAGGGTTTTTGCTAATTCCAACAGTTGTTCAAAGCCTTTGAATAAATCACTCATAAGTTGTACGTCGGGTTCGGCAGCATCAGTTCTCTCTTCAACGTAGTATTCCCGTTCACAGGATAGAGCTATCGAAAAACGCCAAAGCCCGCATTACGTTTTATCGCAAGTTTTGTCACAACATTTCCCCTGAAAGCCTCATCCCTCGCAGAAGAATAGGATAGTAGCAATGTCTCCTCAACTCATTCCTCGACATACACTTTGGGAAACGACCTTGAGCCTGGCCCCATTTATCCCTCTTCAATTAGCAATGTTCAGTGGCAAAGGTGGTGTGGGCAAAACCACACTTTCCTGTGGGTTTGCGCGGGTCTGGGCGGAGCAATTTCCCCAAGAAAAGCTGCTGCTGTTATCAACAGATCCCGCCCATTCCCTCGGTGATGTGTTGCAAGTGCCGGTCGAAGATACGCCCCATGCCTTAACCGATCGCCCCAATTTGCAGGTACGGGCATTGGACGCCGATCGCCTTCTTCAAGATTTCAAAGCCCGATACGGCGAGGTTCTGGAACTGTTGGTCGAGCGCGGCAGTTTCGTGGCCGGAGAAGACCTAACCCCTGTTTGGGACTTGAGCTGGCCTGGATTGAACGAGTTGATGGGCATCCTGGAAATTCAGCGTATTCTGCGCGAGGACGACATCGATCGGGTCGTGGTGGATATGGCTCCCAGCGGCCATACCCTGAACTTGTTTGGCTTGATGGATTTTTTGGATCAGCTTTTAGACGCGCTGAATTTGTTTCAAGAAAAACATCGGGTGATTAGCCAGAGCTTTGCGGGACGACACCAGGATGATGAAGCGGACGTATTTTTGGATGAGATGCGATCGCACCTCCAAGGCGGACGGAATCTATTGCAGGACAGCGCCCATACTGCTTGTCTCATCGTTGCCATTCCCGAACCGATGAGCTGGTTTGAAACCCGACGCCTGATGGATGCCCTCGATCATCTCCACATTCCCGTCGGTGGCATTTTCCTCAACCACATGCTGACTGATGCTGCCGACGATGGTCGCTTGCTAGAGCAGAACCATATCCTTGAGAAATTTAAGGCGATCGCCCTCAATCACCCCCTGATATCCGCCACTCAGCAAGATCGCGAACCCATCGGCAGCATCGCCCTCGATCGCTTGATGCAAACCCTAACCCCTGCGGCAACGATCGCAAGCACAATACCAGCCCAATCCTCATCTTTTCAGATGCCGCCCCGCTACGAACCGACCTTTCCTGATCTGATCGAAACGGGACGACGGTTGGTGATCGTGGGCGGCAAAGGAGGCGTGGGCAAGACCACCGTGGCCGCTGCGATCGCCTGGGGCATGAGCGATCGCCATCCCGACCGCACCATCCGCGTCATCTCTATTGACCCTGCCCATTCCCTCGGCGACGCCTTCGGCCAACCCTTGGGACACACCCCCAGTCAACTCCGACCAAACCTCAGCGCCCAGGAAATCGATGCCGAACTCCTGCTCAACCAATTCCGCGAAGATTATCTCTGGGAGTTAGCGGAAATTATGAGCGGCGACACGGGAGACGAAACCCTGCAAGTAGCATACGGCCCAGCCGCATGGCGACAAATCGTCTCCCAAGCCCTCCCTGGCATTGATGAAATGCTCTCCTTGCTCAGCGTGATGGAGTTGCTGGAGAGTGGCGACCAGGATCTCATTATTCTTGACACAGCACCTACGGGACACCTGCTTCGTTTTTTGGACATGCCAACAGCCCTGGGAGACTGGCTCGCCTGGATCTTCAAACTCTGGATCAAATACCAGGATGTCGTAGGGCGCGTTGAATTTATGGGACGCCTCCGCACCTTGCGCAAGCGCGTCATGCAAGCACAGAAAAAGCTACAGGATTCCAGCCATAGCGAATTTGTTGGAGTTGCCCAGGCGCATTCTGCCATCCTCGCCGAAGCACAACGCCTCACGCAGTCGCTTGCTGACCTCCAAATCACCCAACGCTACCTTGTCCACAATCGCTATGAACCCGGGCAGGCAATTCCGGCTGAGCAGTTCCCCCAACAAACGGTGATCCGCCTCGCCCAGCTCCCCCGTTACCTAACGTCGGATAGTGGATTCGCCGAAGTCCCTCTAGGTCAGGTGCAACTGGCATCAAAACTCTTGTTCTAAGTAAGCGAAGCCTCAAAATATACATCGGATCTGCATCTGTTCCACCAATAGGGTAAAAAAAGTGCAGAAACCCCATCCAAATGGGTAGGATAGACCGGATAGAGGATAGAAGGCGATCACGGCTCCAACTATCACAATAGAAGTAGGAGATAAGCTCTACTTACTGCTAGGATGTAGTGCGATGATTACATCTAATTATCTGTAGTCATCAGCCCCAGTTCTTGAAGACTTCATAAATCTGTATTGAAAGGGGCTGTGATCTGGATGGAAAACGCGATATATAATTGTAGGAATAGGTGATCCCATTTACCGTAAATTCCCTATTGGGAAGGCGACTTTTTTGGAACTACACTGTTCTAACAGCAGACTCCGACGGTAAGTGATGATGCGTCCTCGCAAGATGCTTTTCTGTCATCCACCTGACACTCTTGTGATGATGCTGTTCGGTTAGGTATGTCCTGAATTATTTTTTCCTGTATAAATTTTTCAGTAAAAGGGATAGTGCCTTCAGCTTAGTAGTGTAATGTTCTAGTAGGTTTGTCATGCTTCACGCAGATCGTTCTGAGAAGAATCTGAGAGAGCCCTTCTACGGATCTCATGTAGGCTCGCCGAGCCTTAGTTTCCCGAGATCCTCTCTGAGTGAAGTATCTGAATTGGAGGCATTGCTCTCCCAAGCCTTATCTCCCAACAAACGAGCGGTGATCCTAGCTCTCATTCACGCTTGGGAGTCTAGACGTCACAGGATTCATCTGGAGCATACGAGTTGAAGCGTGTCCGATGACAGAGTTATACGCCGATTAATTGAACTTCTTCAGCGTCGCTTTACTAGCGAGGGCATTCAGTCCCAAGACAAACTATTAGAACTCATTGAGCAAGTCATTCTTGCCGATACGGATGATTTCTTAGAGCTGACCCGGATTGCAGGTCTTAGCCCGCTTGAAAGCTATGCAGGGCAAAACCTAATCGGGGTCTCTTTTGATCGTAAGGATCTTGCCCGTGCAGATTTTTCGAATTCTGACCTGATCCGCGCTAGTTTGGTCGAGGCCGAACTCAGTAGCGCTAACTTAAGCAATGTCGATTTGACCCATGCTTTCTTGGCACGGGCGAAGCTGACCAGTGCCAACTTGTCAGGTGCAAACTTGACCAGCGTCGATTTGTCTGGCGCAGACCTAACCAACGCAAATCTCAACAATGCCATCCTCAAGATGGCAGACCTAAGTGACGCCTACTGCTACTGCGCATCAATTCGCTATTCTGACCTCACAGGTGCCGCCCTGCATCGGGTGCGGTTTGAGGAAGCCAATCTCTCGTCTACAGTTTTTCGCCGTGCCAACTTGAGTAGTGCCAACCTTCAAGGGGCAAACCTGTTTGGTACAAATTTTTCAGGGGCAACCTTATACCGCGTTAATTTCCACGATGCTAGCTTGGACGGCGCGACCGTTGACGGTGCGTACTTTGGCAATAATCCGGGTATGACCCGCGAGATGCGCCGTGCGCTATCGCGTCGCGGTGCCATTTTTGAGGATTGATAGCGTTATCCCAAATTAGAATAATCAATCTTCGATTTTTTGTGAAATGCTTACTGAGCAAGTATTTCACAAAAACTGCCAATAGTTTTTCTATTCTAGACTCAGTGTTGGGGCACTAGCAAAGGGCCTAGTCATCGGGTAGCTTGTACTGTGCAACAATGCGCTTCGCAAACTCTGGCACATGAGCCGCTAGCTTCTGGGGATAATTGCGCCGGAAGAAGAGAAAGTTTCGGGTGAAGTGGGAGTCGATGGAAAAGCGGGCATATTCCAGTCCCTTGGGCCCAATTTTCTCAATCACCACACCCATCAGCTTGGCCGCCCACATCGGCAATGTCACGCCCTTATCGTAGGCAGGAATGCTTTGCTGCACTGCCGCTTGGCGATCGCCCTGGGACATCACAGGCTGTGTTTCCAGCTGATCTTTCACGACCTCCAGCATTTCTGCACCCGTCTCGTTTCGCACTACAATCCACTGCCAGCCAAAGGGTGCGCCCATATAGCCCACCACCAGATCCGCCAGATTATTCACATAGTCGAAGCAACTCATACAGGACGGCGCAAACACATCTTTGAGTTGATTTGTTTTCAGGCCAAAGAAGGGCACCGTTTCTTCCGAGCCATCTTCATGCTTGAAATGCACCCGAAAGTCCTGCATAAACTCGTAATGAACAACCGTTTCGGGCGATCGGCTGGTGGTTTCTAGAAACTTCTGCAAGCCAGCTCGGGTCACGTTGTCTACACAAGGCGTCCCCAGAACATACAGTTTCTCTAGGCCCAGCTTGTCTTGCACCGCGCGCAGAGCCTGAATCTGGCACCCTACACCAATGACCAGCAGCCGCTTCATCCCAGACTGCTCAACTTGCTCCAGCACCGACAGGTTGGGCGACAGCGTGGGCTTGTTCACCCGCGCAGCTAGAACTTCCTCCGGCGTGCGCGCAATCACAGGCATCGGTTGAAAGCGATCGCTCTCTGTGTTCTGCACACACACAACACCTTCCACCTTATTCTGCTCCAGCATGGCGATCGCGATGCTGCTGACAATGCCCGTCCACTGCGCTCCGGCGATCGGCTCAGTCTTCCGCGCCGCCATCATGTCTTGATGCACCCCAAAATACAGCTCATCGGGGTTGTCTAAATCTCGCTTGCGCCCGTGAGACAGTTCCTCTAGGTCATCAAATTGTTGGTTCAGAAACGCACAGGCTTCTTTGACATAGTGAATGTAGTAGGTATCACATAGCCCACATTCGCTACAGAGTTCCTTAGCAGGGCGGCGACTCCCCGGCTTCATGGCCTTTGCCTTTTGATGCATCCCTTGAGATGGGGAAGGCTGAGACGCAGCGTCAGGTTGAATAGCAGTCATTGAAATTTGTTTATTAAATGAGGATCGATCCATCAACACCATACCGTAGAGCCGTCAATCCCGGACAGGTAACAGCGTGTAACCAACTCCAAAGAATTTTGATCAAGTCTATATAGCTGTTCCGACAACCTGATAGGTTGGCTCTAAATTCGAATGACATCCAATCGGCTCTAAAATTCAACGTTTCCTGCCAAAGGCATCTGTATTTCGCTTCAGCCGCCCTTAGGGAAATCCTTTGGGATAAACAGATAGAACTCGCAGACCCTTTACTTTTGGAGAAAATTTATGGCTTTACCTGCACCGCCTCCACCTCCTTCTATTTCACCCGACCAAATGAATATTCTCCGCATCATTGCATCCATGGCATGGTCGGATGGCAATCTTGCCGATGAAGAGGTTGATCTGATGCTCGATCGCTTTAGTGGAATGTTCGCCGCAGATGCTCCCCAAAAAACTACCCTACAGGAAGAACTGCGGGATTATTTGATGCAGAATATTCCGCTGAAGGAGCTTGTTCCTCGGCTCCAAACCAACGCGGAACGCGAGCTCGTACTACGCCTAGGGTATGAGGTAATTCACTCTAGTTCCCGCACCCCCGATGAGGCGTTAGTCAATGTGGATGAGGCCAAGGCATATCGAGAGTTAGTGGAGCTGCTGGGCTTTGCCCCTGAAACCGTCTCCCGTATCCAGGCAGAAGCATTATCGTCAGCAGAAAATGGCGAACCTCTGGTTCAGAGCCTATCGCGACAGCTTGAAGCATTTATGCAACAGTAAATCTACCCGTAAACAGCAAAGCGTTAGCATTCAAGCATTCTTTCAACTCGATTAACGTTTTGGGTTACCAGCATTGTAGATCGATACGCCTACAACATTGGTGATGCTAGTTATGCTTATGTGCGTTTTGCATAATCCCTAGCATGTACGGACGGAAAGCATCATTTTCGATTACAAGCCCATCAGGCGCCTTCCAAGCATCCTCTCACGGCAAATTCCTCAATGTGATGCATTGGGGAATTTTTCTTGGTTTAGAAACTTTCACAACCATAAAATCTCAACAATCCCAGTGAGCATTTTGACGGACTCTAACACTCACTGGAGTTTCATTTTTTCTTCATCTCTGATTACGTAAATGAACCTGCATCAGGTGTATTTCGAGTATCAAAGTCAGCATCTAATGAACCATTCAGAATTGCTGACCTGAGTACAGCATCGAAACTAAAGAATACTGGATTTGGTTGGCACAGTAGTGCCTCATCTATCCAAAATCAATGATTTTCGTGAGGTTTTAGATTTTGGTCTTGTACTTAGATCACTGACACAGACACCATGAAGATTGGGGTTTTATACATGTCCGGTGATGTCACTTTGCGATCGCTAATAACCTCAATATTTAGATGAATCGCCTCAATATTTAGATGAATCGTTATAAGTTTTTCACAACTAGACGCTATATCTCTATCAAAAAAACATTCGCATTGGATCAAACACGTAACGCTATATATTCTATTCGCAACAGTTCACTTCAACAGCCAACGCTGTTTTGTTGCGTTGCATGAATGTTTAATAACGTTTCATGCGAAAAAGGAAAGAAAAACAAAATCGAATTTTCCTAATAATTGTCGAAAGTGCTTGCTACACAAGCATTTGAAACTAATGACGGGATTAGCAATGGAATAGGGTAGATTGTAGCGAACCTATCAGTATCGATACTGTGAAAGTAATGACGATTTCTCGTAGCCATGTATTGGTCATAGGGCACCCCTCAGAAGACTTGCAACCCCTTTTGAGAATTCTCAATCGATTGCGCTGCTCCACGGATGTTGCTGTATCGGTAGAGCAGGTTGTGTTGAAGGTTAAGCAACGGCTACCCCATCTCGTCATTTTGTCGGACAACCACCATGATGCGCCTGCGGGATTGGTTCGAGATTTGCGCAGTTTGACCAATTCTCGCTGCTCAACCATTGTGGCACTGACCGATTGTCATTCTCCCAGTTGGGTTCCCTTAGAAGATGTACCTGGTATTGACGGGTTTTTAGTCAAACCGCTCAATGTTGATGTGCTGACGTCTCTTGTCCAGTCTGCCTGGGCCAGACAAACCTGCACCACTGCGGTTTGTCAGGTGCCGTTATAACGTCTGGGAGTACTCCTAAAGCAATACGGACATCCCTCTTCTGACTTCTTCCACGATCGCTCTTCAGTTGGGTAAAAATTGAGGATGAGTAATCGTTGTGATGATTTGGTCACAACGTCTGCAACCGTTGGAAACCTATGGAATTGGCTCCCCTCTATCCCTTAATTCAGCCTGCGTTGAAAGCGGCGTTCCCCAGCTGTTTATGGGAAGGCGCACGAGGGCATAAGACGATCGCCCTTACCTTCGACGATGGCCCCCATCCTAAATACACGCCTCCTCTGCTGGAGTTGCTGGACACGCACCAAATTACAGCCAGTTTTTTCTGGTTGGGGCATTGTGTTGAGCGGGCACCGGACGTTGCTCGCCAAGCCTATGCACAGGGGCATTGGATCGGTTTGCATGGCTACACTCATCGCTCTTTTCCAATGCTATCGACTGAAGCACTGTGGCAATCGCTGACAAAAACTCAAGCGGCGATCGCCGAGGCATGTGAGCTAGATCCAGCGATCATCGCCCAGAATATTCGGGACGTGCGCCCACCCAATGGCTTGTTTACGCCCCAAACACTCAATGCGCTGCAAAGGTGGCAGTATCGCCCAGTGATGTGGAGCGTCGTTCCTGAAGACTGGGTGCATCCAGGCATCGAGGTGGTGCTCGCACGCATCCGCAAGCAAGTGCATGATGGAGCCTTAATCGTACTGCATGATGGAGCCTATGGCGGGGCAGATGTGGTAGCGATCGCCGAGCAACTCATCCCCATGCTGCAGGCAGAAGGTTATCGATTTTTTACCGTAGATCAACTTTGGCACATACAGTCCACACAATCCAAAGTGAACGGGCGGCTAAAATAGTAGTAATCCTAGCCTCTTCAGGTGAGGATATCGTGCGAGGTAAACGTGAAAAGCACGACTCAATCTATGGCGTTTTTATAAAGCAAAACCTTTCCTAGTTTTGGGTGTGTCTTAGTTTCAGACTTTTATTAACTACAACTCCTCGTACCTTTTTTACAGCTTTGAAGCCTCTGCTTTGAAAGATATTTCTAGTCAATGAGCTTCAACGTAGGCAAATGCATCTATCGCTTCTAACCATGACGTTTCCTGTCTAACCATCACGTTCCCTGGAAACCCAGGATGCATTGAGGATAATTCTGTGTTGCCGCCAGTTATTAACGAACAGGAGATTTCCCCATTCAAATTTTGGTTCGACGATAGCATCCAAGATGGAATGTATTTCCGTAGTGAACTCTACTATCGCCGCCATATTGGGGATGTTCGCCACCGTGCCCAAATTTACCACTACGCTTGCAAACTTGCCTATTGCATCAGTACCGTCGTCACCATAACAAAACATCAATGCAGCATTTGGGTGAGCCTGCGTGGGGAAAGACCAGGAGCGTTGGCGAAGGATCCACTGCTATCCTTCGTTGAGCCCTTTCCAATAGCACAGCGACCCAAACCAGCCTCAAAAGAAGAGTAGGATGAAGTGCTTGAGGACAGAAGTGCTTTGCCTAGCAGAAGCATCTCAGCGTCTCACGTTATAGTGAAAGCCATGACTCTTGTGTGTGCCATCGCATTTCCATGCCATTTATTCACATTCCTCCATCTTGGCAACTGCCAGAAAAGCTCGTAACTTCTGAAGCTTCATTTTTTAACCGTCGCAAATTTATCAAAGGCTTAGTCGGAGCTGGAATTGCCGGATCGGCCTTGCCACTTGTCGGCTGTCGATCGCAAGCCTCTGAATCGGAGGCGATCGTGGGTGTCGAACCCCTGCAAGCCCCACTCAACCCAGCATTTGAAGATACTGGACGCCCCTTGACCAATGAGGTTTTGGCAGCAACTTATAATAATTTCTACGAATTTGGCAGCACTAAAAACATCTGGCAAGCGGCTCAATCGCTACCGACTGATGATTGGCAGGTCGAAGTCAGCGGCCTTGTGCGCCATCCTAAAACCTATGACATGGACGACTTTACCCGTCGCTTTCCCCTAGAGGAGCGCATTTATCGTTTCCGATGTGTCGAGGCTTGGGCGATGGTTGTGCCCTGGTTAGGGTTTCCGATGCGCCTACTGATGGATGAGGTCGAACCCACATCTGGAGCACGCTACGCTCGGTTCACGTCCTTCTACGACACTCAGGTCACCAGAGGTCCATCCTTTCCTCCGGCTGGGTTTCTCCCTTGGCCGTATACCGAAGGGTTGACGATAGAGGAAATGGCCAATGACCTCGCCTTCTTTGCCGTTGGGATCTACGGGCATACCTTGCCGAAACAACATGGTGCACCCATTCGTATGGTTGTGCCCTGGAAATACGGCTTCAAGGGGGGCAAATCCATCGTCAAGATCGAATTTATCGACTATCAGCCTGCCACGTACTGGAACACGTTGAATGCCAACGAGTACAAGTTTGAATCCAATGTTGAGCCAGATGTTCCCCACCCCCGCTGGTCTCAAGCAACCGAGAAACTGATCGGGCCAGGTTCCCAGTTTGAATGGGAAGAGGTGCCGACGCTGCTCTACAACGGATATGGGGACTATGTGGCGGATTTGTATGCTTGACGCTGACGGCTTGGGCGATCGCCGCTATTCCACGCATTTCTTAGAACAAGTGACTCCGAATTCCCTCCAGCATTACTCCCATGCCACTTGAGCATGAGGTGTCATGGGGCGGGGTGCATTGAACAGCGCCGTGAGGGTATCAACGACTCGATCAACTTGCTGCTCCGTCAAGCCGGGGTAAAGTGGCAGTGCCAATACTTCTTGGCTCAGCGCCTCAGCAGCCGGAAAATCGCCCGGCTCATGCTCTAGAAAACGGAGCGCAGGCTGCAGGGGACAAATTTCAGGGTAGTAAATCCCCGTTTCAATACCAACTGTCTTGAGGCTGGTCTGGATGAACGAGCGGCTGAGGGAGCATGCCTCTGTCACCCGAATCACGTAGCGATGATACACATGGCCTGAACCAGCTTGGTTAACCAAGGGCTCGATACCAAAGGGCTGGAGCGATCGCAGTCGTTGGTTGTAATAATTGGCCAGATGGAGGCGATCGCTATTCCACCGGGGTAGGTGGGGCAACTTCACCTGTAGGATCGCCGCTTGCAAGGTATCTAGCCGACTACTCAGACCCATCTCGGTGTAAACATGTTGGCGAGACGAGCCATAGTTTCGCAATTTCCGTAACCATTCGGCAATCTGCGCATCCTGCGTGACGACGATGCCCCCATCACCAAAAGCACCCAAGTTGTGGCTGGGGTAAAAGTCGAAGGCCGCCGCCATACCCACGGTGCCAGCAACATAGCCTTCCCGCTCAGCCAAATGAGCTTCGGTGGCATCTTCAAAAATACTCAGATCGTAGGTGCTCGCAAGATCAAGCAACCGATGAGGACTCACCATTTGCCCATACAAGTGCGAGGGAAGAATCGCCCGGGTACTGGTGGTAATCGCTTTTTCAGCAGCGGTCAGATCCATCAACCCTGTTTCGCGATCGCAATCCACAAAAACGGGATGGGCTCCGGTTGCTAAAACTCCTAACACTGTTCCAATAAAGGTTTGGGCAGAAACCAATACCTCATCTCCAGAACCAATCCCACAAGCACGCAGACCCAGCATGATGGCATCTGTGCCAGAGGCAACACCAACGGCCTGCCCGACGCCGCAGGCATGAGCAAAGGTGGATTCAAACTCTTCCACCGCTTGGCCTAGAATAAAGTCACTGCGCTGCCAAACTTGCCGCATCGCTTGCTCTAACTCATAGAGAAGCGATTGGTGCTGCAACTGCACATCTACCAACGGAATGGGCAGAAGGGATGAAGAACCCGTACTAAAACGATCAGGTAACGAAATAGAGGGAATATCAGCTCGCATAACGAGAAACGATAGAACGCAAAATAGTGGGAGGAAAACAGAGGCAGAACCTAGGCAACCGTTAGAGACTTAGGAGAACGGATTGCACAATCTATTGCTACTTGAATGACACAACATAAGACATCAATGCAATAGACAGGGTGATGCAGAAGATCGGGGGACGGAGCTAATGCAACGCGTGGTAAACAATTCAACTGGGACGGAACCACGTTTAGATGGCAGATAACAATTACTAACGCAGGCAGACCACCTACCCTTAAACGAATTCACCGCTAGCAATAGAATCGTGTTAATGCCAGGGTAGCGGTTTTTCTGCCGCAATTGGGGAGTTATTGAGCGGTAGATGTAAATCTTTGCAAACCCTTTATAGAACCAGAACTTACGGATTTCACTGAATTTATGGTGGCATCATGGCGATGAATTTAACCTATTCAATCGGTCTGGAACAAGCTTTGCGCAAGGTCTAAAACTATCATCTAGAAACCAAAACAAACACATCAAAGATCACTATCCTGTCAAAGCAGGTTGAGCAAAACCAGTGTAATGTTGACGCAAATTTTTGATTGACAGTGCGGATCCATGACGCCACACCATCAACATAGTTACCTCAGTCCCACCGATGAGGACGGAGACCAGGAGACAAACCAGAGACCCTCTACGTTGAGGAGCACGAGTGTCGCCAACATCACCCAACACCAAGGCTTTTAGCAGGCTCTTAATTTTTGGTTCTGCGCTTAACCATGAGAATTTAAAAGAATAAATGGGATCCATCCGTTTCCCTTGACCGTGTTCCCCTAAAATAAGAGCGAAATCTGTAACGAAATCTTTATGAAAGCTGTTGCGCTCATTCCCGGCGGACTTGAAGATCAAATTTTCTGCTTTCCGGCATTGGATGGTTTGAAGCAAGCCTATCCCAACATGGAGATCGCTGTTGTGGCAGAGTCCAGTGCCCTGCCTATCTATCGCCTATCCAAATCGGTCAGCGATACCATTCCTTTTGCATTCCAGTCCTACAACAGTCCAGCAGATTGGGCCAACCTATTGGGCATCCTGCGCGATCGCTATTACGATGTGGCTTTCACTGTTAGTGATGGCTGGTCAGCGGGACTGCTACTGTGGCTAGCCGGAACGCCAACCCGTGTCGGGTATGGTACAGACAGCAAGACATTTCTCACCCAGATGGTGCCCTATCATCCAGAACAGTACCGTCCTAAGGTTTATCACGATTTGATTTCTGGATTTGATGCTGCAATCGACTGCCCAACTCTCGCACTAAAGCTAGGACGAAGTGAGCTGGATTGGGCCGAAGCCGAGCAAAAGCGACTGAACATTGGGGGCGGCGGCTATGTGGTCTTCTACAACAATGACGAGGAGGGGCGCACCTACCCGCTAGAGCACTGGCAGGCGATCGCTCAAGACTTCCGCGAGAAGCAACCCTCACTGCCTTTGGTAGCCCTAAAGGATGGGAGCAACGCGGGCTGGGCAACCGCCCTAGCGGATGCCATTCCTGGCTTAGTGGTGACAGCGCCGACCACATGGGGGCAGCAGGCCGCGATGATTGCCGGAGCCAACCTGATGGTCTGCACGCCGGGCGTTCCCATGCAATTTGCGATCGCCCTGGAGGTCTTCACACTGGGGATGATGGGAAGCGACAAATCCGACGAGATCATGCCAGCGGGTGACAAGTTTTTGGCGATCGCAGCTCCCAATGGAGAGCTAGCCAACCTTAGAGCTGACACCGTGTTGCAAAAAATATGGGGCGGCTAAGCGGTTCGAGGATTGCCACTAACCTAAAAGTATCCTCTGGCGACCAACGTGGCGGCTGTTTGAGCAAAATCCACTGTCGTGAATCACCAAAATTCGACGTTTGAGAAATTTCGATGCACTTCTTTAACTCATCGCGGTGATCATTCGTTTAGCAATGCGAAGAAACCTTCATCCAGCTCGTAGCCTAGCATCTTAGTCATGAATTGAAGGCGGATATGGCTCATGCAGTTGTGCTGCTGCATCCAGGCAAAGCAGACAAAGACTTTGCTCATGACAAAAATTTCCAGCGCTTCAGGATTGAACTGGATGCCTTCTTGGGGGCTGAACTGATGCGGCACGAGCATTGCTGTGTAGCGCGCTAACTCACCCGACTCCCAATCCAGGATGAGGGGTAGCCAAGGGTACTGGGCATCCACGCGGACAAACCAGAGCCGTATTTCAGGAATTTCTGATAACTCCCGGGGATCCGATGGATCCCGAGGCATCGTGATCTCAAACTTGATTTGGGGATTTGCCGTACTATCCGGTTCCGCTGTTTTGGCGAGGGTCACTGTTTCTTGCCAGGCATTGGCGATCGCCGCAACCGCTGAGATATCCAATCGATTTAGCGTATCAGCATCAAGCGAAATAGACGTTGTCATCAGAACCCTCTGTCGCGCAGACCTCACCACACTTTCCCTCTCTAGCCTAATAGGACTTACGCATTTGGAACGGAAAACCGAAGGCTTTTGATGATTTTTGGGGCTCTCTGCGCCCCAAAAATCATCAAAATGCGTAAGTCCTGCCTCAATCACCATGGCTCGATTCCGGCGTTGTTCTACAGACCCCTAAACGTCTCGCCGATCAAGAAATAGACAGGATTTTATTTGACAAGTTAAAGTGGTAGTGAGTATGAGTAAGTGCATCGAACCGACTCAAACCCTCATTTAGTGGCATCCCCTAACGTGCCATCTTGAGATCTATGCATTTCGACACCGTTTCCAAGAATGTGACCTTGCTATGAACAGTGATGTGACCATACAAAAGCCTATTCGCTCTTTAGAGGATGCGATCGACCGTTGCCAAACCCTAGGAATGCGGGTGAGCAAACAGCGTCGATATATCCTGGAATTGCTGTGGCAGGCCAAGGAGCACCTCTCAGCTCGCGACATTTACAATCGCCTCAATCAGCTGGGCAAAGATATTGGTCACACTTCGGTTTATCAAAACCTGGAAGCCCTTTCGAACAACGGGGTTATTGAGTGCATCGAACGGGCAGATGGGCGCTTGTATGGCAACATCAGCGATCCCCATAGCCATGTGAACTGCATCGACACGCAGCAGATTATGGATGTGCATGTGCAACTGCCGCCGGATCTGTTGCAGCAGATCGAAGATCAAACGGGCGTCAAGATTAGCCACTACACCATCGATTTTTACGGCTATCGTCAGGCAGAGAGCACTGACGCGTCCTGAACGGCTTGAACTATCGCAGTAGGCAACCGCGTTAAGAACAGAATGGTTGTGTGGGTGCAGCGCTTCCATACAACCGCGCTTCACGACGCGTATAGCGCGTGGTCATCATGTGACGGTAATGCCAAGGTTTTTGACTCGATTTTAGAGGAATTCGCTAGTATCTACGGTAATTCTGGCAGGAACCAGGAGACGAGCTGTCGCCCTGATTTTTGCGGGTAGCCTGTCGGTTGAGCAACGACTGCAAACACAGGCATGGGGATCGAGCCGTAAGGAGAGGACATGCAAGATAAGGCGATGCATCAAACGCGTGGGGAGTCTCAACACCAGCAAGAATTGGGTTGGGTAATCAATGGTGCACAGTCTTCAGCCGCAGTGCGCCCGATTCAGTTGCCCCAGCTCGTTACTCCTCAAAAACAGGTCCCAACATCTTCTCCTGAGGTCAGCTCTCGCTTTCGCTACAAGCCTCCAGCTCCCCCTCGCCCGAAATCCAGACCTAAGACCGCGCCTGCGGAAGCGATCGCCCCACCTTCAACTCCAACTCCAGCACCTACGCCCTCAAAGCCTCGGGCTAAACATATCCGAACCGTTCGTCCAAAACGCTCAAAAGGATCGGGCTGGAAACTTTCGCTTCTGGCCATGATGGGACTGGGGATATCCGGAAGTTTAGGCCTCCTGTCTTTGATATGGCTCACGACCTTACCACCTATGCCTCGCTGTGAGAGGGTTTCAGCGCTCTCTCCCAATACGGAACAACTCTATTGCGTCCGGGACGTGGCGCGATCGGGGCAGGTAGCAGACCTCAAGGCAGCGGTTGAATTGGTGCAGGAATGGACACCCAACCATCCCCTCTATGCCGAGTCGCAGCAGGGCTTAACGCAGTGGTCGCGGATACTGTTAGACATTGCGCGGCAACGCTACCAGGAAAGCGATTTGAAAGGTGCACTGGAAGTCGCAGGAATTGTTCCTGAATCTAGCTCGCTGTATGAAGAGGCGCAGGTGGCGATCGCCGGATGGCAAGATGAATGGCAGCAGGGCGAAGACATTTACAACAGAGCGCAGGAAGCACTGGCAGACCAGGCATGGCACATCGCCTCTGAGCAACTGCGCGCCTTGGGGCAGCTGAAAGCCCCCTACTGGCGCGAGCATCGGATGGCCATGCTAACCAATCAGATTTTTGCAGAGCGCAGTGCTTGGGGTGCCTTGCAAGAAGCACGACGACTAGCCCGCACGAAAAATGCAGAGAGCTTAGTCGCGGCTCTCACACAATTGGACGCGATCGATCCCCAAACCCATGCTTGGGATGCCGCCAAAGCAGAACGGCAGGAGTGGAGCACAGCTCTGTCAGAGATTGCCTTGCAGCATTGGCGGGATGGGCAAACCGAGGAAGCGATCGCTCTAGCACAACTGATTCCAACCAGCGACACCCTGGATGACGAAGGGCAAAACCTGGTGCGCTATGGCCACGCCCAGCAGTTGGCTCAAGATAGTCAAGCAGAACAGTGGGAACCCTCTCCCACCCATATCTGGCAACTGCGCGAGGCGATCGCCGCCCTCGAAGGCATTCCCCAAGACAGCCTGTTTTATGCCTCTGCCCAGGAACGCTTAACGGGGTGGCAGACCCAGTTAGCCGATGCCCAGCACCTGCAACTGGCCAATGCGATCGCTTCTTTGGGGCAGCGTCCCGCTCTGGAGCTAGCGATTCATCAGGCAGAGCAAGTGGACAGCGAACGTCCCCGCCGCCAACAAGCACAAACACTGATCGCCCATTGGACGAGACAGATCGAGCGGTTACAGGATATGCCATTGCTGACCCTGGCACGACAGCAAGCAGAAGGGGGCGGTATTGCGGATTTGCGAACGGCGATCGCCCTCGCCCTACGGATTGATGCAAACGGCATTCTCCACAGCAACGCCCAGGATGATATCGTTGCCTGGAGTAACGAGATTGAGCGCATCGAAGACCAACCCATTCTGGATCAGGCACAGCAATATGCCGAGGACGGTAACCTGCAGCGGGCGATTCAGGAAGCGCGGACGATCGAACAGGG
The DNA here is from genome assembly GCA_039819245.1 of Cyanobacteria bacterium J06638_20. Taxonomy (GTDB): domain Bacteria; phylum Cyanobacteriota; class Cyanobacteriia; order Elainellales; family Elainellaceae; genus Vacuolonema. The sequence continues at coordinate 22,497 of JBCBSJ010000018.1, forward strand.
GCGATCGCTCTACGCTGAAGCCCGACAGCAAATCGAGACCTGGCAAGCCACAATCAACCGGGCACGCATTGCCGAAGACCGTGAGATTTTGGATGAAGCCACCGCCCTCGCCAGCCAGGATAGTCTCACCCTTGCAATTGACCTGGCAGCGCAAATTGGCAGCGATCGCCCCCTCTACGGCGAAGCGCGGAGTGCGATCGCCCAGTGGGAAGCCGAACGCGAAATGATTTGGGAAATGTGGGAAGCTCAGGAAGCTGCTCCCAGTTACGAGGATCCCGGCTATTACGATTCGGGTTACAGCGATTCGGATTACAGTGATTCGGATTACAGCGACCCGGGCTATGACGATTCTGGCTACAGTGACTCGGGCTATAGCGATTCCGACTATGCCCCTGAACCAAGTTATTACGATGAGCCCGTTTATTAAGGCGATCGCTTGAGACCCAATCCGCTTAATAGTGCGTTACGCTACGCTATCAGCATTTGCGATCGGGTTTGGGGTAAGACGGCGTGGATACTGACATTATCGTCATTGGCAGCGGCATCGGTGGGCTGTGCTGCGCAGCCTTGCTGGCAAACTATGGCTTTGAGGTGATGGTGTGCGAAAGTCACAGCATTCCCGGTGGAGCTGCTCACGGATTTGAGCGTCAGGGGTTTCACTTCGATTCCGGGCCATCCCTCTATTCCGGTTTGTCTTACAGCCCTTCGCCTAATCCTCTGAAGCAGGTTTTGGATGCGATCGGGGCCGACCTGCCTTGCCTCACCTATGACACCTGGGGTTGCCTGCTACCCGAAGGGCGCTTCAACACTTCCGTGGGAGCCGACCAGTTTTGCGAAGTGCTAGCGACTCTGCGAGGCGAGGGGGTAGTGCGCGAATGGCGTCAGTTACAGCGCAAGATGGAGCCCCTGAAAGATGCGGCGATCGCCCTTCCCACAGCAGCCATGCGGTTGGACTGGGGCGCTCCCCTCACTGTCGCTACCTACGCGCCAGCTCTACTAAGACATTTGCCCAATGTCGCTCGCCTCACTGGAGCCTTTGCACCGCTGTTGAACAGCGTTGTGTCTGACCCGTTTTTACGCAACTGGCTGGATCTGCTGTGTTTCCTGCTCTCTGGCTTACCTGCGGATAGTACCAGTGCTGCCGCAGTCTCCTTCATGTTTGCCGACTGGTATCGACCCAACGTAGCGCTGGACTATCCCATCGGAGGGAGTGCGGCTTTGGTGAATGCCCTCGTCAATGGCCTGACAAAGCAAGGGGGATCAATGTTGACGAATACGCACGTTGAGGAAATCCTACTAGAAGGTGGACGAGCTACGGGGGTGAGGTTGAGTAACGGGAAACCCTTGCGGGCAGGAAGAGCTGTGATTTCCAATGCCTCGATTTGGGATACTTTGCCACTCCTACCCGACACACTTGCCACTGACCGTTTTCGTCAGGCACGCCAAACGATTCCCCCCTGCGACAGCTTCATGCATCTTCACCTAGGCATTGATGCCACCGATCTCCCTACCGATTTGCCCTGTCACTTCATCGTGGTGCGGGATTGGGATAAGGGGATCGCAGCACCAGACAACGTTGTACTCATTTCCATTCCCTCTATCCTCGATCGCACTCTTGAGCCTCCCGGCAAGCATGTCATCCATGTCTACACTCCGGGCAATGAACCCTTCGCACCGTGGGAAGGATTAGATCGCCGCAGCGACGCCTACGTCGTATTGAAAGAGGCGCGATCGCAAGTCATGTGGGAGGCCTTGGAAGCGGTAATTCCCGATGTGCGATCGCGCTGCGAGGCCACCCTCGTTGGTACACCCCTAACCCATGCTCGTTTCCTACGACGACACCGAGGTTCCTATGGCCCAGCCCTGCGGGCAGGCAAAGCCATGTTCCCAAGCAGTCGCACTCCCATTCCTGGTCTGTGGTGTTGCGGCGACTCGACGTTTCCCGGCATCGGCTTGCCTGCTGTCGCCGCCAGCGGCATGATCACGGCCAACACCCTAGCGTCCCCCCAACAACATCGCATTATGTTAAATCGCATTGGAACCTGACGAAACTCGCGACTGCACATGACAGCACCAAGCGCTTAGGAAAACTCGAATAATTTGTTGAAAGCTCAGCAGTGCTGAGCTTTCAACAAATTATTCACCCTCATCTCAATGTGTAAGGCTATAGCATCAGATGAGCATTCCTCAGAGCGATCGCCAACGGAGCACCCAATGCCGTCCAGTCAAAAACAGGTGAAGTTAGGAAACCTATCCCTGTCCTACCGAGAGTGGGGGACAGGAGAACCCGTTATCTTGTTGCATGGACTGGCCGACCACGGATTGGTGTGGCAGGACTTAGCAGAAACTCTGTCGGGACAATTTCATTGCTTCGCGCCAGACTTGCGGGGTCACGGCAACAGCGACAAACCACCTGAATCTGAATATGGTTCGGATGCGATCGCCCAAGATCTCGAAGCCTTTGCAACCGCCTGCAACCTTTCCGCCGTGAATGTCGTCGCTCATTCTTGGGCAGCAAAGATTGCACTGATTTGGGCAAAACAACAACCCAATCGCCTGAAGCGTCTAATTTTGCTTGATCCCTTTTTTGTGAATCGGCTGCCTGGGCTGTTTCGCCCAACCTTCCCGATCCTCTATCGCACCCTGCCCTTCCTGAAAGTGATGGGCCCTTTTGCCGACTACGCCACCGCCGAAGCCACAGCTCGAACGCTAAAGCAGTATCGGGGATGGAGTCCGTTGCAGCAAGCAGCCTTCCAGGAGGCTATGGAACCGAAAGCAGAGGGTCGCTGGGGCAGCAAATTTGCGATCGCCGCCCGCAATGGCGTTTTCGCCGATATCCTGCAACAGCCCGGACTCACCGAATCCCTACCCATGCCTACACTCTTACTTTTGCCCGAGGCCGGACTCAACCGTATGGCGTGGCAACTTCAGCCCTATCGCACCTATCTGCCATACTTGGAAATCCAATCGATCCCGGGCAACCATTGGGCACATCTCGTCAGCCCAGACGCTTGTAATCAGGCGATCGTCACCTTTCTAACCAACGCATCTACGCCCGTTGAAGCTCAAAAAGCAGAATGACAAAAAATTCCGCGTTGACACCGATGTGATTGCCACATTCTCCTGATGAAGAATCCAAAGCTGTGGTAGAACTATCAAGAATTCCTAAGTTATGCATCTAGAAGGGAATAATTGCCGTCCTGGAGGTCAAATCAAACCTTCGCTAGACGGGTTCCGGTTCGTTGGATGAATGGGACAGTTGGGCGATCGCCCAATCCCAAAGCACCTGTCATCTCAATATCCCAGGCACAGAGGAATTCAGAATCGTCTGAACGCATTCACAGGCATTTTTCTCAAGCGTGTTTTATACACATTCACAAACATTCACAGACAGTTAGGTCGCGAAAACCGAGGAGGCAAGTTATGAAACGTTGGTCTCGCTGGAGTCAAAGGGTTGGCATCTCAGGGGTTGTAGCACTCACGACCCTGTTGGCATCTGTGACCCAAGCATTGGCATTGACAACCGAACAAGTTGCAGATCGCTTACGCTCGGTTCCCGTGTTTGCTCTCACCACACCGGACGGTGTGCCGTTGGTGAATCAAATTCAAAACGAGGCGGGAGAAACCGTTGCAATCACAGATCTATACATTAACTCCCAGGATGCAGAAGCATTTCTGCAAGCCTTGCGGAGCAATAATCCTGAACTTGCTGCGCAAGTCGAAGTACGCCCCCTATCTTTGGCTGATGTGTTTACCACTATTGTTGGGGGTAATGACGAGGCAAATGTCCCACGATTCTCGCTGGTGCCTTCTGAAGACGAGGTGGTCGGCGCAGTGACGCTGATGCAAGCACAGGGAGAAGAAGTCCAAGAATTTGAGGGGGTTCCTCTTTACTATGCTGAGGCAAGTGGCAGCGAGGGCGGCTATCTGACCATTACCGAAGGTGAGCAGCGCGTTATCCCCCTTTATTTTGAGCAAGACGGTCTTGAAAACTTGTTGTCTCGGGTTTCGGAAAGCAATCCAGGACTAGCCAATTCCATGGAAATTCAGGTTACAACCCTGGAAAGCTTGATTGGCATTCTGCTTAGCGAGGACAGTGATCCCGAGCTGAATAACATCTTCCTGGTTCCTATGATCGATTCGTTGGAGTATATCGAGAGCCAGGGTGGTGCTCCGGCGGCTCCAGCACCGACAGCGGAGTAAGCGGAGTAACTTTCGCTCAAAAGATCGTGGCTCCCTCATCCCCATCACCGTTTTCGGCTGGCGATCGCCCCCCCTCTGGAGCCGAGCTATGGCATTGGCGACAGGCTGCTCGGGCAGCGGCGATCGCCGCCGATATCAATCCCTACGAAGTGGATTGGCTGTTGCAAGAGCTGGCCGGGTTAGATCGGCTGGCACTGCAACTGGGGAGTTTTCGGGCGCAGGAGGCGATCGCCATTCAGATGTCGTTGGCAGAACTAGAGCAACTCTGGCGGCGACGACTGCGTGATCGCGAACCGGTTCAGCATCTCGCTGGGCGTACACCTTGGCGAGATTTTTCATTACGGGTCAGTCCAGCGGTGTTGATTCCTCGCCCCGATACCGAGGAGATCATTGATCTGGCCTTTGCCCTCACCACTGAGGCGGATCGCACAGGTCACTGGGCGGATCTGGGCACGGGCAGTGGCGCGATCGCCCTTGGTCTCGCCCATGTCTTTCCCCATGCCCACATCCATGCTGTCGATTGCAGCGCCGAAGCCTTAGCGATCGCCCAGCAAAATGCAGCGGAGAATGGGCTGGGCGATCGCATTCACTTCTATCATGGTTCCTGGTTTGAGCCGATAGGGGCGCTCCGGGGTCAACTCCGGGGCATGGTCTCCAACCCGCCTTACATTCCCCACCAGCTGTTATCAACATTGCAACCCGAAGTGGTGCGCCATGAACCGAAATTAGCCCTGGATGGCGGCGAAGATGGATTGGACGCGCTTCGGCATCTGGTGGAAACAGCAACCGCCTATTTGGAACCGGGCGGTATCTGGCTCGTAGAGCTGATGGCTGGACAGGCCAAGGCCGTCACCCAACTCCTGAAAAGCACCGGACAGTACACGGCAATCCAGCCCCATCACGACCTATCGGGTAACGAACGCTTTGTCAGCGCGCGATTACAGGAAAGGACTTAGCCCTACTCAAAACATTCCGTTTCCTGTCATAACCTGTTTTATTGCCACTGGAAAACAGAGTAGGCTCATATCAGGGTGTGTGACGCTTTTCGTAACAACCAACTGTGTCAACCAGGCGAACACGGCGTAAAGACGCTATCTACAATGGGATTGCCCTCTCTGCGGTGGGCATTATTTCGCTATTGTTTGCGGGCATCCAGGGCAGTGAAGCCGCCCGCTTGGAAACCGATCGCATCACCACCCAAGGCATCGTTATCCGCAAGTTTCGCAACCATCGACAGCAAGACGAAATGAGCCCGATGGTGCGGCTAATTGAGGTGCGCTATCTCAACGACACTCCCCCTGCAATGAGCAATTCATGGCAAGCCGAGCCATCCAGTTCTCCCCTCAATCGGTCGTTTAGCACCAACGAAAACGTCGGGCGCGATCGCCCCGCCCCACCTCGCATGGCACGGGAGAGCGTCGATGCACTTGCCGACGCATACCAAACACTCACCATTGAAATTCTCTCTGCTTCGGTCTTCGATCGTCTCCAGGTTGGTGGAGTCGTGGATTTTTCTTACCGACTTTCTGAGCCAGAAACCGCGCGGCTAGCAGAAGAAGAATCGACCTGGCGACCGCCACTCTGGGAATATGGCGTGATGGGGGTCACCTTTGGTGGTGCCGCTTACTTTTTTCTCAAAGCCATCTTCATGCGGCGGGAAGCTGCACAGAAGGGGCGATCGTCCCGCACAGCCAAACGATGAGCTAAAAAATTTATCCCACCAGTAAATTCTCTTCGGGATAGCGTACCGAACTAGGTGTCGGCGTACCGAGAAATGCCGTCATCAACACGAGAATACCAATGCGGCCAATGTACATGGCCAGAATAATCACAAACTTCGCGGGGGTAGATAGAACAGCGGTGATCCCGGTGGACAAGCCAACCGTTGCAAAGGCCGACACCGATTCAAACAGGGTGTCGATGAAGTCGATCGCCGGATTGGTGAAGGAAATCAGCGTCGTCACGATGATAACCGTTGCCCCGGAACCAAAGACAACCCCTACAGCTTTGAGGACAAGACTATAGGGAATGCGGCGCTGGTAACACAACACTTCCTCTTTATTTTGCAAAACGGCTTTGGTGCAGGCATACAGGATGCGCACCGTGGTCGTCTTCACCCCACTCCCCGTGCCTCCAGGGCTGGCACCGATGAACATCAGCGCGATGGTGATGAACAAGCCCGCCGAGGTCATTTGCCCGTAGTCGATGGTATTGAATCCAGCGGTGCGCGCCGTAACCGAAGCAAACCAGGCCACTAGAACCCTTGCAGGCAAACGAAAGGACTCCAGGGTCTCCTCGTTATGGGATTCCACCAAAAAGGAGGCAATGGTGCCAAAGATCAGCAAAAAGATCGTGGTGCTGACAACGACTTTGAAATTAAGCGGAAACACCTCGCGCTCGGTGCTACCCGAGAGGCGATCGCGCAGCCAGAAAAAGGTTTCCATGATCACCTGGTAACCAATGCCCCCAAAAATAATCAGCAGCGACAGAATCAGATTCATGGGCAGCGATGTGGCATAGCGGACGAAGCTGTCGGGAAAGAGGCTAAACCCGGCGTTGTTGAAAGCACTGACGCTATGGAAGACGGCCAGCCAAATGGCCTCATCAAAGTCAAAGTCGCGGGCAAACAGCGGGATCATCATGAATGCGCCCATCAGCTCAAAGAGTAGCGTTACCGCAATGATGGACTTCACCAATTGCCCAGCTCCGGATAGCCCTTGCTTATCGAGGGATTGTTGCACGGCAAGCTTGTCGCGTAGCCCTAAGCGACGTCCCAAGAGCAGTAACAGAAACGTGTTGGCCGTCATGTAGCCCAATCCCCCAATCTGCACCAAGAGTAAAATCAGGAATTGGCCGAAAAATGAAAAGTAGGTGCCAGTGTCTTCCACAATCAACCCCGTGACACAAACAGCGGAGGTAGCGGTGAAAAACGAGGTTACAAAATTACCCCAGGAGCCATCGGCGATCGCAAACGGCAAGCTCAATAACAGGGTGCCAATGGCGATGACGGCCAAAAAGCCGAGGCAAATGGTACGGGGAACAGTCATGGATGATAGAACTTCAAAACGCTATGGCTAAACGCAGCGAGATAGGGTGAGAGGTAAGACACGAAGGCGAGAGCCGACCAACACCAACCAGCCAAATAAGCTCAAGGCTGGCTCCATTGTAGGGTGAGCGATGACCACCCTCCCTTGAGAACCAAGCCCATATCAGCGGTTGATAGGCTTTTCTGCGATCGCAAAACCTGACATACTCGCAACGGAACCGTTTGAACACAGGCTGGGAGAACCTCTGCAAACAAACTTGTAGAGAATCTACAGAATCTACAGATAAAACGCTCACAGCCCTGACCCAAACCCCTTATCAAGCATTAAAGCGCATCCATGCCCCCCACCCTCAACCAACGGATTCAGCAGTTTTACGATCGTTCCTCCAATCTTTGGGAAGAAATTTGGGGCGAGCATATGCACCACGGCTACTACGGCCCCGATGGTGCTGAGAAAAAAGAGCGACGACAAGCTCAAATTGACTTGATTGAAGCGGTGCTGCAATGGGCAGAAATCACCCAGGCTCAAGACATCCTGGATGTGGGGTGCGGCATTGGTGGTAGCTCCCTCTACCTCGCGGAACGGTATGGGGCGATCGCCACGGGCATTACCCTCAGCCCCGTCCAAGCCAACCGTGCCAGCGAGCGTGCCCAGGAAGCAGGTATCGCCGCTTCGTTCCAGGTCTCCGACGCACTCCAGATGCCCTTTGCCGACGGCTCCTTCGACTTTGTTTGGTCGATGGAAAGCGGCGAACATATGCCCGATAAGGAACAGTTTCTGCGGGAATGCGTGCGGGTCTTGAAACCCGGCGGCAAGCTGCTGATGGTGACCTGGTGCCATCGCCCAGCAACATCCGAGACTCCACTGACCGCTGCTGAGAATCAACTGCTTGAAAAAATCTACGACATCTACTGCTTGCCTTATGTAATCTCGCTGCCAGAGTATGAGGCGATCGCCCAAACCCTTCCTGTGCAAAACATTCGCACCGCCGACTGGTCAACAGCCGTCGCCCCATTTTGGGATGAAGTCATCGACTCTGCTATCACCCCCGCCGCCATCCTAGGTCTGCTGCGATCGGGCTGGACCACAATCCGGGGTGCCTTTGCCATCCGACTGATGCAGCAAGGCTATCGCCAGGGCTTGATTCGCTTTGGTCTCCTCACCGCCCAAAAGCTCTGAGCATCATCGGAGCAGAAAAACACTTGCTTTTCTGCTCGTGCCCTCCAAACCACACCTTCCAAGGAGATTCAAAGTAAGATCGACGCATTGTTCCGACCTATAGCGTCCATGCCTCAGCCTGCTTCTACTGACCACTCTCACCCTCCTAATCCCCCACCTCTTCCACCCAAATCATCGTCCAAATTTCTCTATGCCTTCTGGAAATTTTCCCGGCCGCATACGGTCGTTGGTACAACCCTCAGCGTCTTGAGTCTGGCAACGTTAGCAGGCATCTTGTCGGAAACAGGTTCCACGGGTGTGGAACCCATCGGATGGAGCATTGGCTGGGCCATACTCTGGGCACTGGTGGCCTGCTTGGCAGGCAACATCTACATCGTGGGACTCAACCAACTCGAAGATGTAGCCATCGATCGTATTAACAAACCCAACCTGCCTCTGGCTTCAGGCGAATTTACCCGGCAACAAGCCCAGCAGATAGTCGACCTTTGCGGGGCGATCGCCATCATCCTCTCCGCATTCCAGGGTCGCTTTCTGATGGCGACCGTATGGTTCAGCTTGCTGATCGGCACCGCCTACTCTCTGCCCCCAATCCGACTGAAGCGCTTTCCCTTCTTCGCGTCCCTGTGCATTTTTGTCGTTCGGGGAGTCATCGTGAATTTGGGGCTATTCCTGCACTTTCAGGCAAGATGTGGAGATTCAGCTCACATTCCTCGAGCAATCTGGGCATTGACCGCCTTTATCCTGGTGTTCACCTTTGCGATCGCCATTTTCAAAGATATTCCCGACCTAGAGGGCGATCGCCGCTACAACATCACGACCTTTACTTTGCAACTGGGGCAGCAAGCCGTCTTCAAGCTGGCGCGGTGGGTGTTAACCGCCTGCTATCTGGGCATGATAGCTGCTGCCTTCCTGTTACCCAGCATTCACACGCTGTTTCTCGTGGGCTCCCACGGTGTACTGCTAGCGCTACTGTGGTGGCGTAGCCTGGGCGTTGAGTTGCGAAACCAACGGGCGATCGCCCTCTTCTACCAATTCATCTGGAAATTATTTTTCCTGGAATACCTGCTCTTTCCTCTCGCCTGTGGCCTCGCCTTGTGGAATCGTACTGGCGGCTAGACTTGCGTGCTGCGGTTGGGAACAGATCATCGTGTGAGCCGAGGCACTGCCAGGGAAATGATTTCAAGCATCATACAGGTGCGATTGCGCCCCAAACGCTTTGCTTGATACAACGCTCTGTCAGCGCGTTTGGTCAGTACCTCAACGGAATCACCAGGTTGGGCGATCGCCATACCAAAACTCACTGTTAGCGGGGGAATGTCCATAAACAACGGTTTGCAAACGGATTTTTTAATTCCTGAATCCCTAGGGCGCGTCATCAATTGATCACAGCAGCCTTGCAGGACAAGTGTTTACGCGCCCGCCCCAAAAACACAAGCTAGGGGCTGTAAACCCTTCTGCAGAAGGGTTGTGACACCTAATTGATGACAGCCCCTAGAATTACGGAAGATTTTGATTCATGATTGGGTGTGCTGTATGCAAAATACAAAGCAAGCAGATGTCGCTATCGTCGGCGCAGGGCTAGCTGGCATCACCTGTGGGCAAGCGCTACAGCAGCTGGGCTACAAAGTCGTTCTGATAGAAAAGTCCCGTGGACTAGGGGGACGAGTCGCGACCCGACGACTAGCGGAGACCTGTGCCGATCATGGTGCAAAGTTTCTCGAACCCCAGGGAGAGCAAACTCGACAACTCATCGAGCAATTGTGCGATCGCCAATTGCTCAAACCTTGGACGGCTCCCGTGTGGACGGTAGATGCAGCAGGAACCCTGAAGCCCGCCGAACCCACCCCACGCTACATCGCTCCAGAAGGGATGACGACGATCGCCAAGTTTCTCGCCGATGGACTCGATATTCACCGACAACATCGAGTGATAGAAATGCAGCCAACGGATCACCAAACTTGGCAGATCACTACTGACTCTGATGACACCATGCCGCTACAGGCTCGTAGCTTGGTACTGGCCATTCCCGCCCCACAAGCCATTCCCCTATTGGAACCGCTCGTAGCAAAAGGGTTGCCCAATCCAGTATTAGAAGCCGTGCGGGGGGCATTGTTTGATCCCTGCATCACAGCGATCGCCACCTATCCAGCCAACCAAGCAATGGAATGGCACCCGGTGGGTGCCCTACAACCTCTGGAGCATCCGGTGTTGCGATGGGTCAGTCGAGAAAGCAAAAAACGGTCTATGCCAGGGCAGGAGATATGTGTTCTACACAGCACACCTGCTTTTGCCGCCCAGCATGTCGATGCGCCAAATCTGGAAGCCGCAGGTGCTGTCATGCTGCAGGCAGGCGCCGCATGGTTTCCGGGCATGGAGCATCCTCAGCACTTGCAACTACATCGTTGGCGCTATGGCTTTGCGCGATCGCCCAAGTCACCGATAGAAGCACCCCACACAAAAACACCAATCCCTTTAGTGGTCACCGGGGATTGGTGTCGAGGATCTAATGTGGAAGCCGCGATAGAAGCGGGAAGCCGCGCCGCTTCGCTCTTAGAGCGCGTCATCAATTGATTACAGAAGCCTTGCAGGATAAGTGTTTACGCGCCCGCCCCAACAACATGAGATAGGGAATGTAAACGCTTCTGGGGAAGGGCTTTGAGACCTAATTGATGACAGCCCCTAGACCCATGGTTGCGTTAAAGAATATCGTAATGCCTGACATTGGGTTCAGTAGCGCAGCGCAACGCACCATTGATTTGATACCTAGACAGGAATTAGATGCTTAAGCAAGTTATGAGCAAGCGATTTTCTACACCAAAAGCAACCTTAATCGGCAGCTCCTTCTGTGTTGCTATCGCTATTGTTTTCCTGCTCGTTTTCATTACCTTCACTATTTTGGTTGTTGTTGAAGAAGCGGCGTCTACCGAAACGTCCGCTGTTGCCACGCTTGCGGAATTTGCGGGCATATTCCAGGTTACGGAGTGCTTTCTCTTTCTTCAGATTGCGGCGTTTTGCCATCCTTGACCTCGTTTGGTAGGGGTGTGCGTTAAATCTTGGTGTTGAGCGCTAAAGTTCACAAATATAAAATTTTATCAAGGCTTGGCGATCGCGTAAAGTCATCGCGTTTACCAACTAGGGCTTCGGTCAATCACCCGTCAAGGATCAATTAACAGTCAATTAACAAAAGCGCCTTCTTCAGCATAGCGTTTGGCAAACTGAATGGCGGCAGTGCGATCGCCAACCACCCCCTCTGCCTGAGCCAACTGAATGGCCTCTAGCAACCGCCCCACCCTGGGACTGGGACGTAGATTCAGAGCCTGCATTAGCTCACGCCCAGACACCAGTGGCTTGGGATACGCAACCGGATCATCTGGGTTGAGGAAGCGATCGATCAAGGGGGCGATCGCCTCTAGGGAGAGTCCCTCTGCCATGCCCCGCACCACCAGCGCCGGAAACGTATTGCCGACCTTGCGGAAGAAGTAATATTGCGCCCGACGGGAGGGCTGGTTAGCAATTTCAGGCAAGAGAGTAAGAGAGCGCAGCACTGTCAGTACCGCCTGCACTTCGAGGCGGCTATATTTCAGGGTCCATAGCTCTTGCTCAGCCAGCGTCGGGTTTTCTGACACCAGGCAAGTGAGCTTAGCCACCCGCAACCAACTCCGTCCCATTCCTGAGACCTTTTGCTGATCCTTGAGCCAGTTGGTGAGTTCGGCAACAAAGGCTGGATAGCGATCGCACAGTTGCGCCGTGGCATTGTCGATGTCTGCAATTCTCTCCAGCCCCCGCCGAGTCGAGTGGGGAAGCCAATGAGCCAGGAGGCGATCGTGCCACGCCGTGGCTAGCCGTTGGGTGCCCGCTGCCGTGCCCAACAAGTAGTTCAGTTCCGCCTGCACCCGCTCGGGCGCAACCTGGCTCAGTAGGTCAGCCAGATCCTGAATCGTCTCCTGAGTAGCGGCATCGAGGGTAAACCCAAGTTGCGCTGACTGGCGATAGGCTCGTAGCAACCGTAGGGGATCATCCTTGAGATTTTCTGGCGCGATCATGCAGATCTGTTGCCGTCGCAGGTCGTCGTAGCCCTGTAAGGGATCGACTAATTGATGGGTATGCGGATGGTAGGCAATGGCATTGACTGTAAAGTCTCGCCGATGTAGATCGGCATCAAGGGAATCGCCGACTTGCTGGGCAAAATCGACCGTTGCACGATCGAAAACGACCCGGGCAATCTGGCGATCGCTATCCAGTACGACATAGCCCGCTTGATAATGCTGAGCAATTTTCTGAGCTGTTTCCACCGCCTGCGATGGCATCACAAAATCAAGGTCTAGGTACTCAGCCTTGCGCCCTAGTAAAGCATCCCGCACATTTCCCCCAACCAGGTAAGCATCCATCGGTAACCAATCCAGACTAAAGGGCCAAGTCTGGGGCGATAAAACCGAAGCGCTGGCGACGGGCAAAACAGTAGAAGCTGTGCAGTTCAACGAAGTGTTCAAAATCTCAAAACGCTGTACAAGTTACCAAATCAAACAAGTTAATGGAGTGCAACCGAAGGCGACCAAAAGAAAAGCACAAGGCGGATGAATCCCATTTGAAGACAATTCATGTTGAATCGTGGGTTTATCGGCTGGAGATGCCAATCCACACGTTTCAGCCTTCCTGCGGATATTCCACTCGTTTTACCCAAGGCGGTAGCCGAATAACCAGGATCAAGATGCCCAATCGATACCTTTCACGGTCATTTTCAGGAACAATTGACGCTAGATTACCGCTTTGGTCAGGGAATCAGCAGAGTAGACGGGGCAAATCTATCCAGTCACTATGAGCTGAGGATTCAAGCAAGTAGGACGAACTTGGCGGAGCAGACCGACGAAGATAGGGAAAAGCCAGACCTCGCCTGACTTATTTCTTTATGCTAACGGCTGACTTTTATCCCTACGAACTGTTTCCTCACTGCCGATCGCTGTTCTGCAGCTTTTTGCACATCACACCTCTGAGCGATCGCCCTCCAATCGACAGCCAATATCCTTTTCAGACCCCTTTCCACGTCCTATCACCCTATCTTTTCAAAACAGTCAGACCCCACGAAACCTAGCGGTCACGAAAAGTCACAATTTTTCATTTTGCTACATCGATGCGTCAAACTCGATGCTTGTTGCAGCAAATTTAAGCTAGATTATCAGAAATGTTTGCCCAATGTGGACAAAGTACGAGAGAGGCGATCGCTCTCCCAATTCTTTTCCAAGCCAGACCCGATTTAATGCCTCTGGCAGACGCGAAGGCAAACAAACGGCGAGTTCAAATGAGGCGGGGATATGTGTATTTGTGTCAATTGCCACTACGTCGATCGCTGCACGACCTACCATGCGGTCGAAGGACTCCATCAGCAGCCGCATCTGACGGACACTCCTGACTTTGAGCCGCTGAATCCCACGATTAATCACAACTTCACCCTGCCAGAAGTGAAAGTGGGGGAGGATGGCCAGATCACCCAAGAGGGAGATTTTGGCGAAGAATATGACGTGGTAGGCTGCGATAGCTTTACCGCCGACACGGGCAAATGGTCGCGGTTGCGGCCTGGGGAGCTGGTTCCCACCTGAAGCCTTGAGCCCTTCTCTATGAGTTATTGCCTCAATCCCGATTGTCCACAGCCTAGAAATCAGCCGAATTCACGGTTCTGTGAAGCTTGTGGGCGATCGCTGTTGCTAGGCGATCGCTACCGTCCGTTACAGATGTTGGGACAAGGGAGCTTTGGCCGAACCTTCCTAGCACGGGACACAGCCTACGATCCCGAGATCCACGGAACCCTTGCTCAGTGCGTCATTAAACAGTTTTCGCCAACGCTATCGAACCAGCGAGAGCGCCGCCATGCCGCCGATCTGTTTCACCAAGAAGCCGATCAGCTATGGGCCTTGGGCAAACTGCCACAAATCCCAGAACTCTACGATTATCTGGAAATCGATGGCGAACAATATTTAATTCAAGAATTTATTGACGGGCAAACCCTGGAAGCCGAACTGAAAGCAGAAGGCCCTTTTGATGAATTGAAGGTTCGGCAAGTGCTTAATAGCCTACTGCCTGTGGTGCAAGCACTTCACGATCATCAAATCATCCACCGCGACATCAAGCCAACGAACATCCTGCGGCGCAAAGAGCCACGCGCCCCCCTACAGAACCCTTCCGCAAGTGGAGAGCTGGTGCTGGTGGATTTTGGGGCATCCAAGTATGTGACGCCGGAGCTACTGTCGCGTACCGGGACAACCATTGGTAGCGCCGCCTACGCCGCGCCAGAGCAAGTGATGGGCAAAGCTGTATTTGCCAGCGACATCTACAGCCTAGGGGTCACCTGCATTCATCTGCTCACGGGATTGCATCCGTTCGATTTATACTCTGTCAGTGAGAATACCTGGATCTGGCAGGATTATCGCATCCATCCAGTGAGCGATCGCCTCACAGATGTACTCAACAAAATGCTGCAACGAGCAACTCGCGATCGCTTCCATCGCGCCGATGCCGTGTTGGAGGCACTCCACCGTTCTGCCGGACCGATTGTACGCGTGAGCCACCGCATGCCGACCCTAAGCGGCAACGAAGCCAGCCTTGACGTTGCAGTGCAACCGCTCGAACTCGCACCACCAGGCATCACCCGCATTCCCCAAACCTGGGATTGTGTGTTCACCTTGACGGGGCACGCGGGGCCTGTGAAAGCGATCGCCATCAGTCCCGATGGTCAGCTCCTTGCCAGCGGCAGTACGGATCACAGCATCAAGCTTTGGGAATTAGGCGATGGGCGCTTGGTCCATACCTTCCCAGGGCGATCGCTGCGGTTCCTTTCGGGGCATACGGCGCCCGTTCGTGCTCTCGCCTTTAGCCGCGATGGACGGACTCTTATCAGTGGCAGCGATGACTGCACGCTGAAGTGGTGGGATCTAAATACTCGAACCGTCCTCGAGCAAACCCCAGAGTATGGTTGGTCGATTGCGGCGATCGCCGTCAGCCAAAACGGTCAGCTCGTTGCCAGTGGGGGTGGCGATGGCCTCGTTGACCTGTGGGAATGGGGTAGCAAGACGCCCATTGCTCGTTTACAAAAACATCGGGATGCCATCAGTAGCTTACTCCTCAGCCCCGACGGCAAAACCCTCATCAGCGCCAGCGATGACTGCACCATTCGGCTTTGGGATTTGGTGGGCGATCGCATCATCCGCACCCTCCGAGGCCACACTGCTCGGGTCAGTGCAGTCGGTATTAGCCCTAACTGGCTCAGCCTCGTCAGCGCCAGTACCGACGAAACCATCCGCTTCTGGGATTTGAGCGATGGGCGTATCGTTGATACTGTTCTCGCTCACCGCGCCGGGGTTACTTGCCTTGCCCTCGCCCCTAATAATCGCCTCCTGGCCACGGGCGGTGAAGACAACTGCATCAAGATCTGGAACCTTACCCAAGATACAGTCGGACGCCTGCGCCGCACAGGCGATCGCCCCTTAAGCCTGTCCTCTGCCTGGCAAGTGAATGCGATCGCCTTCAGCCCTGACAGCCGAGTCCTCGTTAGCGGCAGCGACGACGAAACCCTTCGTATTTGGCAAGCTACCTAAAAGAGAACATGCGGTTCGAACCTGCAACAGAGATTCATCAACGCATCTTTGCCGAATGGAATCGGGTCAGCCGCCTTGAGGAACGCACCTGCCGTCCTATTACCAGAGGCAAACGCACTTCCACAGTGCACCCGATCGTTACCCTGGCGTTCTTTATCGATAGGGTGGAAAATCCCGTCGGTCGATTTGTTTACTTTGATGTGAATCCACGCAATCGCTCAGCAGAATTTGGGTACATTATTCATCCAAATTTTAGGCAGCAAGGAATTGGCTATCGCATGTTGACATTAGCCATTCGTCAATTATTCACAACCACTGATTTGAACAAACTCTACTGCCAAACGGGCGCTTTCAATACAGCCTCTATTTCTTTACTAGAAAAACTACAGTTTCATCGAGATGGAATTTTACGGGAGCACCATGAACTCGATGGCAAGCTTTGGGATGATTTTATTTACAGCCTTTTGCGTAGGGAATGGGGAGACCATGCTTCTTAAATGCCTTTGTCGCAATGAATGCGCTACGCTTCACGCCTAACTTATTTGGATCATTTTTCTTCTACATTTCTTTTATAGGGAAGCACGATCGCCCTCCTCTACCAAAACTATTCGAATACAAAGAGTATTTGCTCTTTATTTTTCTTAACACTTATTTAATCCTTGCAGAATTCTCCCTTGCAGTTTAGGTTAAGACTGCAACGCACATAAAGTCTTAGAAGACAATTGAGGAGGCGGTATGGTCGCACCCGGCAAAACGGTCAAGGTTCACTACAAAGGAACCTTGGATGATGGATCAATTTTTGATACATCCGAAGGCCGAGATCCATTAGAGTTTCAAGTAGGCTCGGGGCAGGTCATCCCTGGATTTGACGCAGCTATCCAAAACATGGATGAAGGCGCAACTGAAACAATCAAAATTCCCAGTGCTGAAGCCTATGGCGATGTACGTGAAGACATGATCGCCACTATTCCTCACGAACAATTTCCTGAAGGGTTAAATCCTGAAGTTGGTCAAACACTTCAACTCAAAACACCTGATGGTGCGCTTCCTGTGCGCGTTGTTGATGTCAAAGATGAAGGCGTCACTATTGATGGCAATCATCCCCTCGCTGGGAAAGATTTGACATTTGAGTTGACCGTCGTTGGCGTTGCCTAACGTGAGTTTCGCCTGAGATGGAGCGATCGCACACTACCCAGTCAGACAAATACTTTCACAGCTTGAAGGAGCACTATCCTTCAAGCTGTGAAAGTATTGATGTTCAAAATAAATGCTGAATAACCCTTATCTCCAGGTAGTTTAGAAGTTATCTAAACCACCTGGAGATAAGGATTTTAGTATTAAAAAACCAAATACTATTTATATCCATTTCTACACAATGAGCGTACAAGATAGGATTTAAGTATCAAGGCTACCTGACCGCATTTAATAGAATTTAAGATTCATGTTATTCACTCAACACGGATAATATTTTGCAGTGCGATATGCTCACTAGAGCTTAACAAACGAGTCTCAGGTAACGTTGATTTTTCATGCGCAGTGCTCAAGACTGATCAACGTTTCAAACTAGCTCACCAAACAATCTCATAAATCATTCAGATCAGGGGAGGTAAGTACCATGAGTACAGACCCGAATCTTGGACAAGATATTCGCAATGCGTTAAGTTGGGCGATCGCCCTCGGCATCCTGATCATGTTGATAGGGTTGCTAGCTATTCTGCAGCCTTACGTCGCAGCGATCGCCGCTACCTTGCTAGTTGCCTGGTTCTTTTTGCTGAGTGGTGTTGCTCGTCTTATCTATGCCATTCAGACCCGCAAGGAAGGCCGCTTTATCTTCAAGCTGCTGGCGAGCCTTCTCTACTTCGTCGCTGGGTTTTCTCTCATCAGCCAACCTATTAGTGGTTCCATCATTATCGCGCTACTAGTGGGCGTGGCGATCGCCCTCAAAGGGGCTTTGCAAATTGTATTCGCTTTTCAGATGCGCCCTCACAGCGGCTGGATTTGGATGCTTCTCAGCGGCTTCGCAGGTATTGTCCTCGGCATTCTCATCTGGTCGCAAGGGGCGATCGCTAGTGCGGCAATCCTCGGCCTCCTCTTCGGATTAGAACTCCTGTTCGATGGCCTGGGGCTCACATTATTCGCATGGGCCGGTCGCCATGCACTGCAATAGAGACTGAGCTTTAAATAATATAGGGACACGAAACCCATTGGTACTTTGTTAGCTCAAACAATTTGTTGTAGTGCTACACACTTGAGTAAAACCAACGGGAAACATTTTGATTGTCGTCAAGCATATTTGACTGTGAGACGTCTGAAGTGCAAGAAGCGAATCGCAATCCTGGTGGGTGTTTTTGCGTTGTTGGTGTATGTGAACAATGCATCATTTTGGGTGGCTCCCATCGGTTCGGAGCCAATCCTGGTTGCGCATCGGGGGTTGAGCCAAGACTTTGATCGAGCAGGTCTGACCAACGATACCTGCACCGCCGAGCGGATACTGCCCACACCCCACGACTATCTCGAAAACACAATCCCCTCAATGGAAGCGGCCTTTGCCTATGGAGCCGACAGCGTCGAATTCGACATTCACCCCACAACCAATGGCCACTTCGCCGTCTTTCACGATTGGACGATCGATTGCCGCACCAACGGCACAGGTGTCACCCGAGAGCAAACCTTGGAGCATCTGCAAGCGCTCGATATTGGCTATGGCTATACCGCCGATGGTGGTCAAACGTACCCCTTTCGCGGGCAAGGGGTAGGAATGATGCCGTCCTTGGAGGAGGTGCTGTCAACATTTCCCGATCGCCAATTCGTCATCAATATAAAAAGCGGAGATCCTCATGAGGGAGTGATTTTGGGCGATCGCCTCGCTGCTCTCCCGCGCGATCGCCAAGCGCAAATGATGGTATACGGAGCAAGGCAACCCATCAGCCAGATTCACGAACGGTTTCCCCATATCCGAACGCTATGGCCACAACGCCTCAAGCATTGCTTGACGCGCTACATCGCCTTTGGATGGACAGGACATATCCCTGCTAGCTGCGAGGGAAATATGCTGATGGTTCCAATTAACATCGCACCTTGGCTCTGGGGTTGGCCGAATCGCTTTTTGCAGCGCATGGAGCAGGTCGAAACCCGCGTGTTCTTGGTTGGCGATTACCAAGGCGAGGGCTTCTCCCAAGGGTTTGACGATCCAGAGCGCTTGAAGACACTACCATCAGACTATGCCGGTGGCATCTGGACCGATCGGATTGACGTGATTGGCCCTGCCGTTCGGGAGGGCGGCATTTTTGATGGATGATGGGGTGATCGCCCAAGCGACATCAACAGTGACACCGACTTCTATATTTTGCTGTGGGTGCGATCGCCAGTCTCCAGCAATTCCGACAGCTCCAGAACATACAGAAACTTTGCTTGACCGCAATTTTTAGTCCCATTTCACAGCGTTTCTCTGAGGGAAAGGCTTACACCGTCGAGACGGAAATCCAGAAACCCAGCAGAAAGCCCAAGATGGTGGAAAAACTAACGGAGCCACCGCCTAACTCGTATGCTTCGGGCATCATGGTGCTGGCCAGCATCGCCAGGATTGCTCCGCCCGCGATCGCCTGAATGAACACCACAAGAGCTGGTATTGCTATTCCTTGCAACAGATAGCCCAGCACCGCACTAAACCCACTCAGCAATACCACCCCACTCCACAACAGCAGCACGTTTCGGGACTGGGCTCCGGCCTTTTTCATCCCCATCGAACTGGAAAGAGCTTCTGGGAAATTGGACATAAATACGGCGAATAGGAAGGATGTACCGACATGACCCGTGGTGGTGGTAATGCCAATAACAGCAGATTCCGGGATGTTGTCGATGAGCGAGCCGCAAAGAATTGCCAAAGGAGCAGAGCGTTGGGAGAGCGATCGCAACATAGCCTGCTCTTCTGGAAACGGCATGGTGAGACTAGTGCTATCGAGAACGGCTTGTTGCCACTCCTGATAACGTTTGGTCGCATCCGCTTGGGATTGGGTGGTGGCTTGGAGGCGACGCGCCAGAATGCGGCTGAGGGCACGCGACAAACTAGGGGATTGGGGCACGAGGACATTGAAGTCTGCCCGTTTCAGCTCATACAATTCCATCGGTGTGCAAGCGACCACCGTGGCGGATCGTGGCTCGTTGGTAAGGATGGCCATTTCTCCAAACACCTCTCCTGGCCCCAGGGTGGCGACCTGATGTTCATCTTTCAGCACATCGGCGCTGCCTTCCAGGATGAAATAGAGGGAATCCCCTGGTTTGCCTTCCTGGCAGAGAATATCCCCTGGTCGAGCTGCACATAAATTGAGGTAGGGAATAATGGCTTGCACCTCATCCGGTGCCATATGGCGCATCAGCTCAATATGCGTGAGACGGTTCAGGATACCTGATGCGGTCTCCTGACGCTGTTTGTAGAGATAGCGACGACTGGAGGACGGACGACGCAAAAAGCCACCTTTTTGATCGATGTATCGTGTGGCTAGGCTGAACAAACTTCCCCCCAGGAAAAATCCCAACAGTAGGGGAATCAAGCCACCTTGTTGATACACATGACTGGTAATGTCGAAGGCAAGAGCCGCCAGCAAAATGCCACTTCCAAACGCCATGAACGCAGCGGAAAAGACCCTACTCGGTTGCCAGATAATCCCTAAAATGGCTCCAAGTAGGAGGCTGGATGCTCCAAATAGCCCTTTCAAGAAGGCTGCGATCGCCATATCTCTATCGGTGATATTGGTTTGATCCTAGCCTCATCTCCAGGATTCTACGCAGCGCGGTCATGAAATGTAGCGATTCATGAGTCATGTCCGTAGAGGGGCGATCGCCACCCTTTCCGATCACCTCCAATGCATCTAGCCTACATTCCGCAGGTTGACAGTTAGGAGAAAAGGCGATGTGCCATAGAGTGGGGAAAGTGCTCAAGAGAATGGATACATCGTTTGAAGATAGAGAATCTGGATCACCTAGGGCTGGTTGCTGG
>JBCBSJ010000019.1:0-42612 GCA_039819245.1 Cyanobacteria bacterium J06638_20
TCCTTTCTATTTGCTCTCGCATATTTATATTAACCCCGCTTAAACACCCCACTTTGTTTTGGGGGGCGCCCCCCTGGGGCGCCCACAAAACATATTTGGGTTCTATGGCTATTCAACCGGATTTGATATGAGCAGTAGCTTCAGCCGATAGAAGGAAGAGATTGCAATCGATAGACATGGGTGGGACGATCGCCCAAATGCTGCAAGGACACTCATGTCAACCGAGCAACCGATCCTCACTATTCCAAGTAGTCGCGGCTACACTCATGATTCCTGAGAATCGTTACGTCGTAGTCAATATTTTCTAGAAGAATAGAGAAATTAGTACGATTATATTCGCCTTCAAAGAAGGTATCGAGTACCAAATCATAGACCTCTCCTTCATCATCTAAAAATGCTTTCATGAAGAGAAAGGAGGAATTCAGTTGATTAATATATTCCAAAATCTCAGACCGAGCGATCGTAGTCTTAAAGCTGTACATCGTGCTGACTAATACACCCCGCTCGGTGATGGGTTTAAGAATTAGATTTGGCTTACGTGGGTGCCGACCCAAAAGACTTTCTCCATCTTCCTCTACGCGATAGCCGTTAAACTCGACGTGATTTCGGTATCGTGTCAGGGGATGTGCAGTTTTATCATTCACCTGAATTTCGTTCGTTTGCGCCATTTCTACCCAACCAAGCTACAAGAAAGTCTACCTACCGTTAAACCTAGCATTCCCGTATCAAGTACACAAAGCAACAGACAAGTCGGGATAGTTCTATAGATAAAGATCAATTGAGATCTTTCAATAGTATTAACTAAATCTATACGAAATTA
This sequence comes from Cyanobacteria bacterium J06638_20, assembly GCA_039819245.1. Taxonomy (GTDB): domain Bacteria; phylum Cyanobacteriota; class Cyanobacteriia; order Elainellales; family Elainellaceae; genus Vacuolonema. The sequence goes on from JBCBSJ010000019.1 coordinate 821, forward strand.
TTACGATTGCAGGAAATCAGCTATGCAAGCCTTCATAAAGATACTTAAAGTTAATGCCTGAAGTACTGCAATTGTAGCAGGCTACTCTTGGCTTTCGGCGTTGACTCATTCATTGTTTGAGGCGTTTGTTTAAGGTGTTTGTCATTCCACATGCTTTACTGATCGCCAAACGAAACTTGCTTAAATTCTCCCGCGTATATTCTCGAATTTGTCATCTTAGGAGTAGGTATTATTTCTACTGAATTGTGTTTTCTAGTAGAGAAATTACGGAACCTTTGGGATGAGCCTCTAGCATGAATATTTACGGGAATTCCTGTTGCAACGCGTAGTGGATTCTGAGTTATAAAGCTTTACCACAATTGGCAGAGGACTCGGGACAATAGAAATAGGCGATGCGCATCAGACCATTGCCTGATGCTGAATGCCAGTTTTGTAGGGAACGTTGCTTGAAGTCTTTGGGACGGTTTGAATGTAACCGTTTCAGCGATCGCCCCAACAAACTTGGCCGATGCTTAGTCAAGATTATCTGGAGACTTTTTTGTGGTTACTCAAATTGCACACCCATCGTATGAAACCGAAACCCAGGCGATTGCCCGCCAACTCCTAAGCGCTACGCGAGAGAGCCGTTCCTTCTTGGCCCAAATGCGGGATCAGATACGCTGGGATGACAAGCTGTTGGACTGGGCCATGAGCCATCCAGGGTTGCGCGTACAGTTGTTTCGCTTCATCGACTGCCTGCCCTCGTTGCAAAGCAAAGCGGAGATTGCCCGACATCTCCAGGAATATTTGGGCAAAGATGATGTGGAATTGCCCGCTGCGCTGAAGGGGATGCTGGGTTTTGCCAGCGCTGACTCCATGCCGGGTCAGGTGGCGGCAACCACGGTTTCCACAGCCGTAGAAACCCTGGCGCACAAGTACATTTCTGGGGAAAACCTGAAGCAGGCGATCAAGACCCTGGAGCGGCTGCGGAAGGACAAGATGACCTACACCGTGGATCTTCTAGGGGAAGCGGTGATTACCGAGGAGGAAGCGCAATCTTACCTCGATCACTATTTGGAATTGTTGGAGGCGCTGACCCAAGCAGCGCAATCTTGGTCTAAGGTGCCGCAGATTGATGAGGCCGATGGCAAGCCCTTGCCCCAGGTGCAAGTATCAGTGAAGCTGACGGCGTTTTACTCCCAGTTTGACCCATTGGATGCGAAGGGCAGTCAGGAGAAGGTGTGCGATCGCATCCGTATCCTGTTGCGGCGAGCCAAGGAATTGGGAGCGGCCATTCACTTCGACATGGAGCAATATGCCTACAAAGACCTGACCCTCAGCATCTTAAAAGAAGTGTTGATGGAAGACGAATTCCGTCAGCGAGATGACTTGGGCGTCACACTTCAGGCTTACTTAAAGGATACTGAGGCCGATTTGAAGGGGCTAACTGCTTGGGCGAAGGAGCGGGGCACGCCCATCACCATTCGGTTGGTGAAAGGGGCTTACTGGGATCAGGAAACCATCATTGCCGAACAGCATGACTGGCCGTTGCCCGTTTTCCAGCACAAGGTCTCAACGGATGCCAACTTTGAACTGCTGACCCGACTGTTGCTGGAAAACCACGACTATCTTTACGCGGCGATCGGTAGCCATAATGTGCGATCGCAAGCCTATGCGATCGCGATCGCCCGCGAACTCAACATTCCACCCCGCCGCTTTGAGTTACAGGTGCTCTATGGCATGGCCGACAAGCTGGCAAAAGCGCTGGTCAATCAAGGTTATCGGGTGCGGGTCTACTGCCCCTATGGCCAGTTGATTCCCGGCATGTCCTACCTGATTCGGCGGTTGTTGGAAAATACGGCTAATAGCTCTTTCCTACGGCAAAATCTGGAAGATCGGCCCATTGAGGAACTGCTGGCTGCCCCAGTGATGGCTGATGAAATCACCCATCGCCAGGTACGAGCACAGGATTTGCCTAATGGTTTTGAGCCGGCGGCGGATACAGACTTCTCAGAGCAGGCGAAGCGCGATCGCGCTCTGGCGCAGCTTCAGGCGATTCGCCCCAAACTGGGCCAACTACATTTGCCGCTGATCAATGGCAAGCGTGTGCAAACCTCGGACAGTGTGCCGTCGGTGAACCCATCGAATCCTGATGAGCTAGTCGGGCGAGTTGGGTTGATGGATGTGGCACAGGCGGAAGAGGCGATCGCTGCTGCCAAAGCCGCATTCCCGGCCTGGAAAGCTACCCCCGCTAAGGAACGCGCCGCCATTCTGCGCCGTGCCGCTGACTTGCTGGAAGAACGCCGCGCCGAACTCGCTGCCTGGATGGTGCTGGAAACGGGCAAGGTCCTAGGGCAAGCTGACCCCGAAATCTCTGAAGGCATCGACTTCTGCCGTTTCTATGCCGCTGAAATGGAGCGTCTGGATGCAGGCTATGTCTACGATGTGGCTGGAGAAAACAATCGCTATCACTACCAACCCCGTGGCATTTCGCTGATCATCTCCCCCTGGAATTTTCCCTTCGCTATTCCCATCGGTATGACGGTTGCCTCCCTGGTAACGGGCAACTGTACCCTGCTGAAACCCGCCGAAGCTTCTTCGGTGGTTGCCGCCAAAATTGCGGAGGTATTTGTGGAAGCGGGCTTCCCCGCCGGTGTCTTCCAGTTTGTTCCCGGCAAAGGTTCCGTCGTCGGAGCCCACATGGTGAAGCATCCCGATGTCCATATGATTACCTTCACGGGTTCCCAGGAAGTGGGCTGTCGCATCTATGCTGACGCGGCGGTGTTGCAACCAGGACAGCGCCACCTGAAGCGAGTCATTGCCGAAATGGGAGGCAAAAACGCCGTCATCGTGGATGAAAGCGCCGATCTGGATCAGGCGGTGCAGGGGGTTGTCTACTCAGCCTTTGGCTACAGTGGCCAAAAGTGTTCCGCTTGCTCCCGTGTGGTGGTGCTTGAGCCCATCTACGAGGCGTTCCTGCATCGCCTCCTAGAAGCAACGAAGTCCCTTAATGTAGGCATTGCAGAAGATCCCAGCACCAAGGTGGGACCCGTCATCGATGCGATCGCACAAAACCGCATCCGCGCCTACATCGAGAAGGGCAAAGAGGAAGCCACGCTAGCCATGGAACTCCCGACTCCTGACCACGGCTACTTCGTTAATCCCACCATCTTTGTAGATGTGCCCCCCACAGGCAAGATTGCCCAGGAGGAAATCTTTGGCCCAGTACTAGCGGTGATGAAGGCAACCACTTTTGACGAGGCAATGGATATTGCTAACAACACCCTCTATGCCCTCACTGGCGGACTCTATTCCCGCACCCCCTCCCACATCGATCGCGCTAAAGCCGAGTTTGAGGTCGGCAACCTCTATATCAATCGGCATATCACTGGGGCGATCGTGGCACGACAACCCTTCGGCGGCTTCAAACTCTCCGGCGTTGGCTCGAAGGCAGGTGGTCCCGACTACCTCCTCCAATTCCTCGAACCCCGCCACATCAGCGAAAATATCCAACGCCAAGGCTTCGCCCCCATCGAAGGCGCAGAGCAGTAGAGCGATTAAAAACAAGAGTGAGCAATTCTCATCTGACGAACTAAAAACTATAAACCAATAGTTGTCAACAACTATTGGTTTATAGTTTATGATTAGAGTATGGAATTTAGAATTTCTAGAAACTGAATGTCTGATGAGGGTTAGAAAAGTTCAAGAGGTTGATGTGCCAGATCTGTCGAACAAACTCATGGCAGCACGGAAAGCGTCCAGTGATAGTTTGCTGTCAATATGTCGGCAACTTGAAATTACCCCGACATATTGGTACAAGCTGGAAAAAGCCGAAAATAGCACTATTAACTATGATCTCTTGAGAAAAATCGATGAACTTTTATCTCTCAATTTAGATCTCAGCTTTTCTGAGGATCTCGACTCAATCAACCAAAAGGAGAAAGGCATGGAGCTATCAAGGCTAAATTGGATAAAAGTTATTACTCCTCCTCAAGACTGGCCAAGCTATTGGGCTTATAACACGAATGAAATCAACCAGATGAAAGAAGAAGGACAGGAAGTTATCAATAGTAATGGAGTTATAATTTTCCCGTTGGGCTTTAAGCATGAAAAAGCAGCCGACCCCGCCGAGGGTGATTTGATCCTGCTAACCCAGCATTCCAAAGTCACTCATATTGTTGAAGTTTTAGATAAATACCCTGCTCAGAACGGAGAATGGTTTGGGCGTTTCGTAAAAATTCTTTGGTGGAAACCAGAACTTGACTGGAAAAACTTACCAGATCGTGCAGAAATCCTAGGGTTTAATCTTTCAATTTACAAGGGTATTCCTTACGAGTTTGATGCTTTCGAGAACTTTAATGCAGAATGGGGTGGGCGACGAGAAGCGTTTCTAAAGCATCTTGCCACGGAATTAGACAAGATCTAATTTGCAGGTCAAATGGCCGAAAGTTTGATGGCGAAGCGGCTGAACAGGTTAACCACGAGCCGATCTTTCAACTTCTGGAACCTCAAGCGCGAAAGTTGAGTTTAAAGAAGCTTTGAAAAAGATCCGAGAAGGTTCGTGGTAAAGGTTTGCTGCACAAAAGACAAAGCTATCCTGGCCAAAGTTCCCGATGTTGAACCAGAAGTGCACGACGTATTGCCATCAGCATAGCGATGCATGAGAATAAAGGGCGATCGCTCAGATTAGCTATAATCTTTTCCAGAGAGCGATTGCATTTTGCCTTATCCGCATCACTGTAAGACTAAATCTGGATCCGGAGCCTATCATGTCTGAAATTACCTTAGATACCGATCAATTCAAAGAACTTTTGAAATTGGCGATCGTCGAGCTCATTCGTGATAATCGCCAAGAAGTCTCTGAGTTTCTTTCTGAAATTATTGAAGATGTGGCAATGGAACGGGCGATCGAATGGATGAAGTAGTAGCTTGAAGCTTTGAATATTTCTATAGCTTTGGAGGATGAAGGCAATGAATACTGCCAAGATTAGCACTGACGGGACTCATCAAATCGTGATATTGCCGGAAGATTTTCATGTGACAGGAACGGAAGTTTACATCAAAAAAGTTGGCAATGCGATCGTTCTGATTGCTGCAGATAATCCTTGGCAGGCTCTTGTTGAAAGTTTGGAGCAATTCTCTGATGATTTCATGACTACTAGAGATCAGCCACCCCTCGATATTCGAGAGGCGTTTTAGATGCAGTACCTACTTGATACCAATATTTGTATCTATCTGATCAAACAAAAACCACACAAAGTATTAGCACGCTTTCAAAATCTTTCTCTTTCAGATATTGGTGTTTCCTCCATCACCATAGCGGAATTAGAGTATGGCGTTTACAAGAGTCAACAGCAAGAGAAAAATCGTGGTGCTCTAATGCAGTTTTTGATCCCTCTAGAAATAGTCGAGTTTGAGCCTGCCGCTGCAACTTCTTATGGCGCTATCAGAAGTGATTTGGAACGTCGAGGGCTTGTTATTGGTTCCATGGATATGTTGATTGCCGCCCATGCCTTGAGCCTCGGAGTTACGCTTGTAAGCAACAACACACGAGAATTTTCACGTATCCCCAATCTATCCCTGGAAAACTGGGCAGAATGAACGCGATCACCTCAGCTATGCAATGGGATCTTTAATATCTGCTTGATATGCTGCAATCCGCAGAACTGATCATGGCTTATACTGAGCCATGCTCTGAGGATGAGTTTCTCAGCAATATTCAGCTTCAAGACGCTGTGATTCCTCAATTGCTCAGCATTGCTGAAGCTGCAAGACGGGCTTCTGAAACAACACAGCAACGTTTATCCCAAGTTTCCTGGCAAGAAATCAATGGAATGCGGAATCGACTCGTCCATGAATATGATGCCGTCAACCTCAGCATTGTTTGGAATACGATTCAAATTGACGTGCCAGGTTTGATTGTCAACTTGAAAGAGCATATTCCGCCAGAGGCTTAATTTTATGCCATTCTTCGCTCCCCCAATGCCCTGTGGGCATTGGGGGAGCGACACGGCGTACAGCAAGTAGGCTATTCTCTATGCTTCTGTATCGTCGTCGCTTTCGTTATCGGTGTCCTCGTCGATGACGGGCTCGAAATCATCCTCGTCATCATCGGTGGCTTCGCTGCCGCCGCCGACCGCTAGTAGGTCGATTTGTTGGCGATAGTAATCGACGCTCTTCACTTGGACTTCGACGCGATCGCCCAGGCGGAACTGCTGCCGATTCTTGCGGCCAACCAGCTTTTGCTGGCGGGAGCGGAACTCGTACCAGTCATCCTTCAGCGAACTGACATGCACCAATCCTTCCACCAGGAGTTCTTCGATTTCAACGAAGAATCCGTAGGATTGTACCCCTGTGATAATGCCGTGGAAGGTTTCGCCTGTGCGTTCCTGCATGTATTCGGCTTTTTTCAGCCCTTCCAGGTCATCCTCGGCTTCGTGAGCTAACTGCTCTTGTTCGGTGAGGTAGGTCACCAGATTGTCGAAATACTCGGTCAACTCCTCGTGCAGGTCAGGTGGTAACACCGTCCAGCTGATGGCGTCATGGCAAGAGCTGCTATGCAGATCGACCTTTTCCTTCGAGCGTGTGGTCTTGCGATTGCGTCCATGCTCAAACACCGTGTGGAGCAGACGATGGATTAGCAAATCGGGATATCGCCTTAGGGGTGAGGTGAAATGGGTGTAGGCATTTTCCAGCGCTAGTCCGAAGTGGGTTCCCGGTGTGCTGCTATAAACCGCAGGCTTGAGGGTTTCTAGCAGCAAATAGGTCAGCACCCGCTCCGATTCTGATTCGGCAAAGCGGCGGGTTAGGTTTTGGTAGTCGCGGGGATGCACTTCATCCTCGGTTTCGGGGGCATAGTCGATGCCCATGTTAGCGACCAACTTCACGAGCTCCTGCACATCCTCGGGGTCGGGGGTGCGGTGCTGGCGATAAATTGCAGGAATCTGCAAAGCTTTGAGGTGATCGGCAATCAGTTGGTTAGCCAGCAGCATCAGCTCGGTGACGATGCTACGAGCTGGCAACACAGAGGAAACCACCATCGCGCCTAACTCCCCTTCATCGTCGTACTGGAACCGATTGGAGAGGAACTTGCCCAGTTCGGGGTTATGCTCTTCGGGGAAGATGCTTTCGGGCAGGTTCAGATTAAAGGCTCCCCGCTGCTGGCGTTGCTGGCTCACGGCCTGGCTAATGTCGTACAGCTGATCGACCAAGTCAAACACGGGCTCTAGGTTTTCCAGTTCCTCCAGGGATGGAAGCGGATAGGGAGATTCGGTTGGCACTTCAGGATGGTCGCGTTTGATGATGGCCTGGGCTTGCTGATAGCCAAGAGCATGGTTGACCTGAATGACGCTGGGCTGAATTTCGTATTCCTGGACTTCCCCCTCCGAATTGAGGGTAACCAGCACAGAAATAGCGAGCCGATCGTCTCCTGGTAACAGCGAGCAGATTTTGTGCAACTGCTCCGGCAGCATGGGGATAACGACTTCGCCCAAGAAAATAGAGGTTCCCCGTTTCTGCGCTGCTTGGTCGATGGGCGATCGCGGCGTTACATAATAGGATACATCCGCAATATGAATGCCCAGTCGCCAGCGATCGCCCTTCAGCTTCTCCAAACTGAGGGCATCATCGATTGCCGGACTATGAGGATGGTCGGGGCCATCAATGGTGATGGTGGGGATATCCCGTAAGTCCAGCCGCTTCTTGAGGTCAGCTTTGCGGAGCTTGGTTGGCAGTTCTTTGGCCGCCGCAATTACCTCGTCGGAAAAGTGCCGAGGCAAGTCATGCTTACAGCAGACAATATTGATATCTGAGGCTTCTTGGGCATTCAGGCCCAATACCTGGGCGACCCGACCCATGGGCAAGTGTTGCCCCAGGGGATAGCGAAGAATTTCGACATGCACTAACTGATCGATCGCATCCTCTAGCGGTGGATCGTCGCTGGGCGACAAATCCAGCTCAAATAACAGGCGATCGTCCAGCGGGACAGCACGGTAAGCCCCCTTCTCTACTTGTTTCACCCGTGCCAGGACTGAGCTGTTACTGCGTTCCAGAATAATCCGCACTTCGCCTTCTGGACTGCGCCGCCGACTACCTTCCTTCGTTACGCGCACAAGGACGCGATCGCCATTCCATGCGGTATTGAGCTGACTCTCGCGGACGTAGATATCTTCAGCGCCTTCCTCATCCTGGATGGCAAAGCAAAAGCCCTTGCTGGAGCAACGCAGCTTTCCTTCAACGACATCATCTTCAGCCACCCGCTTGTACTTGCCGCGCTCTTTGACCAGCAACCCAATCCGTTCCAGAGCATCCAGTGCGATATGGAGACGACGGATACTGTCCTCGTCCTCACATTCCAGCTTTTTCTCGAGAGCCTTGGGGGCAACTAACTTGTCGTCCTGAAAATTGGAAAAAAGTGACGCAATTGAAAATTTCATGTAGCGATTAAACCTCGTTGTGCGGAATCAGCCGCGACCTCAATCTAGTGGATACACAGCATGCCAAGCCCATGGGACGAAGACTAATATGCTGTATTCAATGCTTCCTGATCACAAACGAAACGTGATGTTTGAATCCAAGCCCAAACGTTTCGGAGGATGACGAAGACGGATTTCGCCTGACAATCTGCAAAAGCCGTGGCGACATTGGTAAGGAACTGCAATGGGAACCACATTTCCAGCAAACTAGCTCCTGAAGATTGAGCCAGAGTGCGCTTCGCTCACTACTGTTCCAGATTGCTCGTCATCGCTACGGTCAGTTATAGAGATTTGAACCCAAACGATTCGAGCGAATTCACTGCGACGGCCTAACTGGGATACAGCAAATTTTAGGACAGCAGCCATGAGTATCATAATCAACTCTGACCGGAAGGTATCAGGAAATCGGAAGGTTTTCCCAATACATCCACCGTATTTATACTTTCCTATTTCGACTCAAAATGTCAAATTTCTTTTCCATCTTCCTTTGTCAGTGATTGAAATGTCTTAGGCAAGACTTACGCATTTTGATGATTTTTGGGGCGCAGAGCGCCCCAAAAATCATCAAAAGCCTTTGGTTTTTCGTTCCAAATGTGTAAGTCCTATTAGGAAAAAGCCAATGTTGTTGTTTCGTACTGAGGTTTTTGATAGTCACACATTGCCCCATATCGTTGAGAGGTTTTGAGAAGAGGGTGGCAAGGATTCTGTACTCTCAGTGCGAGATATCTATTCTGAAATGATAAAGAAAGGGTGATGTATCCAGTATCCTGCCTAGATAAATGCCTTATTGCAGTAACGTTGCAGAGTCAACTCGAATGCGAGATACGAGTGATGACTCAGTACAGGACAAAACCCAAAGAATCCCTGATTTTATGTGGCGCGGGCAGTGCCCGCGCCACATAAAATCAAGGGTTTTAGTAGGGATTCAATTTTTTGTCCTGTACTGAGGAGTGATGATGGTTCTTCGATGCGGGACAAAAGTAAGCCCTTGCTAAGACTCTTGATTCTATGTAGCGCGGGGGATGATTGCGCCACGCAAAACAAGGGTCTTCGATTCTTGTCCTGTGTGGAGTGATTTTTTCTAATAGGTAGCAATGCATCGATAGAGTTAGATAGATGCATCTTTCAGCGGCTATTTGGAAATGCCTCGAAAAGCTTAATCTCGAAACTTACCTAAGTATCGATGGCCTCGCGTTGTGATCGAGCGATCGCCCCTCCCAAAATCTCAGAAAAACCCCTGAGGGGATTGGCTCAGTAAATTCGCTACAACGGAAGGGCTGCCGACAAGCAGTGGACGAAGAACATCCAACCTCCGCAGTCAACACCTCAAATCCATGTTGTTGGCTGCGCAGGACTCCCTCATCGAACCGCGAACTCAGGCAAGGGAGGTTCTGACCACTTGGATAGCGCCGCTGTGGTTCAGGTTGAGATCTACCGTCTTTCCCTCACGATTCAGTATTTATCTTGTTCGTGGATCCTTTGCCAGATCCTTGCCTTCTCTTGCAGTTCAGGGCTTTCTCTTGCATCTCAGGGATGTAATACCCAACTCAAAATTTTTTCCTGTTAGGAGAGATGTGAATGCAACGGACCCCAACTCCTGAGTTCGCCAACAGTGCCCTGCCGCTGTCATCGGATGGTCTAACGCCTAGTATTGGAAGCACGGGCGATCGCCTGCAACTTCGTTCCACTGGTCCCGAGTTGATGACGACGAACCGCATCAACGGTACGGCGGATCGCGATCGCATCATCGGCAATGCCAACGCCAACCAGATTTTTGCGCGCAATGGTAATGACTTGGTGCGGGCGCGGGGGGGACGCGACACTGTGAACGGCGGTGGCGGTGGCGATCGGCTCTACGGTGAGGGCGGACGCGATCGCCTCAGCGGAGTCGGTGGCAACGACAAGCTCTTTGGTGGCCAAGATCGAGATACGCTGATCGGCGGCGCAGGGCGCGATCGCCTGGTCGGCAATGGCGGCAATGATGTCCTCACGGGAAGTGCTGGCAACGACAATGCCCTGGGCGGTAGTGGTAACGACCGCGTGCGAGGGGGTGGCGGCAACGATCGCCTCAATGGCAGCGGCGGGAACGACACGTTGGTAGGTGGTGGTGGCCGCGATAGCTTGATTAGCGGTGCTGGTAAAGATTTGATGCGGGGCGGGAGCGATCGCGACAGCTTCACCCTCTCTCTGGCACAAGCCAGCACGAACGAGAACCTTGCTGACACCGTTGCTGACTTTGTGAGCGGCGAAGATATTATGCAGATCCAGGGCGTGTCCCAGTTTGCCCAATTGAACTTGGTGCAAAATGGCGGCGATACCCTGGTTCGCCATCGGGTCAGCGGGAAATACTTGGCACGGCTAACAGGGGTAGTGGCCAACCAACTGGACGCACGGGATTTTGGGTTACCCTTCACCCCTTCGCCAGGAAGCCTGAGCTTTAGCTCCGAGACCTATAGGGTGAATGAAGCAGCGGGTACCGTGACGATCACGGTTCAGCGCACGGGCGGCAGGGATGGTGCGGTGAGCGTTAACTACGCCACCCAGGACGGTACCGCAATCGCCGGAGACTACAGCTCGACCTCTGGCACGCTGACCTTTGGCGATCGCGAAACCCAGAAAACCTTCACGATTGCGATTACCGATGACGCCGCGGAGGAAGACAACGAGACCGTTCGACTTCGCCTTTCCTCGCCCACAGATGGCGCTGACCTAGGGCAGGCGGCAGCGACCCTGACGATTCGAGATGATGATGGCAGTGGCGTCTTCCCGCCAGATGTGGATATCCAGAGTAGCCCGGTGACGAAGTTTAGCCCTTCGACGGCGGAAGCGGCAATCGCTGCCCTTGACGGGCCCTCAATTACCATTGGGACACAAACTCTCTACATTGGCACCTGGCAGCGTAGCAGCAACAACCAGGATCCCATCATCGCCAGCTTTGATAGTGCTAACCCTGAGAACAACTGGGTTCGCACCGACTATGAACGCACTGGAGCCGATGGGCGGGGCTATGGGTTGTTTTGGGATGGCACGTCACTCTATGGGGTGTTTAGTGTGGATGGTACCCAAGGTAGCTCCAACGAAGATTTCCGCGATGCTGCCCGGGATGCGACGCAGGGATGGCTGCGAAGCTATGGGCGCGGCGGCGGTGCCAAGATCGGCGTTGTTGCCCGCATCGATCCCCTGACGGGTGAAATGCAGGAAGCGGCACACTTTTCTGCCCTGCTCTCCAGTGGCAATAGCAACTCCCTGGTCATCAAAGATATGATGACCAATAGCAGCGGCAATCTAGTGATTCGTGCCGACTCCTGGTTCTCGCCCCGTAACCCCGACGGGTCTGCCATGACCCAGGTGGTTTCCGGTGGGTCGCCCCACGACTACACCATCGAGGTGCAGCCCGACCTGCGTCGGGTGATCAGCACCTCAGCCGTGGGTTGGGTGTCGTAGTCAATCGATTGAGGGTTGGCTTCTTGGGGTATGTACCTACAGCGCTGCATGATGGGGTTTACCTGAGCATGTTTTGCAAGCTTGCATTACGGGCTTGCAAAAATCGCTGTCCGAATTTCGATGCGTCAGGCTATAAAGGTTAAGGCGCGTCTAGTCGGATCAAGGTCAACAGCGGGATGAATCTTCAGAAACTTGGCTGATTCCAGTGAGCCGAGAGGAAGAATTGATTTGTCAGGATTGAGGGGGTAACTCCATAAGTTCCTCAGCTATACTCAAGGCTAAGCATTGGCAATCTCCAGCCTATGACTGGAGATTTACGCTGAAGGGAATTATTTTCCCTTCACCTCCACAACGCAGCTCATGTTAGCCATACCGCTGGTTTCAGCCTTGCCAGGTATCCCACCCTCGAAACTAGAATGGAGGAATATCGGGCTGTAGTTTTCCTCCTACTGTTCCCTTGCTGGTTTTCCATCTGGATAACCTTAAGCTCATGGCCGATCGCATGCACCCCAGAGACTCAAATGACCCCGCACTCATCCGCAGTGCGCCGTTTTTTGAGGGGCTACCAGAGGAGGCTGTGGAGAAAGCAACCAAGCAGGTCGTTATCCGCAACCATCCGGCAAACCAAGTGTTGTTGCTAGAAAACGACTGGGGAAGCTCTGTGTACTTCATCCTGGGAGGATGGGTGAAGATTCGCACCTACAACCTGGATGGTAAAGAGGTGACGCTCAACATTTTGGGGATTGGGGAGTTGTTTGGGGAAATGGCTCCTCTGGATGAAGTTCCGCGCTCCACCGATGTTATTACCTTGGTGCCGACGACCATTGGGAACCTGCCCGCCCAAGATTTTGTGTGGCTCTTGCGCAATGAACCGAATTCAGGCATTCGCCTCGCTCAGCTAATGGCGCGTCGTTTACGCCAGGTAAACCGCCGCCTACGGTTGCGCGAGTCGGATAGTATGTCACGAGTTGCTGATATTTTGCTCTTCCTTGCAGATGGTCAAGGAAAAACGGGCGACAAGGGGATTGAAATTCCCAACCTGCCCCATCGAGAGCTGAGTAGCCTGAGTGGTTTAGCGCGGGAAACGGTCACCCGTGTTCTCAGCAAGATGGAACGCAAGAATCTAATTGTGCGCGATCGCGAGACCCTGACCATTCCTGATTTAGATGCAATGGAGCGGATGCTGGTCTAACGAGTATTCGAAAGGGGCCAGTTTTGCATCTGGCAGAGGGTTGGGGATGGGCGATCGCCCCTGCAACGATTTCACCATAGCGGCAAGGCGATCGCCTCAGCCGTTGCCCAGCCGTGTATTACTGCGTTGACTTCCCTCGACGGAAAGAAAAACTAGACGAACAGTTAATGTTTCAGCCATACTACAAATGTAACCCAGTCATATGACTGTCACAAATTACTGTCATATCCTCTAGGAAGCTGTCACAGTTATAAGCAAGTGAAAAGGGGTGAAACCCCACCCCTTTCCCACTAGCCTCACAGGTTGAACACCGCCTGAGACCCTGATTTTTTCTGCGGTGTACTTGATAGGTCAGACGCCATACGGCATGGATGTCGATTGTGTGCGTCGGTTTGAAGTCGTCAAGTGACAACCATGTGAGCCGTAAAGTCAACTGCGGTGCCTGTGTCAGGCATTGTCTCCCTATCGTTTCGCTGTCCCACAGCTTTGTTTCTACGACTTGTTCGTTTCATCTTGGCTTGTCTTGAAGCATGGATGCATCTGTCTCCTGTCTATCCAAGCTTTGCTCATTCCCTCTTCTTGTCTGTAGAGCGATTGGAGGACAAGCCGTGAAGAAATCTCAGTTGTTAGCGTTTGCTTTGCATCTAGCAATGATTGGGTGAACTACCAACGCGACAGTTAAATAATTCACGATTGCAGCGTTGAGTAGCTTTTGCCCTGAACGTTTAGTTTTCCTTGGAGGCCCCCTTCTACCATGAGTGAGAACTTTCTGTTTCAGGCTATTTTGGAATGCTATCTCGATGGCATTTTGATTGCCGACCATACCGGCAAGATTGTTGTTTCTAATAAAATGGCTCGCCAGATTTGCCAGCGTATTGCCCCAGATGGCTGGTGCAGCGATCGCCTTCCTCCCCATCTGTGGCGGGTGTGCGAGGTGATGCTCCAGTATCGGATGGATCTAGCCGATGATCGGGTCACGATTGATGAGCAACTGAACCTAGACCCTGCTGGGCATGTGCGAGTACGGGTGCAGTGGATGGCGAGTCAAGCGCCGGAAGGACGCCTAATGGTGACGCTGGAAGATACCCTGCATGCTGCTGAAAACCAGGCGATCGCCGAAAGCGAGTTGTTTGGGCTGACCCGGCGGGAGTCGGAGGTGTGGTTGTTGCGGCGGGCGAACTGCACCTACCGGGCGATCGCCAACCAGCTCTATATCACGGTCGATACGGTGAAAAAACACATGAAAAATATTCACGCCAAGCGTGATTTGTATACCTGGACAAAGCGTGAGGGAGTTTAGGAACATCTCGCATAATGTCCCGTACAACGGCCAAAGATGAGTATTGCCAGCCACGCGCTGCGTGGCTGGCAACTGATTAGGTAACAAATGATTGAGTTTTGCTATAGCCCGTAGCGCTATATATTCATCGGAAGACGGCTCACTTGTTAGGCTGATCGTAGTTTTTCCGCATTTTGCTCATGTCACAGAAAAATGAAACCCCGGCGCTTCTTGTCGCACTGATTGTGACGCTCCTGTTGATTGGGGGTGGTATTTGGCTCCTCTTGCGCAATCTCAATGTGGGCGGGGTGTTACAGCAACCCTCTAGTCCCACAGCAACAATACCGGGTGACTCGGATCCGCCTGCCAACCCAGACACGCCTGGAATTGCAAACCAGGCGATCGCCCAACGCTTGAGTACAGGCGATCGCATCCTGTTCCCCGATGGGGCAACTCCGGCAAAGGAATTGGCGGTGCAGGCGATCGCGGAGGGGAATTATGAAATGGCGATTGCGGAACTAGAAACTGCGCTTCAGGACAATCGGAATGATCCAGAAGCTGTCATTTACTTGAACAATGCTCGGATTGGCGGAGGTGATGCTTACACCATTGCCGTATCTGTACCGGCTGAAGCGGCGACCAATCAGGCGCTCGAATTGTTGCGAGGTGTGGCGCAGGCGCAGATGAACGTGAACGAGGTTGGGGGGATCAATGGTGTTCCTCTGCGGGTGGCGATCGCCATTGACAATGATGAGCAAAGTACCGTAATTCAGGTGGCGGAAACACTGACCCAGGATCCCAGCGTGTTGGGGGTGATTGGGCATTTTAGCAGTGGATCCTCCCTGGCTGCCGCTCCCATTTACGAAGAAGCAGGACTCCCGATGATTTCGCCGACCAGTACTTCGGTTCAGTTGTCGGGGCAGGGGCAATATGTGTTTCGCACCGTGCCGAGCGATCGCTTCACCGCCACGACCCTTTCCCGCTATTTGATCAATAACTTGCAGCAGGGCAATGCGGCGGTTTTCTTCAACGGCGAAAGCGACTACAGTCTGTCCCTCAAAAATGAGTTTTCGACAGCATTGCTCACGGATGGCGGGCAGATCCTCAGCGAGTTTGATGTGTCAGCCGGTGGGTTTGATGCGACCACGGCTGTGCAACAGGCTCAGCAACAGGGAGCTAATGTGCTGTTGCTGCTGACCAACACGGCCACCTTGGATCAGGCGTTGGATGTGATTGCGGTCAATGGTCAAC
This sequence comes from Cyanobacteria bacterium J06638_20, assembly GCA_039819245.1. Taxonomy (GTDB): domain Bacteria; phylum Cyanobacteriota; class Cyanobacteriia; order Elainellales; family Elainellaceae; genus Vacuolonema. The sequence goes on from JBCBSJ010000019.1 coordinate 16,440, forward strand.
AGTTGCCCCTGCTGGGGGGGGATAGCTTGTTTAACCCCACCATCCTGGAAGTGGGTGCGGAGAATGCATTGGACATGGTCGTTGCGGTGCCTTGGGTGATCCAATCCAATGCCGAGTCCGACTTTGCCACAGCATCGCGACAGCTGTGGGGTGGTGCGGTGAACTGGCGTACGGCGATGGCCTACGATGCGACGATTGCCTTGAGTGCTGGGCTGAGCGTCGATCCCACCCGTGATGGCCTTACCCAAGCCCTCAAAGATCCGACTTTTGCTGTTGAGGGCGCAACGGGAACCATTCGGTTTTTGCCCTCGGGCGATCGCAACCAACCGATGCAGCTCGTGCAAGTAGTGCCGAGTGACCGCACCGGATTTGGCTATGCCTTTGAACCTGTGGAGTAGCCCCGGAAACAATCGCAGGGAAGTATTTGTGATTGTTTGAAAGCCCCGCGTTGCGGGGCTTTCAAAACGATAAGAGCGGAGTATTTGAAGCCTTGCTAGGTCAGGCGTTCAAGATATTGCCCTGCTGGCGTTACTTCCTATTCCTGAATTTGGATGGGAACCGCGTCGGCTTGCCAAATCGTTTGGGCGTAGTCCTGAATGGAGCGATCGCTTGAGAACTTGCCCATGCGAGCCGCGTTGAGAATCGACATCCGCACCCAGTTTTCCGAATCCCGGTAGGCGTTGCCCACCTGATCCTGGCAGTCTACGTAGGATTGGTAGTCGGCCAACAGCATGTAGGGATCGTGATAGAGCAGGTTGTCGATCAGCGGGCGGAACAGCTCCCGATCGCCGTGGGAAAAGTGTCCCGAGGCAATTAGGTCGATAACGGCCTTCAGGGTTTCGTTGCCGTGGTAGTAGTCCATCGGGTTGTAGCCTTGGCTCCGCAGTGCGGCTACCTCCTCGATCTTCATTCCAAACAGGAAGAAGTTTTCGGATCCCACCTCTTCGCGGATTTCGACATTGGCCCCATCCAATGTGCCAATGGTCAAAGCGCCATTCATCGAGAACTTCATGTTGCCCGTTCCCGAGGCTTCCAGTCCAGCCAAGGAGATTTGCTCTGAAAGTTCTGCAGCGGGATAAACCCGTTGCCCAAAGGTGACGTTGTAGTCGGGGAGGAAGACGACTCGGAGGCGATCGCTCACATCAGGGTCTTTATTCACCACATCTCCGACGGAGGTGATGAGCTTGATGATCCGCTTCGCCATGTCATATCCTGGCGCCGCTTTGCCGCCAAAGATGAACGTGCGTCCCGCCATTTCCTGATTTGGATTTTGCTTCAGGCGGTGGTAGAGGGTGACGATATGCAGCACGTTCAGATGTTGCCGCTTGTATTCGTGGATGCGCTTCACCTGGATGTCGAACAAGGTGTCGGGATTCACCGAAATACCTGTGCGGGTGGCGATATGGTTGGCCAAGTCGGCTTTGATATCGCGCTTCACCATGCGCCATTCGTGGCGGAAACCTGCGTCATCAGCTGCGCTCTCTAGTCTCCGCAGGTGTTCGAGGTGGGTGAGCCAACTGTCGCCAATGCGGCGATTGATCAGGGTGGTGAGGCGAGGGTTGCTGAGCGCGATCCAGCGGCGAGGGGTGACGCCATTGGTCACGTTGCAAAACTTCTCGGGCATCAACTCGTAAAAGTCGCGCAGCACCGTCTCTTTCAACAGCTCCGAATGCAGGGCTGCGACGCCGTTGACGGCATGGCTACCGACACAGGCCAGGTTTGCCATCCGGACGGAGCGATCGCCCCCTTCGTCGATCAGCGAGACACGCCCAAACCGGGCATCATCACCGGGATAACGGAGGCGGACCTGATCCAGAAAACGGCTGTTGATTTCAAAGATGATTTCTAGCTGCCGGGGCAATAGGCTGCCAAATAGGGCGATCGACCATTTTTCCAGTGCTTCGGGGAGCAGGGTGTGGTTCGTGTAGGCCAGGGTACGCGTTGTGATGTCCCAAGCATGATCCCATTCCAGCATGTGCTCATCCACCAGCAGGCGCATCAGCTCGGCGACCGCCACGGAGGGGTGGGTGTCGTTCATTTGCAGGGAGAATTTCTCGTGCAATGTATCCAGGGTGCGCCCGGAATTGAGATGCCGCCGGATTACGTCTTGCAAAGAGCAGGAGACAAAGAAAAACTGCTGTTGCAGGCGCAATTGCTTCCCTTGAATCTGCTCGTCATTGGGATACAGCACCTTGGAAATGGTTTCAGACACCACCTTGTCATTGACTGCACCCCAGTAGTCGCCCTGGTTGAACGCCATGAAATCGAAGGATTCGGGCGCTTCCGCTTTCCATAGGCGGAGGGTGTTGACGGTGTTGACCTTGTAGCCGGTGATGGGGGTGTCGTAGGGAATGCCCATCACGGTGAAGCCAGGAATCCAGCGGACTCGATAGCGCCCCTGATCATCGGTGTAGGTCTGAGTGTAGCCGCCAAATTTGACCTCTACGGCTTCTCCCGGGCGTGCTACTTCCCAAGGATTGCCGTACTTTAGCCACTTGTCGGTGATTTCGACCTGCCATCCGTTTTGGATCTCCTGGTCAAAAATTCCAAATTCGTAGCGGATGCCGTAGCCGATCGCCGGAATTTGCAACGATGCAAGGGAATCGAGATAACAGGCTGCTAGTCGTCCCAAGCCGCCATTTCCGAGGCCAGGCTCTTCTTCAATGTCAATTAGGTCTTGGAGATTGAGTCCCGATTCTTCGATCGCCTGCTTGATGGGCGCATAGATATCTAGGTTGATTAGGTTATTGCCCAGATGTGGTCCCATCAAAAACTCAGCGGAAAGGTAGCCGACGATGCGCACATTCGGCTGCATGAAGGCTTCCCCAGTCGCCAGCCAGCGCTGGAGCAGGCGATCGCGCACGGTGTAGGCCAGTGCCATATAGTAGTCCACCGTTGATGCCCGATGGGGGAGCTTGCCCTGCACGTAGTAGAGATTGTCAAAAAAAGCGCGCTTTAGCGTTTCAATACTCAGCCCAGTGCGATCATCTTCCACACCCGGTGTGCGGAAGCTCGGAAGATTCATTGATACCGTCATAACGTCCTTTGAGAGTGAACACAGAAAACAAACGATTCGCGGTCTACTCGGTCATCGGATCTAGGATGTCGGGTCTGTTGTGTTGGAGGAGTGAAACGGGGGAGGGAAGGGGTAGGAAAGGGTGAAGGATAAAGGGTGGGGGATTAAGACAACGAACGGATCGCTGAGGGGTGATCCGTTGTGGGGAGTTATTTGGAGGAAACGGTGAGACTTGAGGGCTTGGCGCGATCGCCCTCAAGCACTACGCCTCGGTTATTCGCTTCCAGATGTCGGATGATGTGATAGATCGCTTCGATGCGGTCGGGGGCACCGATTTTTTCGGCGATCGCCCCCAGCTCCAGAGGCTGACCTGTGGCCTGCACCACCTGCATCACCTGGCGCTGCAAGTCGAGGATCGAAGCGGCGGCTTTCTTCCCCGCTTCTACGCCTGGCTGATGGTACGCGTTGATGTTGACGAGGGAGGCATACAGCCCCACAGTGCGTTCGTATAGGGCGATTAATGCGCCAACGAGCCGGGGATTGACGGTGGGAACGGTAATAGTGACGGAATCCCGTTCGTTCTCGAATAACGCTTCCCGTGTGCCCTGCAAAAAGCCATTGAGGAAATCCCCAGCGGTAGCTCCAGATTCCACCTCCATGGATGACCCTTTGCGATCTTCCAGCACTTCAATAAAGGTGACGAAGAAGTTGGGTACCCCTTCGCGCAGTTGTTGCACATAGGCATGTTGATCGGTGGAGCCTTTGTTGCCATAGACGGCAATGCCTTGATGGGCAACGTTCCCTTCCAGGTCGCGCTCCTTACCCAGCGATTCCATAATCAATTGCTGTAAGTAGCGGCTAAACAAAAGCAGGCTGTCTTTGTAGGGCAGGATAACCATATCCTTTTCCCCTTTGCCATTCCCGGAGTGATACCAGGCAAGAGCCAAAAGCGCCGCTGGATTGTTTTTGATATTCGCCACGCGGGTGGCTTCATCCATTTCTGCCGCTCCAACCAACATGGCTCGGATATCGATGCCCTGGAGCGCAGCGGGCAGCAAACCGACAGCAGACATTTCCGAAGTGCGGCCTCCCACCCAGTCGAACATGGAGAACTCGGCCAGCCAATGCTCTTGCATGGCATATTGATCCATCTTGCTGCCCTGCATGGTGACGGCGATCGCATGGCTCGCAAAATCTAACCCCATTTGTTCGTAGACATGCTTCACTTCCAACATACCGTTGCGGGTTTCGGGAGTACCACCCGACTTCGTGGTGACCAGTACTAGTGTGCTGTTAAGCCGATCCTTTAACTCCTGCATGACCCGGTCGATACCTGCCGGGTCAGTATTATCAATAAAATGAACTTTAAGTTTTTCGTCTTTAGGGATTAGGGCTTCGGCGACAAATTCGGGTCCCAGCGCCGAGCCGCCGATACCCACGGAGAGCAAGTCAGTGAACTTCTCTGCTTCTGGGGGATGAATCTCGCCGCTGTGTACCTTCTGGGCGAAGGTTTCAATATGGTCGAAGGATTCATCAATCAGCTGCTTCAGCTCGGGTGTTGGCGCTTTGTCGGAGTTGCGCAGCCAGTAATGGCCGACCATGCGCTCTTCATCAGGGTTGGCGATCGCCCCACCCTCTAGCGCCTGCATATCCTTGAAGGCTTGCTCGAACTTGGGCTTGAGCGATTCGACCAACCCGTCATCAAACCGCATTCGGCTGATATCGACATACAGCTCCAAACCGGGATGGTAATAAAGCCAGTCCTGGTAACGTTGCCACAGTTGGGTCGCATCCATAAAATCACCTCTTGTTGCAGAAATCAGCCCACAGCTAGCTTAAGCCAGATTATGTTAAAGCCAGGTTATGAAGGCAGGCGCTCGATGGAAACCGTCATCTCTCCTTCGTTATCCTCCACATCAGTATCAACGAAGACGGCATGGAGGATGGTTGGCTCTATCACTTCTACGACCAAACGATCGTCATAGCCGTTGAGGGTTGACCAGGTCGCAGAAACCGGAACCTGCGTTTTCTGATTGATGACGCGCCCGCCTGCCAAGAATAGCAGCACCCAAGGTTCTCCCGAATGCTCGGGATCGGTACGATCGCCAAAAACACCATCTTTAATGAAGATTTTATAAATCCCTTGGGAGATGGCTTGAGTCGCTGCCACCCCCTGGAGGGCGTTTAGGTAATCAGTTTCAAGTGGGAATCTGTGAGTCTGACTATGGAGTTGGAGCTGTTCGATGCCCTCGCCTGTCAGGGCTGCTGGCAGAACTTCAGGTGTATCTTCGGGTGCCTTGACCTCAGGCAAATGGGTTGCAGCACCATTGGTTTGAAGTCCATTGGCCTGAAGTGCCTCAGTTTCACCAAGATCCGACTCAGTTCTATCGGGTTCAGTCAGACCCGACTCAGCCTGCTCGGTTTCAGGTAAATTGGCTGCGGCCAAGCCAGCCTCAGTCAGGCTAGCTTCAGTCCGATCCGTCTCAACTGGATCCGTTGTAGTCTCATCAGTTGTCGGAGGTTCAGCCGTGTCAGTTGCGGGTTCAGGGGTGGGTGATTTAGTGGAAGCTACGGCTGCTCCGGCCAGAGCTGCTCCGGCGATCGCTGCTCCCGCAATCGCTCCGGATGGCAGCGGGCGTCCTGTTGCCAAGGCAACCCCGTTCTGTTCGACGGGAGACGCACCCGGCGTGGAGGGTGGGGCGTGGACATGGGGCGATCGCGCTAACGATACCCAGTCAGTCTCCGGCGTTGAATAGCCCAACTCTGCCTGGTAATCCCTATCAGGTTGCCCAATCGGTAGCAACAGGCTGGAGGCATAGGGCGGACAATCAAACTCCATCGTTTGTTGAGAGATGGCCTGATCAGTATCCAGCGTTGTCACATCATGTAGGCGCACCTTAAGGCCATGGTTGTTGGCTTTTAGCGCTTGCTTTTGGTGATCGGGCAATTCCCAAGTAACTTGACCAACTGTGGGACTGTGGGTTGTAAAGCGAATGTGGGGTTCCGCTGCGGTCGCAGCCAATGGCGGTGCAGGTGGAATATCCGCTCCTACCATCCCACGATTGAGGTCTAGTGCTCGATTTTGAGGGGCTTGATTGCGACGCCATGCCCAAATACCGCCACCCGCCAAGAGGATTGGAATAATCATTAACCCCAAGGGAGGGCGATCTCTCTGGCGCATCTCAGTATCTGCTGTACCATCGACCGCATCAGCAATCATGCCATGTACGGCTTCCGATGGCATTGGTTCGGGAGGTGCAGAGGATGTAGTGGGATCGGACGCGGTGGTTGGATCTGGGATGGGTGAAGCAGTTGTCCCAGCAGTCTCGGTGTCAGGATCACTTGCTTCTGCGGTGTCTCGTTCTGATGTTTCGCGATCGCCTTCTATATCGGGATCATGGGTTGCATTGCGATCGCTTGCCGCATCAGGATCGCGATCGCTAGCCGAGGCGTTCCGTTCCGTTTCATCCGTGCCCACAGCCGCGAGGCGTTCGGCTGGTGTGTTTTCCTGCGCTGCGACCGTGGTAACCAGCCCCAGGAAAGCTTGTCCCGCCTCACTCAAGGTCTCGGGATCATAGACAAAATTGCGGGGCTGAGAGTAAGGATAGGCGGAATGTGTGGCTGACACGCCATGCATCGAAATAATGCGTACATCCGGGTTGTTGCGCACCTGACTGTAAACGCCATAGCCGACGCCATCGTCTCCTAGCGCTGCGATGACGGCCTCAGTGGTGTCGGCGTCGATCACTTCGGCAGTGTCACCCGTCTCCAGATTGCCGCCAAAGATGTCGTAAACCCCAAGCGAACGACGGGTGTCGCTCGTGTCTGGGCGATCGAGAAAACGGATGCGTCCTTCGCCGCCCAACGCCGCCCAATCCTGCACGTCGCCCCGAAAGATTTGCACAAACTGGTCAAAGGTTAGCTCTCCCTGGAAGGGATTGTCGGAGCTAACGAAGATCGCAACCTTTTCGCGCTCCATGGGTACGGCGTCTAACCCAGCGGCCTTTTCCTCCGCAGTCAGCGCTCGTCCAATCGCCGCAATTTCAATGGCTCCCTGCTGTAAGCGTGCCAATGCTTGCCCGTCGCTCCTGCCGCCGAGCGTAACTGTTGCTCCTTCGAAGCGCTCTTCAAACCGCTGTCTCAGATCCATGACGGTGGTTTGGAGGCTGGTCGAGCCATCGATCTGAATATCGATCCCATCGGCGACGGATTGGGGCAAGCGAAAAGAGGTCTGTGGGTTGGTCACCTGCGCTGTGGTCTGAGTTGCCTGAATACTGCGCATTTGGGCTGTGACTCGCGCTTCGGGAGCCACAGCCAAGGCCATTAGCACGGTGGAAAACCCAATGACCGTGTGCTTCTGGAACCGATTCAGGGAGCAAGCCCCATTCTTTAAGAACCCGCTCTTGCCATTTTTCTGCGCCCCTTGTCCTGTAGAAAAATGGCTAGTTTTGGTGTGTATGGAATTGGGATCAGAGTCTGGTCGAGGTTGATTCATGGCGATCGCCTGTCTCTGGGAAAGATGTAGAGCAATGGGGAGGGATTGGGGGCTGCGATATCTAGCCACGGACTGAACGAGGTTTTATGATTGCTATCCCTAGCAATCTGTTGGCGGGTGTGCATCACTGGCGGGTAATTGCTAGCGCCATCTCTACCTCAGTGGCAGGACGATCCGCATTGCAGAAGAAGGCGGCGAGGTTGGTGGGTTCCAAGATGGTTAGGGTGAGCGTGTCATCGTAGCCATTCAACGAACACCAGGTCGTGTTGACTTCCATCGCTGTGTCTTGGTTGATGAAGCGTCCGCCATACAGCCACAGTAGCGCAACGGGTTCGGGGCGATCGCCCATGCCTCCGTTCTCCTGCAAGCGCAGGGTGTAGGTGCCTGGTTGCAGCACTTTGGAGACAGCCGCTTGCTCCATCTCCTGCCTGACAGCGGGGTCAACGGAAAAGCAATTGCGCTGGCTGTGGACGGTTAGATCAATGATCTCGGGCGTTGGTGGTGGCGTGCTCCCATCTGGTTCGAGTGATGGGGGCGTTGCGGTTGTCGCCTCTCGGGCGGGAGGATTGGTCAGTCAGCCACCGGGCGGCTTGATGCGCTGGCGCAATCGCTTGGCGGCGGGGGGCGCATTCCAAATGTCTTGGTTGTAATTTTGAATCGCGCGATCGCTGGAAAAGCGTCCCATGCGCGCCACTGCCAGGATGGAATGGGTCGTCCAAGCGGCTTGATTCGCGTAGCGCCGAGCGACCTCGTCTTGGGTGGCGACATAGGCAGCATAGTCTGCCAACACGCCGTAGGAATCGTCGGACAGCAGAGAATGGACGATGGGTTGGGCGATCGCTTCAGTCTCCCCGAATGTCCCATCCGTCAGTGCATCGACTGCTTGCTGCAACGCCGGATTTTCACTGTAGATAGCCTGGGGATAGTAGCCTAGCTTCCGTTGCTTCTGCAGTTCGGCCACGGTCAGCCCAAACTGAAAGACGGCTTCATCCCCCAGAGTCTCCTGCAATTCCAGGTTCGAGCCATCGGGCGTGGTTATCAGCAAGGCTCCGTTCACTGCGGCCATCATATTTCCGGTGTCGCCCGCTTCGGTGCCCGCCTGGGAAAGATGCTCCGACAGATCCAACGCTGGATAAATTTGCTCAGCCAGCTTGAGGGTAAAGTCGGGCAGAAATACCAGCTTCAACCGTCCGCTAGTATCGAGATCCCGATTGACCGTTTCGGCGACCTGATGAATGAGTTTGATTAACCGCTTAGCGATGTCATAGTCTGGAGAGGCTTTGCCGCTGAACAGCACCGTCCGCGATGGCCGCTCTTGATTGGGATTAGCCTTGATCTGCTGATACAGAGTAATGACATGCAGCAGGTTGAGCAGTTGCCGCTTGTATTCATGAATCACCGTCAGTTGTCCGTCAAACAAAGAGTGGGGATCGACGGTTTCGCCCAAGCGATCGCGCATTAAAGTTGCCAACTTCTCCTTTGCCGCCAACTTGACACCATGCCATTGATGGCAAAACTTCGTCTCCGCCGCCAAATCCTCTAGGCGTGCCAGTTCGTTGGCATCTTCAATCCAGCTTGGACCGATGTGCTGGGTGATGAGGGCGGCTAGGGGTGTATTGGTGACGAGCAGGAAGCGGCGAATGTTGATGCCGTTGCTCTCGTTCAAAAAACGATCGGGGTTGAGGGCGTAGAAATCCCACAGCAGCCGATCCTGTAGCAGTTGGCTATGGAGAGAAGAGACGCCGTTAACTGCGTGGGTACCAATACAAGCGAGGTTGGTGAGGCGAATCTGCTGCTCGTCATCGTTTACGAGGGAAAGCCGACGAATTTGATCAGTTTCGACGAAATATTGCGATCGCACCCCATCCAAAAAGCGCTGGTTGATTTCGTAGATGATTTCCAGGTGGCGAGGTAAGTCTTCGGAAAACAGGTTAATCCCCCACTGGTCATCTAGGGTTTCGGGCAAGAGGCTGTGGTTGGTGTAGCTCAGGGTATGGTTGGTGATATCCCAAGCGTTGTCCCATTCCAGCCCATGCTCATCCACCAGTAGGCGCATCAACTCGGCGATCGCCAGCAGAGTGTCGGTATCGTTCAGTTGCAGCGCTAGGTGCTCGGGCAGAGTATCGAGGGTGGTTTCCCGCAAGAGATGCAGCTGTAGCAAGTCCTGTATTGTGCAGGAGACGAGGAAATATTGCTGCCGTAACCGCAGATCGGGTGCTTCGTTGACGGGATAGAGGACTTTGCCCAGGCGATCGTCCGTGTTCGCCCGCCACAGCCGCAACAGGCTGACCGTGTCGGTTTGGTACCCAGGAATCGGCGTGTCGAAGCATTGCCCCTGCACCGACTGTGCTGCAATCCATTGCACTCGGTAGCGCCCGTCGGCATCGGTATAGGCTTCGGTGTAGCCCCCAAACTGCACGGTGAGAGGGCGATCGGGTCGCTCCACTTCCCAGGGATTCCCAGGACGCAGCCAGTCGTCGATCACTTCCACCTGCCAGCCATCCTGGATGTCCTGGTCAAAAATGCCATATTCATACCGCAGGCCATAGCCAATGGCTGGGAGACGCTGGGTTGCCAGGGAATCCAGGTAACAGACCATCAGCCGACCCAAGCCGCCTCGACCTAAGCCAGGCTCTTCTTCCTGTGCCATCACGGTGTCAAGATCCTGCCCCATAGCTTGCAGCGTTTGTTGGGCCGTTTCCAGCGCGCCCAGGTTCACCAGCGCATTTTTCAGATGAGGACCGGGGGTGTATTCGGCGGCTAGCTCAGCCACTAGGCGCAGCGAAGGATCTGCAGTCAGCAGATCTTCCGGAGTGCGGCGATTGAGCAGTACCTTGCAAATGCTGGCTGCGAGAGCCATGTAAAGCGCGTTAGGAGTTGCTGTCTCAACCGTCTGACCTTTAGCAGTAAGGTGATGGGCGATCGCACCCTGTAACCAGTCTGCTGTGACAACGCCCCCTTCAGGCATTTCCAAAGCAGGCAGTTCGGATTCTGCCTCGACTGCCGCTATCTCCTCCTGCTCCTCCTCTTCAGACGCAGAAGGAATAACGTTTTCTGGCGGATTTATCTCCGGAACGGTTTCGTCGTAGACGGGAGCCTCGCTATATTCCTCGGCATCAACCTGCGCGACAGATTCATCCTCTGCTCTGTTTGCTTGGCTAGGTATCGTCGGCTCTAGCGGTGCCACAACGGGCGGAACGACTTCACCGTAGATGTCTTCCTCAACCCCTGCAATGTCAGGTTCTGGCAGTGGTGTGGATTCTTCGGTGGATTCGTCATCTGGCTCAGATATGACTGTCGCATCTTGAGGGGGTGCTTCCACTATTGAGGATTCTGCATCACCCAAATCTGGAGCAACCGGGAGCGGTGTCGAAGGAATAGCATTCTCTGCCGGGGCGATCTCTGGCTCCGAAGCAAGCAGATCCTCTGGCGCAATGTCCTCCAACTCTGCATCGTTCTGTTCATCAACATCGCTCTCAAGCGGGGGGACGGATGGCTCGTCTACCTCTGGCGGAATGGGAATTGTGATGGAAGGACTCGCATCGCTTGCTGCCACATAGGTTGCAGGAGTGCGATCGCCAATCTCATCCTTCTCCTCAGTGGTCGCTTCTACCGATGCAGTTTCTTCGAATTCAACATCAAGAACTGTCTCTGCCTCTTCCGGCGCGGTGGGAGCCGTTGGTGGCTCGGTGATGTTGTCATCCCAATCATCCAGCTCATCGGTTTCCTCGCTGGTGGTTTCTGGGGTTTCCAAAACTGCTGTGGTGGGCTGAGGCGATCGCGACGGCATGGGCGGGCGCGGCGAGGTGGGGCGAGTCACCCTGCGAGCGCGGGCTTGCCGCTGTCGCCACACGAGATAAATGGGAATGGCAATGGGGAAGATGGGAATTAGGAACCAGGCCCAGGAGGGGATTTGGCTCAAATCAAATCCGGTACCAGGGGTTTCCACAGGGGCGATCGCCACAGGGGTTTCGGCAGGTTGCTCGACCACAGCGGGTTCTGGTGGTGGCTTGGCCGCGACTGCTGCTTCTGCCTTACGGGCGGCGGCGATCGCGGCTCGTCCCGCTTCAGTTGAAGTGAAGCCTAAAAAGGACTGGATGCGGGGATTGGTTTCATCCCGGTAGGCATAGCCTCGAACTTGAGAATAGGGATACAGCGCATCACCCGGCAGCGTCGTGCGAATGATGGCAATCTTGATCCATTTCACCGCCTGCTCGTTGCGGACTTGATTGGCGATCGCATAGCCCAGGCCGTTGCGTCCCAACGCCTTCACCACCCCTGCTGTCTCATCAGTCGGCAATGTTCTCACTGTGGCTGTTGGAGCGCTGACGATCTCACTGGCAGCTTCACCGATTCCCTCACCGTTCTCAGATGGTTCACTATCCCCGGCGATCGCTACCGTATCGGGCTCCGATTCTTCTGGTGGTGCTTCATCTGTAGGAATAATGCCGTAGCGTTGCAATGCCTGCCGAGTCTCACTGTTAGTCGGACGATCGATAATCTCGATGCGCCCTGGCGATCGCCCCAACTCTGACCAATCGGTAATGTTACCCCGGAATATTTGCCCCAGTTGTTCCAGGGTCAAGCTGTCGTTGAAGGGATTGCTGTTGCCCGTGAGAATGGCGATTTTGTCGAAGCTGACGGGAACTTCTCGCAACCCTGCGGCCTTTTCTTCGGGAGTGAGCGATCGCCCCATTGCCGCCAGGTCAATCTCCCCGTTTTGGAGCGCTTCCAGGGCCGTCTCGGTATCGGCCAGCTTGCCCTCTAGTTCGATCGCTGTGCCTGGAAACTGCTCCTCAAACTGACGCTTCAATGCCTGGTTGATGGGGTTCATCGTTGGCGAACCGCCGATCCGCACCTTGGTGTTGTTCGTGACAGCGGAAGGGACGGGGAAGACCACCGTTGGGGTTTCTGTGGCTTCCACCCTGCGTTCCTGGGCAGCGACCGCGCTGGGGTGGGAGAGCATCCATCCACTCGCCAGCATCACGGAGAGCAAAATCACCAGGGAAGCCTTGAGGACATACATGACAGGAGGTAACGAACCGTTACGCGAAAGAGCAGGTTGGGTAGAGGATTCAGGCGAGATAGCCGAGAAAACCTCCCACAAATTACGAAAGCATTAAGCAGGGGATGAGGCAACCTGCTTTTCTGCCTTCACCTCGTTGGGGCAGTCCCGGCCTTGCTCAACATCATCAATGTTGTGGAGTGTGGTTTGGGCGATCGCCTGCAATGCATTTTGGGTAAAAAATGCCTGGTGTGCCGTAATCACCACATTGGGATAGGACTGCAATAGTTGAAAGGTATCATCCTTGATCACCGTGTCTGACAGGTCTTCAAAAAATAGATCGGCTTCCTCTTCATAGACATCGGTGCCCAGGTAGCCAATCTGCCCAGACTTGATCCCCTCAATCACGGCGCGTGTGTCCACCAGACCACCTCGGCTGGTGTTGATCAGCATGACGCCGGGCTTCATTTGGGCGATCGATTCCCCGTTGATGATGTGTCGGGTTGCGGGCAGTAGCGGGCAATGGAGCGAAATGATGTCGGCGCTGGCCAGCAGTTCTGGCAGCTCCACATAGCGTGCATCACCGATGGATGTAAAGCGATCGTTGGGAAAGGCATCGTAGCCTAGCAGGTGACACCCAAAGCCATGCATGATCTGAGCAAAGATTAGGCCAATTTTGCCTGTTCCGACTACGCCGACCGTGGTGCCCTGCAAGTCGAATCCCAATAGGCCATCCAGAGAAAAATTATCCTCGCGCACTCGGTTGTAGGCTCGATACAGCTTGCGGTTCAGCATCAGCACCAATCCCACAGCATGTTCGGCCACAGCATAGGGCGAGTAGGCCGGAACCCGCACCACCTTGATCCCAAGCTTGGCGGCGGCGGTTAGATCCACATTGTTGAATCCGGCGGAGCGCAGCGCGACCAACTGCGTTCCGTTGGCGGCCAGGGCTTGTAGTACCGTTTCATCCAGCGCGTCGTTGATGAAGACACAAACGGCAGGATAGCCCGCCGCCAAGCTCACGGTTTGCTCGGTTAGTCGGGGTTCAAAAAAGGTCAACGCATGGCGATCGTCGGCGTTTGCTTCTGAGAAAGACTGGCGATCGTATCGCTTGGTGCTGAAAAATGCGACTTTCATATCCTTGCCTCGTTGTGCTGCTGCCTGCGTCAACTCATGGAACCTGGACATGGGGACTAGAGGGACTGACGCATCAAAAACCGACAAACGGTACATTAGCCATAGCCGAACAGACCCAACGACTACCCTTGAAATGACTGGAATGCTTGCAAGAATGCGCTACGCTGCGCCAAAGCATCCTATGGTAAGGCCGTTTTGGCCTGTTCCGACTAGGTAGTTTGGGCGATCGCGCAACGCATCGAAATTCATTCCCGTGCTCCACCGAATAGCAGAGCTATAGTGTGCGGGAAGAAACACCTCCCCGCACACTCGCATTGCCCTAGTAGGGCCACTTCCAGTTCACGATCTCATCGCGATCCATCCCATGCTGATAAGCATAGTTGCGGTTCTCGATGATGGCGTTGTTCATCCGCTCCCGCACATGGGCAGCACGGGAACCGAGTGTTTCCACCCGGTCGATCACATCGATCACCAGGTTGAAGCGATCGATTTCGTTGTTAATCGCGAGCTCCAGCGGCGTGTTGATGTTGCCCTTCTCCTTGTAGCCGCGCACATGGATGCGCTCCTGGTTGCTGCGGCGGTAGGCCAGCTTGTGGATCAACCAAGGATAGCCATGGAAGTTGAAGATGATGGGCTTATCGGGGGTGAACAGGTTGTCGAATTCCCGGTTGCTTAGCCCGTGGGGGTGCTCCTCCTTGGGCATCAGCGTCAACAGATCCACCACGTTGATGAAACGTACCTTCAGGTAAGGGAACTCCTCGCGCATGATGGCGGTGGCGGCTAGGGCTTCCTTCGTAGGAATGTCACCGCAGGAAACCATCACCACATCCGGCTCATCCGGTTCGGTGCCGCAGTCATCGTTGCAGGCCCAATCCCAGATCCCCAGACCCTTGGTGCAGTGCTTGATGGCCTCTTCCATGCTGAGGTACTGCAAGTGCTTTTGCTTGTCTGCCACGATGACGTTGGTGTAGTCAGTGCTGCGCAAGCAGTGATCGACCACCGACAGCAGACAGTTGGCATCGGGTGGGAAGTAGATCCGCACCACATCGGCACTCTTGTTGGTCACCAAGTCAACAAAGCCGGGATCTTGGTGCGAGAAGCCGTTGTGGTCTTGCCGCCATACGGTGGACGACAGCAAAATGTTCCAGGAGGAAACTGGAGCCCGCCAGGGCACTTCGTTTTTACAAATGTCGAGCCACTTCGCATGTTGGTTGAACATGGAGTCGATGACATGGGCAAACGCTTCGTAGGTATGGAAGAAGCCATGCCGCCCCGAGAGCAGATAGCCTTCCATCCAGCCGACCAGGCTATGTTCGCTCAACATCTCCATCACCCGACCATCGGTCGCCAGTTGGGTTCCATCTAGGTCTTCGGGGAGCATCTCTGCCAGCCAGGTCTTCTTGCTGACTTCGTAGATGGCTTGCAAACGGTTCGACGCGGTTTCGTCGGGGCCGAAGACGCGGAAGTTGGTCATGTTCATCCGCATGACATCCCGCAGAAACTTGCCTGTAGGCCCAGTATTGCCGACTTCAGTGGTACCAGGTTTGGGAACGTCTATCACATAATCCAGGCTCTTGAAGTCGGGCATCCGCAGTTCTTTGCGAATCAAGCCCCCATTGGTGATAGGGTTCGATCCCATCCGCAGAGAACCCTTGGGAGACAGCTCTTTCAGCTCGGACAGCAAGGAACCGTTGTCATCGAACAGCTCTTCGGGCTTGTAGCTGCGCAGCCACTGCTCCAGCAGTTGCAGGTGGGCTTCGTTGGTGTGCATGTCGGACATGGGTACCTGGTGCGATCGCCAGAACCCTTCAACCTTGTGGCCATCAATCGACTCGGGAGCCGTCCACCCTTTGGGCGATCGCAGCACAATCATCGGCCAGCGGGGACGTTTCGCGACACCTGTGGAACGGGCTTCCTGCTGAATTTCCTTGATCTCTTTGACCACTACATCCATTGTGGCTGCCATCGCTTGGTGCATGTAGTTGGGATCAGACCCTTCCACAAAGTAGGGCTTGTAGCCATAACCCCGGAATAGACTTTCCAACTCCTCATGACTGATACGCGACAGGATGGTGGGGTTGGCGATCTTATAGCCGTTGAGGTGCAGGATAGGGATTACCGCTCCATCACGGATGGGGTTGAGGAACTTATTCGAATGCCACGCGGTTGCCAGCGGGCCGGTTTCCGCTTCGCCATCTCCAATCACGGCTCCCACAATTACATCGGGGTTGTCGAAGGCGATCCCGTAAGCGTGGGAAAGGCTGTAGCCCAATTCGCCGCCCTCATGGATCGAACCAGGAGTTTCGGGAGTACAGTGGCTACCAATGCCGCCAGGGAACGAGAATTGCTTGAAGAAGCGATGCATCCCCTCCGCGTCTTCCCCTTTGTCGGGATAAACCTCGGAATAAGAGCCTTCCAGATAAACCGGAGCCAATACCCCGGGCGCACCATGTCCTGGGCCTGCCACATACACCATGCTCTGGCTGTACTTTTTGATGATGCGGTTCATGTGGATATAGATAAAAGCCAGACCAGGGCTAGATCCCCAATGCCCCAGGAGGCGAGGCTTCACATGCTCGGCCTTGAGTGGCTCACGCAGCAAGGCGTTGTCTTTCAGGTAAATCATGCCCAGAGCCAGATAGTTACAGGCTCTCCAATAGGCGTTGATCTTACGCAGCTCTTCATCCGATAAGGGATTGCCGGAAACCGTTAATTTCTCTGGTGTTGCTACCATAATTTACGCTCTCAAATGAATATCGTTTGAAGTAAATAGGCAATGTAATGCCAATAACGTTGGTGCAATTCGCGGCAAGACGACAGTGTTGGGGACTTGAGTGATATGGCCTAAGTCAATCGACGAGACGAAAATACCACTGTCTTGGTTTTATCCCTAGGCACCAAGCCAATCAGATGGCTCGTTACGCAATATTTCCCAGTCTTCGTAAGGCTTAAAACATGGTTTTCCTACCGCGTTTGGCACCCAGATCGTAGAAAGGAATGCAATGAAAGGGTTCTAGCCACTAGAATCTTGCTAGTGCAAATTTAAGGCAGATTTAGGAAAATGTTTGGTGCTAGCGAATACGTTCCTCGTCATATCTCAAACTCTCTTATAGCGAGCGCTTCGGCATCAAGGGATAGAGGAAACCCTACGTAAATTGGCTAGACAATCAGGAGTTGATTCCCTATCACCAAAGCAGAAAGAGAGAGATTTTTTTCATTGGTTTCAGTGACGAGCGATCGCTGATTTCAAAGCGTGAAAACAGTAAAGATAGATTACGAAAAAGTTTGCGTCTCGTCACCTTTAGTAATGTTTTTGCTTCAGCCTTTCTTAAGGATTAAGTTGCATAGTCACCTATATTCTTGTCTAAAGCCGATGTCTGTTTCACCCATTTGGGGTTAGACGTTTCATCCAGTTGAAGTTAGGCAGCGGCCAAATCTTGAACGATGGATTTAGTCAAGCAGGTTTGCAGGTTTGATAATGCTTGCTGTGATCTATTGTGATAATTGTGTTGACTCTATCTATAGCGATCTCAAATGATGTATGAAATCGAAGGTGAAAAGTGGGACGGGCAAAGCCCGTCCCACTTTTCACCTTCGATTTCGGATTACTATATCTCCTATGTTTGCTCATATCCAACTGATGAACCAGCGACGTATCTGAACGCCCGTTGGTGACAAGGGTAGCCCCAGATAGAAGGGGAGCCAGAACAAAAACGCGATCAAAATCAACAGCATCGCTGTCAGGCTCAGCTGGATCAAAAGGGGGCGTCCGCTGCGCAGACCCCATTCGACCCAGAGGGCGATCGCCAATAATGCAAAGACCGATGCTCCCATATAGTGATAGAGAAATGTACAACGAGTCACCGGAGCCCAAGGTAGCCAATTGGTCGCCCAATTCACAGTGACAAAAAGCAAAGTCCACAGATGCCATCCTTGGGGGGCGATCCGTAACCTAGTCATGGTTGGCACCGTGCGATTGTCTGGTTTTGGCAGCTCAAACGGCTCGTGAGCCGACTGCCAAAACCGAAGCCCGACCAGGCCAACCAACCCCAGAATGCCAACGGCAGACAACCACCACAGCACTGGATTCCCCATGGCATGAACGTCGTAGATAGCTTCTGGGAGATTGGATGGGGCAACGTTTGCCAAACCTTCGGATGATGTCTGCCCTGGCTGTCGGGTTTCGTAGAAGTAGGCGATGGGTCGCAACATGAACAACCACGACCACCAGGGGGAGCAGTAAGGATGAGCCTCCATACCCCCGACACGTTGGTGATAATTCAATACCTGAAACTGCCATTGCCAGAAGTCGTTCACAGGGCTGAGTGCCATGTGGGGAAGCCAACTGAGCCAGTAGGTGATGGCCGGAACAATCCCAAACACCATCAGTAGATGCCCCCCATGCAGCCGCGTTAGGGCCACGAGGGGAGACACGTCGGGATGGGCAACATTGGGTTCGCGTTCTAAACCCAAGTAGCGCATCAGTCGCCGTCCCCAAGCCAACGCCCACAAGACAAGCATGCCGAGCCAAAATCCTGCCCCATTCCACTTGATGGCGATCGCCCCGCCGAAGCCGATGCCTGCCAGCACTAAACACAACCACAATTGCCAGGTTGAGCGTCGGATTACCTTCGGCAAATCGATCGGCAAACGGGTACCCGCTTCCATGAGCGTCGATGCCATCGCGTTGGCCTGGGCTGTGTGCTGGGCGATCGCTCCCAGGCGCCGCTGCAAAACATAGAGCGCCATCAGTAAAAACAGCTGCCCTAGCAACCCAAACAGCACCAGATAAATGTTGTTGAGGGCGTAGCGCGACTCTACTAAGAACAGGCCATCGGCGGTGGCCAATATGGCTGCTAGCAAGCCATAGCTCCGTCGCCGGGTCAGTTGAAACGCCAGTGCTCCGACAACCACCGGATACAGAGCACCCACCCAGGCATTGAGCCAGCGATAGCTGGTTGTTGCGATATCAGCCCCAGTTAGCGTATTGCGAGAGGCCTCGTTCCCCAGGTTGAGCCCTTCTCCCAGCCAAATGCTGAAGGCTATTAGGTAGTGGCTCAGAGGCGGATGGCCACCAAACTCTTGCTGCCCATTGAGAAATGCGACGGCAAAGTTGGCGTAATACACCTCGTCAAACACCAAGGTGTTGAATCGTTCTAGGCCCCACAGCCGGAGGAGGAGGGCGATCGCAAACAAACCCACCAGCCCAGCCGAAAACCAGGGCATATTCCCTTTCCCTTGTGCTGCCCCTCGTCGCATTGGTTTTCCCTCAACCGCGGCGTACCATTGAACGGGTTGCTCAACCCCTAGCGTCTAAGATAGAAGCATTCGTCCAGAAATTCAGCGTTCAAATCTCATCTGAGTGAGGTTTATACACCCAAACAGACGGTTTTCTCCTCTCAACAACTCATCAGTAATTTGAAATTATAAAGATGTTGATTGCGAGGACACTGAATGAAGTCTCCCCTACAAGGTTTGTATGATTGGTATCGCGCTACAATCCGCAATCCCAAGTATCGCTGGTGGATTGTCTTAGGTACACTGGCCTATCTGGTTTTGCCTTTTGATATTGCCCCAGATTTTCTCCCCATTGTTGGTCAGCTAGATGACGCACTGCTTGTCACACTGTTGTTCGCAGAGGTGTCACAAGTTGTAATCGAGCGCGTGAAATCTAAGAAAACAGCAGATGAAGATACCTTTGCTGCATCCGTAAAAGATGAGACTGACTCCGTTGATGTGAATGCGGTTGTTATCGAGTAAGGCGGTTAGATAAGACGTCCAGAGTGCTTCAAGGTGGGGGCGATCGCTTAAAGGTAGAGCGATATCACCTTGCCAAAGAAATTAGAATCTGACTCCTTTGAGTTGTGTTTTCAAGGTAGTTGTCGAAGGCTACATTACTCTCCTGTTGAATATCATTTGTCTCCAACATCTCTCAGTAGACGTTGGAGCCTTTTTTCTGTGACATCTGAAATCACATGTGAAGGTTGGGTGGGATAGGCCTTACCGTTCACATCTGATTTCACAAACTACTTGAGCTTATCGCTTGAATTTGTTGATGGAGGATGAGTGAGAGAGCCTCGCGGGTCATCTCTATCGGCATAAAGGGAGCTTCTGGCCAGTACTGAATCACTTGTTCTGGTAGTGCTGGAATATGAACAAAGCCAACTCTCATCTTAAGATGATGTTCCTTTCTCCAATGAAGAAGGTGGTAAAAACTTTGGTTGCATAAATGCGTTCCACAGTCGTTTGAGACCTTTGCTGGAATATTATGCTTTTCCAAAAGTGACGCTGTTTTGTCTAGCTCTGTGAGCGAATGCCAATAGGCGGCAGCCGCACCAGAGACAATGGGTTCTCCTTTCGGTGCGTTACCCGCTTTGTCTCGCGTCACAAAGTATCGCAAGTTCTTTGCCATCCGTTCAAGTGCTATTTTGTTATACCCTCGGGCTTGACCAATCCCAAGGCAAAGGTCGGGCGAGAGATCGTTGAGAATATTGCGAACAACCTGCCCAAGCTGGTTCGTATTCCCCGGCAAAATTATAAATTCAATGGCATGAATGTACTGACGCAACGCTTGGGTTGGATGATCCCGTAAAGAGGTGATCACTATTTCTGAGGCGTTGAGGCCATCGTCATTTGGCTCAAATCCAGTTACCAAAACCTTCATCAGTTCTGCCCTTCGATTTTCCTAACAGTTTATTACGGTGATCTGGAGCCTGAATGGATGACCTTGTGGGGCAGGGGATAATATGGAACAGGAGTTCGAACCAGCAAATCCGGCGGTTGAACCTCGACTCGCTATGCGAGACTCGCCATCGCTGTGTTTCAAGCCCCGAATTTTCTGAGTCCGTGACGGCAGACTTTGCTTGAATAGCCGCGACTTTAGCTGCCAGGGTGTTTTTGTATCCAGCGTTTGGGGCGTGTACCTAGCGTTTGGGTAACAATTTATTCTGTTTCTCTAATTGGATTTATGCCATCTGAAAAGGCATTATCTAACGCCAATTCTCCATCCGGGCAAGAAGCGCAGTGGGTATGTTTTGACTATGCCTTTGAGCCAATGTTGGCCGTGGCGATGGATGGCAAATTGGCGCGACTCAACGCTGCAGCCTGTGAGCTGTTCTCTGGAACAGCCGATATGGCAGTGGAGGCTTTGGTCGGCCAACGGATTTATGACTTTTTACCCGAGATCGAGGCAACACAACAGAGCTGGTCTACCCTGGCAGCGGGTGCACGCATCCCCCTTGCAGGGAAGCTGTATTCCCTAAGTGGGGGGGGCTGTGTCGTGACAGGTGTCGCGATCGCCCATGCCCTAGAGCCTTACCATCTCGTCATCTTGGAACGCGTCGGAAGTGGCCTAAACTCAGCACAAGGACCGTATTTCAACTTGTTGCAGTCTGTGGATGGGATTGTCTGGGAACTGGATGTGGTCAGCCAACGCTTGACCTTTGTTAACCAGAAAGTGGAAGAACTGTTGGGTTACCCAGTGAGCGCCTGGCTACAGGAGGATCGCTTTTGGGAGAAGTATATCCATCCAGACGATCGCGATGCCACCCTTGCCTCCTGTTTAAAGAGCATGAACCGAGGTGAGGGATATGTGCTTGAATATCGCATGATTGCTGCCGATGGGCGATCCGTTTGGTTTCGCGATCATGCATCGGTGGAGGTTCGCAACGGCATCCCCGTCAAAATGTGCGGGTTGCTCACCGATATTACTGAGCAGAAAGCGCTCGAACGTCACCGCGACAACCTGATTAGCGTTTTGGAATCGACCCCCGACTATGTTTCCTTGGCCACAGCCGATGGCTATCTCACCTATTTGAACCGGGCAGGTCGGCGGATTGTCGGGATAGAGCCTGATGCAGATATTGGCATGATTCACTATCTTGAAACCGTGCCACCCCAGTACCGCGACTGGTTCGAGACAGAGGTGGTGACCAGTCTCATTGCCCAGGGTCGGTGGATTGGGGAAAGCTGGCTGTTGGCTGCCAATGGCGAAGAAATCCCTTTACTGCAAGTGATTCTGGCGCATCAGGATGATGATGGGAACCTTGAATTTTTCTCGGCTATGGGTCGAGAGATTCGTGACTTAAAGCGGGCTCAAGAATCTTTTCTGCTGCAAGCGGAGCGGGAGCGGTTGCTGGCTGGCATTACCCAGCATATTCGTCAAAGCCTGGAGCTAGAGCAAATTTTGCAGGCTGCCGTAGATGGTGTCCGGACGGTGTTGGACTGCGATCGCGCCCTCATCTTCAAACTCTATCCCGACGCGATCGGCAAAGTGGAGGCCGAATCTCAAATCTCCCAGTTAGAAACGCTGCGGGGACGTCGGTTCCAAACCCACTGCCTGGATCATTGCTGGCCGACGAATTGCCCCCTCACCCCCTCCGTTACGGATGACAGCAGTCAGTATCCGCTGACCCAGTGTGCCATTGCTCGCCTTCTCGGATTAGACATGTGTGCCCAAATTGCGGTGCCGCTTGTGCAAGGGGGGACGGTGTCTCAGCCCGACCTTTGGGGGCTGTTGGTTGTCCATCAACAAACGGCACGCCACTGGCAACCGTGGGAAGTGGAAATGCTGGAGGCGATCGCCGATCAGGTGGGCATTGCCATTCACCAGGCCGATCTTTATGACCAGCTCCAATGGTTCAATATTTGCTTGGAAGCGGAAGTGCAAAGCCAAACCGCACAACTCCGTCAGACCTTGGACTTTGAGGCATTGCTCAAGCGCATCACGGATAAAGTGCGGGATAGCCTCGACGAAGACCATATTTTTCAGGCGGCGGTCAAAGAATTGGCGATTGGGCTAAAGGTCGAGTGCTGCGATACAGCCCTCTACAGTGCTGATCGCACAACTGCGACCATTGCCTACGAATACACCCTCAACCTCCCCCCTGCTCAGGGGACGACCTTCCTCATCGAAGAAGCTCCCCATTATGATGTGTATCCCCAATTGTTTAAGGGAGAAACGCTCTTATTTTGCAATCGCCTCACTGGTTCACCCTTGAGGACGGGAGATGTGACGATGTCAATGCTGGCTTGTCCCATCCGCGATGAGCATGAAGTCTTCGGGGATATGTGGTTGTTTCGACCGCAAGGCTTTACCTTCTCTCAGCCGGAAGTGCGGCTGGTCGAGCAGGTGGCTAGCCAATGCGCGATCGCCCTCCGTCAGGCGCGCCTCTATGAAGCAGCCCAGGCACAGGTGCGAGAGCTGGAGCGGCTGAACGGACTAAAGGATGATTTTCTCAGCACCGTTTCCCATGAGCTTCGGACGCCTGTCTCCAACATCAAAATGTCGGTGCAAATGCTGGAGGTTATCCTGCAATCTACTGATTTACTGGAAACCCATCAACGACTCGCAGACTATCTCCATATCCTCAACACGGAGTGCGATCGCGAAATGCGCCTGGTCAATGATTTGTTGGATCTGTCGCGAATCGACGCTGAAGCCGATCCGCTGATCCTTTCAGATATTGCCCTGCAAACCTGGATTCCTGCTATTGCTGAATCTTTTGAGCGGCGCATCACAGAACAACAGCAGCACCTGGAAATGGTGGTCGATCCCGATCTCCCTCCGCTCCACACTGACCTGGGCTATCTGGAGCGCATCCTTGCCGAACTGCTCCACAATGCGTGTAAATATACCCCGATAGACGAATGGATTCGTGTCTATGCGGCGCTGCTTCCACCACACACCGATGGGAATGGTGCATCACAGCAAATGCAGATAACCAATCAGGACAGGATCCAGATTTGTGTCAGTAATACAGGCGTGACCTTGCCCCCCGATGAACTGGTTCATATCTTCGACAAGTTTTATCGCCTTCCCAGCGCTGACCCCTGGAAACACGGTGGTACTGGCCTCGGACTGGCTCTCACCCAACGCCTCGTCCAACGCTTAGGCGGCACGATCGAGGCGACTAGCGCCAACAACTGCACAACATTTATCCTGTGCTTCCCTCAAACCTGCCCTGCTGTGTTTGCTGAATCCTAGGTTAGGACTTCAGCCGTTTGATGATTTTTAGGGTGCAGAGCGCCCCAAAAATTATCAAACTCCTTTGGTTTTTCATGTCCAATGCGTATAGCGCGTAGCGCTTTGGTTCATCGGTAATGGAATCAATCATGCTGACCGATCGCTAATTGACGTACTACAAATGTGCTACAATCCTTGAATGGCGATCGCCCAAGTAGTAGCAATATGCCATGGGGCAGAGCTTTTGGCCGAATGGTTGGCCGCACTACAGTACAAGTACAGCACTACCAGGGAGCGAATTATGCAGGCGAAACGGACAACCGGATTTCGCGATCTTCTCAATTATTTTGCGCCTTACAAAAAGCTGGCGTTACTGGGGATCGCATTTAGTAGCTTTTTTGAACTGACCGACCTCGTCGTGCCTTACAGCACCGGGCAGATTTTGAACATTCTGTCAGGACAAACCATCGACAATGTAACAGCCGCGATTACAGCCAGCATCGCAAATGCCCTGTCGCGCCCCGCAACGTCCGGTTTGACACTGACCATTTTGCTAACGGCGATCGGTTTGGCAACGGTTGGGCGGGCTCCCCTTGAGCAATGGTTGGGGCACTGGTTTCACTGGTATGTGCCCCTCAAAGCTCGGCGCGACCACGGGACTCACACCATCGCTCAAATCCTGCGCCTACCGCTGGAATACTACGATGAGAATAACCCCGGTCGCATCGCCGGACGCGTCGCCCGAGGGATTGAGAACCACACCTGGAGCTACCCTGAAGTCGCTGGACAACTGATTCCAAAAGCCATCCGGGTCGCCGGGATCTTCCTCATCATCGCCCTGATCGAGTGGCGCATTGCGCTGTTCTTCCTCGCTTCGTTCCTCTTTGTGCTGAGCTTTACCCTAAAGGGGTTGCAGCGCTTGGTTCGTGCCGAGGAAATCATCGATCACTACATGGAAGGAACCGAAAGCCGGACGTCAGAACTGGTCAGTAACATCAAAACCATTAAGGCGTTTGCTACTGAAACCAAGGAGTTGAAGCGACAGCAAACCCGCTTCCAGCGAGAGTTTGATGTTATTGTCTACCGCATCCATAAAGGGTATGTCAACCTCTTTATGTGGCAGCGGATAACGACACAGGCCTCGCTGTTCCTGGTCTTGGGGCTAACTTTGTGGGCTACGGTGCAGGGACAGCTCACACTGGGACATTTCATCACAGCACTGACGGTGTCGAGTATGGCCTATGCCGAAATCGAGCCGATTAGCGCGGTGGCGGAAACCTTTGCCCGTCGCTATGCTTCGATGGTGCGCTATCACGAATTCTTGAAGCTCCCGGCAGGGCAAGACGCAGCGGTGCTCGATCATCCCGAAGGCACTCCCAGCTACGCCTTTTCGGGGAAGGTGCATTTTGAGGGCGTGTCATTTGGCTATGAGCGCGATCGCCCCGTCTTACAAGACATTAACCTGCTGATCGAGCCATGCCAGACGGTAGCGTTGGTCGGACGTTCTGGCTCCGGCAAGTCTACCCTGGTGAAGCTGCTGTTCCGCTACTTCGAGCCGGGCGCTGGACGCATCTTGATCGATGGACAGAATATCCGTCAGTTGGATGTTACAGGCTATCGGCGGCGGCTGGCGATCGTCCACCAAGAAGTGGATGTGTTCAATGGAACTCTGCTGGAGAACCTCACCTATGGCAATCCCGAGGCAACCCTGAAAGAAGTGGAAGAAGCCTGTGCGATCGCCCGTGTGGATGAGTTCATTCACCTGCTTCCCCAGGGCTACTACACCGTCGTCGGGGAACGGGGTGTGCGCCTCTCCGGTGGACAGCGGCAACGGCTTGGCATTGCCCGCGCTCTGCTGGTCAACCCCGATGTGCTGGTATTCGACGAAGCTACCTCCAGCCTGGATTATGAGTCGGAGCGATCGATTCAACTGGCGATGCGCAACCTTCTGGGAACCCGCACCATGCTGATCATCGCCCACCGTCTCAGCACCATCCGCGAAGCCGACAAAATCGTCGTGTTAGATCAAGGCCACATCGTCGAGGTCGGTAGCCACGCGGAACTCCTCACCCACGGCGGCATCTACCACCGCCTCCATGCCCTCCAGGAAACTGGAGAACTCGTGGAATAGAACGGCGAGAAGAGAGACCGCGCCTATCCTGCATTATTCGTCAGAGGGGTAAGTCGTTCAGGCTGAGCCTGAGCGGCATTTTACAAACCAACAAAGCCATAATGAGAATTGCTGCTGTGGCTCCAACGCCTGGTGTTTGAGCTAAAAAGGTGGGAAAACTAATAGATGATTCGTGCCGAGTTGCAGGGCTAGATGTTCGAGCAGACCTTCAAAAATATTGACGATGTTCTCTGGAAAGAGGTGGGTTGCACCACAGAGTTGGACTACACGGAGCAGACCTCGTGGTTACTGTTTTTGAAATATCTAGATGATCTGGAGCAGGAACGCTCGCTGGAGTCAGAACTGCGGGGGAAGCCTTGTATCAAATCCGGTTGAATAGCCATACAACCCAAATATGTTTTGTGCGCGCCGCTGAGCGGCGCGCA
>JBCBSJ010000020.1:0-39103 GCA_039819245.1 Cyanobacteria bacterium J06638_20
CAGGGTGAGATAGCCATTGGTAATCAACCATTCGTTGATACAAATCCCGCCCATCAAGGGTTGAGCGCCGTGGTCCGACACCACCAGTACTGCCGTCTCATCATCACAGTGCCGCAACAGCTCGCCAATGCGCTGATCCACTGATGGCTCAATCGAATTACTTCGGTTCGATCTTGAACGCGTTGAGGAACCGTAGTGGCGGTGAGTAGTTCAAAGAACGTCTGGTTCTCGGAGGCCGTCAACAACACACGTAATCGGGCAGCCATAGTATGGCTTCAATAGACAGGAAACGAGGACTTCATTAAATTTCACATAGTTCATTTTTTTAAGCCCCCTTTACTTGACCCTTTGTCAGACCACTTTTCTGTGTAAGGACCGGTGGTGAGGGAAAAAGGAACGGCGAAGCCGGATCGCTCTGTCGTTGTAACTTAGAGAGTACGGAAATCATGGGTCATTTCGAGAAAAGTGGAACAGTCTTAAGCCGAGGCTTTTATGGCGCGTCGATTTAAACTGCTGAGGTGGTTGCTACTGTCTCTACTAACCCTTGTTTTTCTATGGTTAGCGACTGTTGGCATCACCTTGTTTCGGCATTCACAGCAAGCACCCGACGCCGTATTGGTTTTGGGGGGGAGCATTACCCGCGAAATCTATGTAGCCGATCGCGTTGCTCTGGGCGAATCCCTGCCAATTGTGATTTCTCGAGGGTCACGCCCTCCGTGTATTCGTCTGCTCTTTGAACGCGCTGCCGCTCCCCTCGACACCACCTGGTTGGAAGATTGCGCCCAATCAACGTTTGACAACTACCGCTTCAGCATCACTATCTTGCAACAATGGCAGACGCATCACGTTCAGGTCGTGACATCAGCCAGTCATTTGCCCAGAGCGACCTGGTTGGCCCGCATTATGCTGGGGAGTCACGGTATCTGGCCGACGATGGTGAGGGTGCCGGAGCGAGGGATGCCTGGCAACGTTGAGACACCGGTCAAAACGATGCTGGATGTGGCGCGATCGCTCGCTTGGGCGGTGGTCAGCCAGGTACATCAGTCCCATTGCTCAGTGGTCATACCGCTCAGCTCTGTTGACCTGGCCATATGGAAACGCGAGGGATTTCGGTGTGAGCATCAAGGTGGCCTAAAGGTTCCAACAGGTCAATGAAGGCGTTAGCTACAACCACGGCGCTCTTATTCAGCCGCGTCAACCTCGGAGGCTTCATCAGCGGGTGTATCAGCAGACTGGGTAACAGCTGGATCAACCCAGACAATCGGAATGTGATCGGCCGATTCGCGCACACCATTTTCGCTCATCATGCGATTGGCCTGCGCCGGATCAAAGTAGCGGCTAAATTCAGCTTGGAGCTGCTGTGTGTGCGATTCCGCCGTTGTCACCGATGTTTCGGCCTCATGTAAGGCCTGACGCTGTGACCAGTAATAAGGCAGTAAGCGCGCCAGTGCTGACAATGCAACCAAGGTGAGGGTGACATTGACCGCTAATCGGCCTAGCATTTCATACCCAAGACCCCGCAGCTGAGCCTGATGGGGTGAGCGCTGCCGTGATTTAGGCGATTGCCGTCGAGCCGGACGCGATCGCTTCGCCGTAGCGACTTTAGAGAGGGGCTGCGATGCAGGCATAAGACGACTGACAACTCCGTAACCATACTAATGGAGCCAATTTTGACTGACTTGACCCCAAACCTTCACCATTATGAAGCGACGACACAAAGGTTGAGACTTCTTTAGAAAGAATTTTTTTTCTTACACTCTCAACTAACGCTGTACGACCTGAGCCAGCGCTTCAAAGTGTGATGACTGACTTGTCAAGAGGGGTCAGAACTATCTCAACGTCTCGACAAGTGTCTAGTAGCTTTGAAAGGCAGTTTCTGCATCGGTCAACAACCGGGTGCGCATCGATAAGATCCCTGTGAATGCTGGTTCTCACTCTATTTTGATAGCTCTGTAATGAGATATGGTCGCTCAGTATTAATACGGTAAAGGCGACTATTTTGTCACTTCGGTATTTTCACGCTCGCTAAATTTAAGCAATTCGTCTATCCATAAGCTAGTTTGGGGAGGCTAATGGGTACCCTGAGGTGAAGCTCAACAGCGCTTATTTGAAGAAAGCATCTATTGGGGTCAGAAACAAGGTAAAACTGACTTTAGAGGGGCTCCATCTGCCATATGTCTACTGCTAACAAGCTTCTTGGAGAGCGGTATCAATTCATTGAGGTTCTTGGCTCTAGCCAAATGGGGCAGACCTTGCTCGTGGCTGATGTACATTATCCGGGCCACCCCAAATGCGTACTGCGGCAAATACGCTTGCCAACCCGCAACCCCATGACGCTTAAGTTTCTCCTACGGCTGTTGGAGAAAAAGGTAGAAGTCCTGCACAACATTGGCCAGCACAAGCAAATTCCCAGTACATTCTCTTCATTTCAAGCCAATCGTAGCTTCTACCTAGCGCAAGAGTTCGTTCCTGGACGCTCCCTTAAAGAAGAATTACTGCCTGGTCAACCAATGGCAGAACCGATCGTATTGGCGTTTTTGCAGGAGGCTCTGACGGTATTAGCCTATGCCCAAGAGCATGGAGTGATTCATGGCAGTCTCAAACCTTCGAAGCTAATCCGGCATGAAACGGATGACTATCTTGTGATCCTGGATTTCGGGCGTATCCGCGATCTCAGTCAAGACATGGCTAGTCGGGAAACGACAGCAGGCTATCCCCAATCGGGAGCTGCCACCCGCGTCTACATTGCGATGGAACAAAGAACCGGTCGCCCACGGTTTTGCACCGATCATTACGCCCTGGGCATGATTGCGATTCAAGCGCTTACCGGCTTACCAGTCGAAGAATTGCCGGAGGCCAGCCATCCAAATACCCAAAAAGCAATCGTCTCCTTGTTGCAGAATATTCCTGGCTTAGGTCTAAACACCGCCAGCTTGCTGGCTCGCATGGTGCATACGAACCCTGATCGCCGCTATCAGAAGGCTGTAGAAATCCTGGCTGATTTAGAACGGCTACAACAAGATCCGCAGGCTTCCATCGCTGGTAAACCTATTACAGGTATCGCTTCATTCTCAGGCGGAGCCCTATCCGGTGCGCCGATAGCCGGGACGCCGATAGCCGGTACACCCGTCAACAATAATCACTCGATATCCGGCACGCCCATATCAGCGATACCCACGGGTGGATCGGGACAACAACCCACCGTCATTGAAACGGATGAGCCTGATACGCGATTGCCTACAATCCAACAACCGAATCAAAAACGATCTTGGGCTTTCCTCGGTGCCGCTGGGATTGCCGTTTGCCTGGCATTGGCGGGGGTGTTTGCCTGGAAGTTGCCACAACGATTCCTGGCAACTCAGCGCATACGGAATGCTGAAGCCGCCGAAGCTACCCAGGATTTTGATACGGCCCTTTCCCATTACACTCGTTCCCTCGAACTATATCCTGACAACCCCCAAGCACTCGCGCATCGGAGTCAGCTAGCATTTGAACAAGGGGATACGGAAATGGCCTTAGCCGATATTACCCGTGCCATTGAACTAGCTCCTGAAAACCAGACCTTTAGCTACGAACGAGGCAATATTCGTTTCGCTGTTGGCGACACGCAAGGAGCGATCGCCGATTACACCTCTGCCATTCAACAAGATGAGACGTTCGTCAAGGCTTACGTGAATCGTGGCAGTGCTCGGGCGGCCTGGGGGGATGATGAGGGAGCGGTTGAGGACTATACCGAAGCACTGCAGCTAGATCCGCCTGTCGATGTTGAGGCGGCAGCCTATCTGAATCGCTGTCTGTCTCACTCGAACCTGGGCGAGCAGGTCTTAGCTTTAGAGGACTGCTCCGAGGCGATTGATTTGCGGCCTAGTCATGCCTTGGCCTATCAGAATCGCGGCTTAGTGCGGCGACGCTTGGGCGATTCGCAAGGCGCGCTGCAGGACTATAATATTGCCATTCAAATTGAACCGGATAGTCCTGATCCCTACTACAACCGCGGACTAACCCGGCAGTTGATGAATGACTTGCCAGGGGCTATGCAAGACTTTACCCAAGCCTTGACGATCGCCCCAGACTACGTATTTGCCTTATACGATCGCGGCTTACTGAATGTTGAGTTGGGTAATCGAGCTGATGCGATCGCTGATTTTCGATCAGCCTCGCAGGTGTGTTTGGAATTAGGTCGTACGGGCTGCTATGAAGATGCCTTGTATCAGATCTCGCTTTTAGAAGACGAGTCCTCCCAACCTTCTGATGTGCCTGAGAGTGAGGTGTTTAGTCCACCCTAGGAGTCGTTAACCATAAAAGGAGTAGAGAGTTTCAAACTCTCTACTCCTTTTATGGTTAATTCACTAAAGTTGAGTGGGCTAATACCCAGCGATCGCTATGACGAGGGTACCAGTTGCACAATCAAAGCTTTGGTATCAAAAGCCTGCACTTTAGAAACGCTTTTCAGATCTTCCACAATGCGCTCTAGAAGCTCACGAGCGCGATCGCGGTGCTGGTGTTCCCGCCCCCGCAGACGAACCTGAAACTTCACGTGATTGCCTTTGTCCAACCACTCGGTTGCCCGCTTAATCCGAATCCCATAGTCAGAATCATCCACATTAGGACGCAGCTTCACCTCTTTCATCGTGGGGCTGGCGCTTTGCTTCTGACGCTTCTTCTGCTGGTACTGATGCTTACCGTAGTCCAGGATTTTGGCGACGGGCGTATCCTTGCCTTCAGAGACGATCACCAAGTCCAGGCCAGCATTTTCAGCAAGACTGACCGCATTCTTCGTATCAATCACGCCATGATTGGTATTCTCGTGGTCAATTAAGAGAACCTGAGCGGCGGTGATGTTGTGATTGATGTTGGGTTGAGCGGGGCGAGTACGACGACTATCCGATCGCTTCCTAATAACTATGGCGGTTCCTCCAAATTCAGCAGAAATAAAAAGATTAGGTTCATTTAGGATAGCTCACGCCCTACTGAGTCGCCATGCCCTATTTGACATATTCCAGTAGGCTTTACATCCCTTTGAAAATCACTGTTGTGGGGCCAAATTCGTGGAAATTCTGGAGAGTACAACCAGCTTTAAGCCAGGTTGAATAGCTCATCACATTTTGAGAATCCTTAACGTTTAGCAGGTCAATCTTTGAAAGTCTTAACGTTCATTTGAGTGATGGGGCATCTTCAACAACTATGCGGAGAAACCTCGATTGGGCGTCTGGAATTGCAGTGGGTCAAGTGGAAGGGCTGGGGTAACGACCACTCTGAGCAATTGGCCTCATTGCTCCTCTGCTCCCCTCGCCTCTTCTACTCCCCCAGTTGCCCCAAATCCTGAGCAAGACGCCTGCCTGTCCAGACGTCGCCGATATATTTTTGAGTGGGTTTTGGAGAACTCTGAGGTGGGTGTCAGTTTGCGGCATTGTCTGGAGTAGACTGAGCTTTGGAAGTAATCGCCCAATTGCGGCTGTAGGAAGACACGTTTAGAAGTAATGCGCATTTCTCTGAACTGGCTGAAGGATCTCGTTGCGATCGCCCTTTCCCCCGAAGATTTGGCCGATGCCCTCACCATGGCTGGGTTTGAAGTTGAAGATATTGAAGACCGGAGCGCATGGGCCGATGGCGTTGTGGTTGGCTATGTGCAAGACCGCCAGCCCCACCCGGATGCCGATAAGTTAAGCGTCTGTACCGTTGATATTGGTGGGGATAGTCCATCCACCATTGTGTGCGGGGCTTCTAACGTCGAGCAGGGAATCTACGTACCTGTGGCTACTGTTGGCTCCTACTTGCCCACGCCTGATCTCAAAATCAAGCGGCGTGAAGTGAGAGGGGTTGCGTCTTCCGGCATGATTTGCTCCTTAGCAGAGCTAGGACTCGCGAAGGATTCAGCAGGTATTCACATCTTCGAGACAGCGGATTTGACCGTCGGCACTGATGCGCGTCCTCTGTTGGGGCTGGATGATGTGGTTTTGGATGTCACATCGACGGCCAATCGAGCTGATGCGTTGAGCATGATTGGCATCGCCCGCGAAGTGGCGGCTATTACCGGTGCCGAACTAAACGTCCCGGTCGGTAAACCCACCCTGCCGACTACAACCGACGCTGCGGTTAAAGTCGCTTTGGCGGATCCCAAGGCTTGCCCGATTTACATTGCGACTGTCCTAGAGAGCATTCAAATTGCGCCCTCCCCCCTGTGGCTACAGCAGCGGTTGCAGGCGGCGGGGACGCGTCCCATCAACAACGTGGTTGATATCACTAACTATGTCCTGCTGGAGTGGGGGCAGCCCCTCCATGCCTTTGACCGCGATCGCCTCGCGACCATTGCAGGCGCGGCAGACTACACCCTGAGTGTGCGCTACGCTCAGCCAGACGAAAAATTAACCACCCTGGATAGCCAAGCGCGATCGCTCAAATCCGAGACCTTGGTGATTACCGCGAATGACCAGCCCGTTGCCCTGGCAGGGGTAATGGGGGGTGAAACCAGTGAAGTTTTTGAGGACACAACTGCGGTCACCTTAGAAGCGGCCTACTTTGATGCCGCTGTGATTCGGAAATCCGCTCGGAGTCAAGGACTACGCACCGAAGCTTCGGCCCGTTACGAACGGGGTGTGAACCCTGCTGAGCTGGAACTCGCGTGCGATCGGGCGCTGGAACTCATGCAAACTCTGGCGGGTGGTCAAATCGTCTCGCAAATGACGGATCGCACACCCATTGGCGAAATCACCCCCACTCGCACGATTCCCTTGCGTTTGCAGCGGGTTCGGGATGTTTTGGGACCCGTCATAAACATTGAAGCTGGCCAACAAACACCGCTCCCTGCCGACCAAGTTCAGACTGTTCTGGAAACCTTGGGCTGTACCGTGGAACCCGGAACCGATAATGATGTGTGGCAGGTGACCATTCCGGCCTATCGGTATCGCGACCTAGAGCGGGAGATCGATCTCATTGAAGAGGTCGCTCGCCTATATGGTTACAATCACTTCGCGAATACCCTACCTCAAGCAGCCGTGGGCGGTTTCCTATCCCCTGAAGCCACGCTGACGCACAAAATTCGCCAAATTTGTCGCGGGGTTGGCCTGACTGAGCTCATTCACTATTCCTTGACCAAACCCGTCTCGGACAAGCAGGTAGTGCTGGCAAATCCCCTCTTCACGGAGTATTCGGCCCTGCGGACTGACTTGATCGATGGTTTGATTGAGGCGTTCAAATTCAATCTAGAGCAGGGTAACGGCCCGCTCAATGGCTTTGAAATTGGCCGCATCTTTTGGATGGAAGAAGATACGCCTCAAGAAGCCGAAGTGCTCGGCGGGATTTTGGGCGGTGATGCTCGTCAGGGCCAGTGGGTCAGCAGTGGTCGTCCAGAACCGCTGACCTGGTTTGAAGCGAAAGGTATTTTGGAGTCTATTTTCAAACGTCTGGGACTGACGGTGGACTATCGCTCGGAGCAGGAAGACCCACGTTTTCATCCTGGTAGAACCGCTTCCCTGTGGGTGAGGGGACGCATGCGTTTAGGCACCTTTGGCCAATTGCACCCCCAACTCCGTCAGGAACAGGATTTGCCCGATGAGGTGTATGTTTTCCAACTCAATTGGTCGGTTCTGGTCACTTGCTTAGCCAGTGGGAAACGTAAAGCCATCAAGTTTGGTGCCTATTCCACCTTTCCACCGTCCGATCGCGATTTAGCTTTGTACGCGCCTGTTTCGGTCTCCGTGGCCGAGTTGGCAAAGGTCATCACCAAGAGCGGTGGCAAACTGCTGGAATCGGTCACCCTGTTTGACGAATATCGCGGCGAATCCGTACCAGAAGGACAGCGTAGCTTGGCTTTCCGCTTAATCTACCGATCGCCTGACCGCACCCTTACCGATGAAGACATTGACCCAGTGCATCAGAAGGTGAGAGCTGCGCTGGAAAAACAGTTTGAGGTAGCCCTAAGAAGCTAGGCTGTGTATTCTTGAGCTTTAAAGGAAAGTGCATCTAAGTTTTTAGAGGATGGATTTTGACCAGAAAATCAGTCCTCTAAAGTATTAGTGCTTGTTAGGATCGAGCCAGAATCAAGAAATTCTGAAGCATGACGCTTGCAATCTCAGCAGAACCTGCTCCTATGACTGTCAATCCTGATGGTGTAGTTAAGGTCGGTGGAACACGAGTCACTTTAGATACCGTCGTTACTGTATTCAAGCAGGGAGCAACTGCATAAGAAATCGTGCATCGTTATCCATCCTTAAGGTTGGCCGATGTTTATGCTTCAATTGCCTTCTACCTTAACCACCAAGCGGATGTTGAGGAATCCCTCCAGCAGCGGCAGCAACAAGCTCAGAATATTCGCCACAGGAATGAAGCTCGATTTGATCCCCAAGGTTTGCGCGATCGTCTGCTATCCCGACAGATAGAGCGGCAAGCAGGATCAAGCTGCTAGCTGATGAAAATCGAGATGAATTTCCTCCGTTTTCTGTCTCAAACTTAAAAGTAAGCACCAGAATACAGGCTCCCTGATGAGCCAATCTTTCTCATTTGATATCCTTTTATAGGGAGTGTTAATGCTCTCAAAGGAGAACGCCGCCTGAATCCTACAGACTCCTGAGACATCAAAATGCAGGCAACAGGCGAATTTGGATTTTAGGCTTTCTCTGCAATTAAGGAATCCACCGTAACTCCTCAAGGAGGTTTCCTATGTTGAAGCAAAACGTTATTCTTCTCGATGGTCGAGGTGCAAACGATGATGATCTGAGCCCCGTATTAGAAACCCTTCTGGATGAACTGCACAGCCGTGGGGCAAAGGTACAAACGTTTCCCTTGAAAGATATCAAGATGGGCTCCTGCATCGGTTGTTTTGGCTGCTGGATCAAAACACCGGGGATCTGTGTGGAGCCCGATGCAGGGCGTGACATTGCCCAAGCCATTATCCAAAGTGATGTGACGATTCTATTTACCCCGGTCACCTTTGGGGGCTATTCATCAGCGATCAAAAAGATTCAAGATCGTTGGATTCCCTTGGTGTTACCTGACTTTTGCATCCATCATGGGGAAGTTCATCACCTACCCCGATATTCACGCTATCCACGGCTAGTCGGCATCGGTATTCAGCAGCAGTCGAATGATGTAGAAGCTCACCTATTCAAGGCACTGGTAGGACGCAACGCCCTCAACTTTCATGCCCCTACCTATGCGGCAGAGGTAATCTTGAGTACCGCTACATCAGACAGAGTTCGCCAGCAACTGCAAATGGTCCTGACTCGGAACGATACATTGCCGATTGGGAAAGTGGTTCAATCACGGATGCCCACAACAGAGAGCACCACAATGCCGGCTCCAGCCATAGCAACGCCTGGTCGAGCATTGCTAATCGTCGGTAGCCCCAGGGTGAAATCCTCCAGTAGCTCCGGCATTTTGGGCGGATGCGTGTTGCAACAACTCCAACAGCGGGGTTGGGAGACAGAGTCATTGACGCTTAGAGGAAACCTGCTGAAGGGGGGTGGACGGGCCAAGTTTCTCGCAGCGATTGACCGGGCGGAATTAATCCTGTTTGCCTTTCCGCTGTACATCGATTCCCTGCCATTTTTAATGATGCAATCGCTGGAGGTGATGGCAAAGCATCTCTCCGCCCATGCTCAAAAAAATCCAAAGCGACTCTGTGCGATCGCCAACAATGGCTTTCCCGAAGCCCATCAAAACGCCTTGGCCTTAGCTATCTGTCAACAGTTTGCCCGCGATACCAACATGGTTTGGTTGGGGGAATTAGCCGTCGGCGCTGGAACCGTTGTCTGCCAAAATCCCCCTGTTGAGGGACTGAGGCAGGCCGATCGCCCTCCCATGAAGCATGTTATGCAGGCTCTAGATATTGCCAGTGCAGCCTTAGCAGAGGGACACAGCGTTCCTCCCCAAGTGGCCCAGTTGCTGGCCAAAACGCCGATTCCTTTCATCCCTTTTAGCCTATGGCGATGGTTGTTTGTCACCATGGCCAAATGGGGCTGGCGACGAGGTGCTGCGATGCATCAGGTTGAAGCGGCGGATCTGCTCGCTCAACCTTACCGAACAGCATGAGCAACATCTGAGACACTTTACCTGTTTTAGCGTTCAAGCAAGCCTTAGGCTCTAAGACCGCCCTGGGTGACATAAGTTAGATTTTCGATTCTCTGGCTTATGTCAGAAACTATTGAGCCAGGGTCGGCAGCTTCCGCTCTAAGTCAAAGAGGAAGCCGTGAATATATTCCTCTGTCCACTCAGGGCCATAAAAGCGCGTAAACATCCCCCGAGCCGGATCTTTCTTCGCTCGATAGCGGATATAGCGCAATTGGGCTTGCTCAATGTCACGTAGTTTCGCGGCATCGGTAATGGGCTCGGCCTGCTCCACAAACGTCAAATAAGCCTGCAAGTATGCCTTGAAAGCCTCAAAAACGTGAGTCTCTACGGTTTCAGTTGCTGAGGGCCGCGTCCAAAGGAACGCCGGTGAGAAGAAAGGCTGAGCTTCCGCCGGAAAGTCGCCGCCCCAGGGCAAATGGGCTTTAAACGATTCAAAGATTGGCAAAATCGGCTGTGTGTACTTCGCTTGATAAGCCGCATCCTCGCTGAAAAGCGGTTGCATATCCAGCGCAATGAGATGACCGCCCGGTAGCGTCACTAAATCGGCACCAAAGAAGGGTAAATCATAATTCAGGTGCGGAAAAATGACGAAGTTGAGGACTTGCAGGGCATTACCACCTTGCACATGAGCCGCGCGAATTTGTCGTAGCTTAGGCGAGGCATAGCCATAGCTCGTGGTTGAGACAGTTTCTTGGCGTTTGCCCTTGCCAGTGACCGCTTGTTTGGCTTCAAAGCCTGTAGGAATGGGATAAGGCTGCAGATCGAGGGACTGCTGCAACTGCTCTAAGGCGTAATCCAAAAAGGGTTGATAGAGGGTCATCGTTATTTGCCCCTACCCGACTGCTGCGGCTAACGGGACTGCATCCTCAAAGAGGAATTCATGAAGGAAGCGTTCAGACCAATCGTGGCCAAAGTAGCTGCTGAAGAGGCCAGAGGCCGGATCGCGCTCAGCACTGTACTGGTCATAATCTTTTTGAGCTTGGACGACTCGCTGAATAGCGGCTGGCGCTGTCAACGGTTCAGCGTCGTTCAACATCTGTAAATAGAGTTGTAGGTAGTCCTTAAAGGCAGCAAAGACCCGTGTCTTAACTGTCGCGGCATCGGTTTTAGCAAACAGCAAATACTTCGAAAAATATTGATTAGCGTCGTAGGATTTCATTTCTAGATTCTGGCTCAGATCGGGATACTGATCGTGTAGCGCCTTCAAAGGGGCAATGTACTTCTCCAGATAGGCATCGTCCTGAAAAAGGGGCTGAAAATCCATCACGATCAGGTTTTTGACCTTGCCAAAGGAAAGAAAGTCCACACCCAGGAGCGGCAATTCATAGTGATGGCTGGGATAAATGACGCTATTTAAGATCTGGGAAACTTCGCCCGCATCGATGTAGGTGTAGCGGATTTTCCGGAGTTCAGGGCACGCGTAGCACCAGCTTTGAATGGTTGCTGGACAGCGCCCGCGATCGCTCACACGATGGGCTAAGCCTTCCGGAATTGGGCGACGCCGCAAACTGAAATGCTGATGCAGCACAGTTTCCAGGTGCTCAAGAAAGGGAGTATACATGCTTAATAAACTGGTTCATAACTCTAATCACTGACATTAGAGGATCTCTGAGAGCATTTTCCCGATCATCCCTTAGAGCGTAATTTTCCTTAACTTCGGCTGGGCACCGCGAGGTTCTTAGGGAACGCGAGCTAAATTACGTTCAATCATTTGGTCTAAATCTTGCTCCGACACGAGGCGACGTTCCGAGCAGTAGGTCATGAGGTACACGCCGTTAAGCGATCGCACCGTACTGACCCTTACCCGAAAGTCATCGGTTAAAAACCAGCAGCGTTCCTGTCCTTGGTTTTGGTCATATTCTGTATCGATGGTGAGCACACCATCCTGACCGAACCAATACCGACAAATCACAGGAATTTGTTCGATATAGCCCTGATTGCGCAGCAATTTACCCGAGCGTCCCGTTTCATCGTCCGGAACATCCACTAGAACAGCCGCCTGATTCGGGTTCGGCTCACCGGAATCGTTGTGAGCTTGCCACATGAAGCTACCGCCTCCCTTCGCACAAGCTGGGTCAATCCCCTGTGAGGCACAAATTTGGTGAATGCGATCGTCACCGGGTGTTACGACCTCCACATAGAGCTTCGATTCCCCCGACTCATCGGCAACCGTATCGAAGTGGTGAACCGTGCGCTGGGTGAACCAAATACCTTCGCTTTTGCGAAAAAAATCCATCATTGTTTGGGGGGCAACCAGCACAGTCGATTCTCCTCAATCTGTCATCACTCAGAGCATTATGCTGAAAACAGCGTGCAGCCATGCCTTTAACAGCAAGCGTTCGAGTCAGAGGCCAACAGGCAAACCTCTATCGCAACCTTCAGCATTCTACGCCTATCGCTAGTGTCGTCTTTGGTGAAGAAATGTAACAATAGGAACATAGCAATCGGATTATTAACAATGGAATTCAATAAAATTGAAGCCTATCTAGATAGCCCCGACCCTCAAAGTCGTATGAAAGCTTTGGTGCAGCTACGGGAGCACGACGCCGATAAGGTTGTTCCACTGCTCAAGCGTCGTATGTATGACAAGGAATTTGTGGTGCGTTCCTTCGTTGCGATGGGTTTAGGCAACAAGCAAACGGAGGAAGGGTTCAACGCCCTGCTGGATCTCATCAACAACGATCGCGACCCCAATGTGGTCGCGGAAGCCGCTAACTCGCTGGCCAAGTTTGGCGATCGCGCGACCCCCCATTTGGTGACGTTATTTGAGCAGAATGATCACTGGCTAATTCGGCAAAGCATCTTTGCGGCTTTTGATGGCGCAGCGCATCCTGAATTACTCCTCAAGCTGTGCCGCTGGGGATTTGAAGGGGATGATTTAGTCGTGCAGAATTCAGCGATCGCTCAGTTAGGGCAACTCGCAAACACCCCCCAGGCGTCCGAAGCGCTAGCGCTTCTCTGTCAAGGCGCAGTGTCTGATGCTGGCATGATTCGCGCTCAGACGGCTCGTGTCCTGCAATATTTTGACGATCCTCAAGCCAAGGCAGCTCTCATTGAACTCCGGCAAGATTCCAATATGCGGGTGGTTGGCGCTACCCTCGAAGGGTTGCTGTAGTGTCTATCCAGAATGAGTCCGCAGTCGATGGGTGAGAATGTCACGGTAATTGGGTGTGGTTATGTCGGCTCGGTGCTGGCGGAATACTGGCAACAGCAAGGGCACACCGTGACGGGCACCACTACCCGACCCGAGCGGCTAGCGGAACTCCAGGCGGTGCTGGCTCAGGCTAAGATCGTGCGTGGTTATGAGCCGGAAGAAGTTGCGGCTGCCTGTCAGGGGCAGGATGTCGTCGTTATTGGGGTTGCCCCGCCTCGCGGCCAGCGGGGCGACTTAGATGTTTACCGAGCAACCTACCTACCCATTGCCCCAAATCTCGCTCAGCTCATCGCGTCATCCTCTACTGCCCCCTACGTGGTTTATCTCAGCAGTTGTTCGGTATACGGCGATCGCCAAGGGCATTGGGTGGATGAAACAGCTCTGATACAGCCTGCGAATGAACACAGCGCTATTCTGCACGAGGCCGAGCAGGCTTTGTTACAAGCCACGCCTACAGCTTGTATTTTACGTTTGGCAGGCATTTATGGCCCTGGACGGGAGCTATTGAAACGCTATGGCAACCTGGCGGGACAAACCCTACCGGGTAAGGGCGATCGCGTCATTAACTGGATTCACCTAGCGGATATTGTGGGCGCGATCGAGTTTGCACGGGCTAATCATCTGACGGGCATTTATAACGTTGTTGACGATAGTGAAATGAGCGTGCGTCAACAAGTTGACCTCGTTTGCACAAGCCATCAGCTATCCCCTGTCAGTTGGGATGAATCGCAACCGGCTCAAGTGACGAAAAGCCTACGGGTTCGTAACACTAAGTTGAAAGCCGTAGGTTACACCTTGCTGTATCCCAAACTAATTGTTTGAGCAAACGCAATGGCAGAAATTCAAGCAATTCTTCATTCGCTCATAGGGCGAAAAGCATGGAATGCTTAGATTTGGTATCGGCGTTGCTCAAGCGTACGTAAAGATTCCTGGAAGCCTGGCCGAGTATTTTGCACATCACTCACAGATATGCGTATTTTAAGCACAAGTGCCTATGTCTCTAACCCTATCGCGATGGCTATTCGCATATTGCGATCCCTGCTGTAGGCAGCGTCCCCGATGCGCGTAAAATTAAAAGTCCAAACCTTATATCTCCTAGAACTCCTATGAAGTCTTACCTGGCAGCGGCCTTACAAATGACCAGCGTGCCGGATTTAGAAAAAAATCTGGTTCAAGCTGAAGACCTCATCGACCTTGCGGTTCGGCAAGGGGCTGAACTGGTCACACTGCCAGAAAATTTCTCGTTCTTAGGAGATGAAGAGACCAAACGAACCCAAGCGGACAAGATTGGAGAGGCCAGTGAACGGTTTCTGAAAAAAATGGCCCAGCGCTACCAGGTTACTCTACTGGGTGGGGGCTATCCGGTGCCCGGGCAAGAGGGCAAGTTTTACAACACAGCACTGCTTGTTGGGCCAGA
The DNA here is from genome assembly GCA_039819245.1 of Cyanobacteria bacterium J06638_20. Taxonomy (GTDB): domain Bacteria; phylum Cyanobacteriota; class Cyanobacteriia; order Elainellales; family Elainellaceae; genus Vacuolonema. The sequence goes on from JBCBSJ010000020.1 coordinate 14,640, forward strand.
CGGCAGTGAACTCTTACGGTACGAAAAAGTTCACCTCTTTGACGTCAACCTCCCCGACGGTAATACCTATCGCGAATCGAATACGGTCGTTTCTGGTCAACAGTTGCCTGGAGTCCATCCGTCGAAAACCCTCGGTCATATTGGCATTTCGGTCTGCTATGACGTGCGTTTTCCAGAGCTATACCGCCACCTTTCGCAAATGGGTGCAGAAGTCTTGATGATTCCGGCTGCCTTTACGGCGTTTACGGGCAAAGATCACTGGCAGGTTTTGCTACAGGCAAGGGCGATTGAAAATACCTGTTATGTCATCGCACCGGCCCAGACAGGGTTTCACAACAATCGTCGCCAATCCCACGGCCACGCTATGGTGATTGATCCTTGGGGAATGGTACTGGCCGATGCTGGCACTGCAAATGGCGTCGCGATCGCTGAAATTGCGCCCACGCGGCTCTCCCAAGTGCGCCAACAAATGCCTGCGCTGCAACATCGCGTTTTTATCTAACGGCCTGAGGCGTGCATCTCCTAAGATTTCGGTGATCCTTTAGCCTTCATTGCCATGCATCAGTATCAGAAGGAGACCGTATTCTAGGTCACTCAGCGCTGATACCGGGGTGACCGGTGGCGTCGGTTTCTTTGCCTTGCAGCTCGCTAAACTGAGCAGTGCCAGAACGGTGGCTCAGCTGCGCCGTCCAGAACAGGCGTCATTTGCCCGAGACATTGGTGCTGATGCCGTCGTCGTCACCGCAGACAGACAAGGATTGGATGCCGAAGGGCCTTATCGACTGGTCGTAGATGGGGTCGGCGGCGATCTGATTGGCTCCCTAATTCAGGTGACGGCAAAAAGTGGCACGCTTGTCTCTTATGGCTGATCAAAGAGCTATGAGACCTCGCTCAATTTAGCCGATTTATACGGCAACGGGGGACAGCGGCAGATCTATGGGCTGACGCTCTACAGTGAGGTGGAAGTGGAACCCTCATCCATTAGACCTCCTGCAAATTAGCGCGAGCGGGACTTGCCCACTGAGTTGAAGATAAAGAAACATCAGGAATAAGTAAAATCGAAACTGCCTGATGATGAACTACAAGATAGCGTAAACCCTCTCCAGTCGGAAGTTTAAGCGCCGTTTAGGCGTTGAACGCAAGACCTTCAAGCAGAGTATTGAGACCTTAACGCCACTGTGGAGACCCCATCGCCCACCCGGTGCTAAACCTAAACTAGTGCTCGAAGAGCGGGTTTTACTGACCTTGGAATACTGGCGTGAGTATCACACCTAATTTCACATTGGCAGCAGTTGGGGGTGAGTGAGGCGACGGTCTGTACCCATAACCGTGCCCTCGCCAAGGAACGGATTGGCATTGAACACGTCAATTGGCGGTTGAAGACCTTTCGGATTTTGGCCGGGCGGTATCGCCCGTCGCTGTCGCTTTGGCTTGCGCTGCAATCTGATTGCAGCACTCTATAACCTGGAATATGCTCAGACCGCTTGATACACACAATTCGATTTAATCTGCAAGAGGTCTATTAGCTGCAGGGGCGAACGAATATCTCAGCAAACCCATTCGTCTCAAGCATCTCCTTGAAACTATCAATGCTTACACGGAAGAGCGCACGGCTTGCTAGGTAGGCTAAAACTTGGATCGGATTAGGAGGTTGTACTGAGTAGCCGATCATGCATTGGCCTATTGCGTGCGTGAATATCGGAGGCAATAGGAAAATAATGCCTGCGCGGCAACGAGTTCTTCGTTACAATTCATCACATAGTAAGTATATTTATTGCGTCACACGTTAAGTCCCATGCCGGATACACTCACCAAGCTTGCCTATCAAACCTTCCAGGAAGGCAAAAACTACTTTGGACTCGGTCACAAAGCGATCGCGACTCAGCTTCAGCAGGTATTTAGGCCTGCCATCAAACCTAAGTTTAAGGAATTGACACCTGAGTTTGTGGCCGACTTAGCAAGACGCCGCAACGATTTGATTGAGCTTGATTGGCAAGACGCTGAAGCAGGACTGTATCCCAAGAGTCTTTTATTTGATAATCCCTGGGCTGACTTCTTGCAGTACTACCCAGCTGTCTGGATGGACTTACCGAGTATCTGGGAGCGGGTTGAGCAAAAGGAAACTCAGACCTTTGACGAGGACGTCGATACCTCTTTTCTGCCCCCGTACTACGTCCAAAACTTTCATCACCAAACAAATGGCTATCTGAGTGATTTGTCCGCGAATCTCTATGACACCCAGGTCGAGTTGTTGTTTGGTGGTACTGCCGATACGATGCGTCGCCGGATTTTAGCGCCGCTTCATCAGGCTTTGGCGACACTCCCCGCGACCAGCAGCACCCAGAATGCTGACACAGTTACCACGACAGAACGGACAAGAGTACTAGACCTTGCCTGTGGCACTGGCCGGACGTTAAGAATGCTGCGACAGGTTTTTCCTGATGTCTCCTTATATGGGATTGACTTGTCGCCAGCTTACCTGCGGAAAGCCAACCAAACCCTGACGGAAACACCTGGTACTTTGCCCCAATTAGTTCAAGGTAAGGCCGAAGACATGCCTTACCGGGAAAACTACTTCGATGCGGTTACCTGTGTATTCCTTTTCCATGAACTGCCCGGCCCCATTCGTCAGCAGGTGATTGACGATGCTTATCGCGTGACTAAGCCAGGGGGAACCTTGGTGATTTGTGACTCGATTCAGAGGGTTGATACGCCTGAGCTGGATGTGATTATGAGCAACTTCCCAGCCATGTTCCATGAGCCCTTTTATCGGGACTACACGCTGGATAACCTTGATGAGCGTCTAGCGAAGGCAGGATTTGAGGCGATTACGACTCAGGTTCACTTTGTGAGCAAGTACTGGGTGGCGCGTAAGCCAGCGATCGCGGCCTAGGGGCTGTCATCATTGAGAGCCTGAATCCTCATGCTGAAAGCGGTTCAGCCCCTAGCTAGTTTTACCAAGCGGGCGCGGTAATGCTGATACCGCAAGGCTTTCGAGTTTAATTGATGACGCGCCCTAAAATTGCAGCTTGAAATTGCGACCTGTATTTGCCTCCAAAAGGGAAAAGTGGCTCCGTGTCGCAATGGTCACTTTTCCCCGTTAGGTACAGCTACTTTATGACAGGGGTTAGTTGGCGCTATGTGTGATGCCGTTTTCCTGGTTGGAGCGATCGGGATGTGAGGGGGGACGGGAGCTAGGGAACAGATTTCGTCGTCGTTGTTGAAAGAAGCTGAATAACGTAAAGAAAACCTATTCTATTGTTTTGCATTCGGCCTATCACCAGTTAGATTTGGGTGAGCTAACTCGCAAGGAAGGATAGTAGAACTGACCATGACAACTACATCACCTGGCCTCGAAACCTTGGCAACCTTTTCAGGCGAAGAGGGCGAAGAGGCAATCACGGCCAATCATATTGAGGTGATTGAAACGGTAATTGCCAGCCTTGAGCAGAATCAAAGCGCCATGGTGAGCCATAGCGAGGATGGTTACTTGTGGAAGTTTAGCTATGGCAGTGTCGAAGTCTTTGTCCAACTCACAGGCACGGGTGATGAAGATATCTTGACGGTTTGGTCACCGGTTTTAGGACTGCCCGCTAAAGATGAGCCTAAGCTCATGCGGCATTTGTTAGAGATGAACTGCGGTGAAACCTTTGAATCTTGCTTCGGCATTTTGGGTGAACAGGTAGTTGTGTTAGCTAGCAGACCCCTAGCGGATATTTCGGCAGGTGAGATTTCGCGCATTATGACCATTGTGGCCACCATTGCCGATGACAATGACGAATCGCTACAGGCCGCGCACGGGAACTAAAATTGTCGGAATGTTCGATGTATCAGGAGACCTGGCGCTTAATACCAGCGCTGACGTTGCCTGGGCCATTGCAAATGGCGATCGATGATTGGTTGCTCGATCAGCTAGTAGCGGGGCTTCATCCGCCTGTCCTCCGCTTTTACCGATGGCAGCGAGCAGCCCTTTCGCTGGGTTATCACCAACGACAGCGGTCGCCTCATTGGGAAACCATTACCTGGCAGGGGCAACGCCTCGATTTGGTCAGACGACCGACAGGTGGACGGGCCGTTTTACACCAGGGTGACTTCACCTATGCGATTGCTCTACCGCTGCAAAATCGACGCCGCCAAGCCATTTATCAGCTCATCTGCGATGCTTTAATTGCGGCTTGGCAAGATATGGGCGTGCCTTTGCATTACGGGAACGCGGGCAGGGGTTACCATCAGCAAGCCAGTTGCTTTGCCCTAGCAACCCCTGCGGACTTAGTCACTGAGACGGGCTACAAACTTATAGGCAGTGCTCAACTCCGCCGTGACCATAGCCTTTTGCAGCAGGGAACCATGCGTTTGTGGCCCAGCAAGGAGCTGCATCAGGCAGTCTTTAAGAACCCTCTGGATACCTCCCATCGACCCGACGCGATGCCGAAAGAACCCTCAGAAAACTGGAGCAAGCGTCTGGAAGCAACCATCATCCAGATGCTGTCACAACAGTTGGATGTGACATTTCAAGTTGCGCCGCTGACGCCGGCAGAGATGAGCCAGATTCAGGCTCGGTGCGATCGCTTCAGGATTCCATCAGAGACTTCGCCAAAGCCGGTAGCCTAAACCCAGGGGGGTACTTACCTTCTTCCTTAATCCGTTTAATGGTGGCGTCGGAAATGGCCAGGTTCATTTTTTGGGCGAGGGCTCTGACAATATCACCCCGGTCAATGACCCCAGCGACAGCATCCGCTGGAGTCAACACCACAATCCGGTTGAGTTCCTGGTTCTCTAGCTTCGCAATCACTTCAGCGATGGCTGTGTGCTCGCGTACGGAAGGAATTGCATCCAAAGAACGGGCAATCTCTTGAAGCGTCAGTGTTTCCCACTGGCTCCGTTCTACTTCACGGACATCATCAATGGTCACTAAGCCTCGATAACGCCCATCGGAAGCGGCAAAGTAGACGGGAGCCTGAGTCGTTTGCTGGAGCAAGTATTCGTCGGCAAACTGACGGAGCGTCATATTGGCGTCTAACACGCGAAAATCCCGCGCGATCGCGTCGGCAGCGGTCAAGTCCGATAAGGTTTCCTGAAAATCAGCAACGCGGCCGTAGTTGGAGGCGTTCCGAATCGCGAATCCCCCAATCAAAACAATCCAGATTAAGTCCAAGCTAGGCTGGGCCAAGTATGCCAACACGCCAATACCCACCGCTGCCCAACCCAGGGTTTGCCCTGTTCTAGCAGCCCAACGGACACCCTTAATTCGACTATTCGTGGCTTTCCAAACCAGGGCTTTAAGCACCTGCCCGCCATCTAAGGGGAGTCCTGGAATGAGATTAAACAGGGTGAGCACCAGGTTGATGCGCGCGACGTTCGCTAACAGAACCGACACCGTCGGCGGCACCGCTACCGTTGTCAGAAACAGCGTGAGCACCAGATATAAACCAAAACTTACCAATGGCCCGGCGATCGCCACTTGAAACGCCTGCCCCGGCGTTTTTGATTCTTGCTCAATGGCCGCAATGCCCCCGAACAGGAAAAGCGTGATGGAATTCACCTGAATGCCCTGAGATTTAGCCACTAAGCTATGCCCCAGCTCATGGAGTAAGACCGAGGCAAAGAGCAACAGGGCCATTGCTAAGCCAATCGCCCAAGATACAGCTCCCCAGTTTGACTGCCAAACAGGATTGCTGCCGTAGACGAAGGTCACCAGCAGCACAATCACAAACCAAGACGTATCCAGGTAAAGGGGAATTCCCAAGATGGAACCAACCCGCCATCCAGATTGCATAATAATTTCAGCAAATTAGAGTAACTATTCTCTGAAGGGCGAATTCATCAACCTTTCAGCGATAGCTTTATTGTAGGCACGAAAGGATATTCACGGTTTGGCTGATTTTAGGGTAAGAACGGGGGAGATTACCGTCCCTGTTGCCCTGCACAGCAGGTACCCAATGACCTGGCTTACAGCAAACCAGCGTTGGCTAATCCTAGAATCATGCCAGCGCCCAAAATGTGACCCAAGCTAGTGGTTGCCAACAGTTCAGGTACACCAAAACCTTCAAACAAACCCGGCAACGTGAAGGGAAGGGCGGGGCCAGCACCTGACTTTTGAATGGCATAGCGACCGATCGCAATCACGAACAGGTTACAGGTGATCATGATCAAGGCCACCTGAAAGGACCAGGTCGGGGTCGCAGGGGCAACTTGAGCTAGAAAAGTAAACAGAGTCATCGGTAAGGGCCAGCCTCCAAGCTCGCAATGTTTCCCAATAGGGAGTCAGGAAGGATTATACGGATCGATGCGAAACTGTTTTGCGAATTGTTTAATAGAGTTAACAGGCTAGCGATGTCGCGTATAGATTCTTCTCTTTGGATAAAGATTTGTGGATTGATGCAGCCTGCCCAAGCGGTGGAAATTGCTGGGCTAGGGGCCAGTGCGATCGGCTTCATTTGTGTTCCAGCGTCGCCTCGCTATGTGACACCACAACAAATCCAATTGATTAGCAAGGCTTTGATGGAAGCAGGCTGGGCCGATGTTGAGCGGGTGGGGGTCTTTGCCGATGCGGCCTACGGGGATATGCATGCCGCTGTCACCGTTGGACGATTAACCACGCTGCAACTCCATGGCAAGGAATCGCCTGAAGCCTGTGCTGAACTGCGTCAGGCTTACCCGACCCTCAAAATTATTAAGGCCTTTCGGATTCGCGCTAAGGCAGACCTTGCCAGTACGACAGCTTATGAGGCGAGTGTCGACGCCCTGCTCTTAGACGCCTATCATCCCCAGCTATTAGGCGGGACTGGGCAAACCCTGGATTGGGCATCTCTGCAAGCCTTTAAACCCACGAAGCCTTGGTATTTGGCAGGAGGACTCAAACCCGAGAACGTTCAGGATGCGCTCAATCAACTGACGCCGGATGGGATTGATGTTTCGAGTGGAGTGGAAGTGGCCCCTGGCGATAAGTCGCTGGCGAAAGTTAAGGCGCTTTTAGCTGCTGTGCGATCGATGTCGTGAAGCCAATATCGTAATCGGCAGCATTGTAGGACTTACGCAGTTGCATCCGAATTTTGCCCCCTCACCCCCAATCCTGGGGAAATCGGATGCAACATTTCCAGATTTGGAGATGCAGAGGACTTTGGCATAAGTCCTGATTGTGCCTATCAAATTGCATCGGGATTCATGCCGAGTTCCCGCAAAGCGACTTGCGATTTTTCATCACTTTGTTGATGCTGTCCTCTGCGACCCGGTAGGAGGCCTATGTATAGAATCGGAGAAAATTTGGTCATATGGTTTGAGTTTGGCAATGCTACACATGCAGATCGAGATTCATGCCCCTCAAAGCTAGAACCTACGTCGTTGCAACCAAGAAGCTGTCTGTATCGTTTCAAAACTCAAATCGTATGACGTAACCCTGTGTGGCTAACTGTGGGCAATGACGACAGTGGCGCGCTCGCGGATCTGCGGATCTAATGACCAACTTGAGGCTTGTGAGGTAACAGCTCAGAGGCAGAGACCAAGACTGGATAGGGAAGAGTTGAGCTAGTTGTGATCAAGCTTCCATTTTGGAGGCAGCGCTGCACCTATGGCACTTCGTTGCAGCTATGCTTGTCTGCCTCCCATTTATGACGTTCCAAAACTCCAACCGCATCAATTGGCATAACTGGCGTCAATTGTTGCTATGTGACTTTTCTAGAAATAGTTCAGTTGACTACGTGATCGCGTAGAAACACTTAAACTATGGTCTATATTTACACTGATTGGTGTGTTGCATGAGCCATCCACTCGGTTTTCTTCTTTATCTTCAAGTCTGCTATTTCATCTATTTCATCGTGCCCTTTAAAGTTCTTGTCTTATGTTTGATCTAGATTTAGCCCTATTTCAGCAAGCCCGAATTTTGTCTGGTCTCACCACGACTGCTGCGTTGGGATTCGTTTCAGCTACCGCCTTGCCTGCTACTGCTGCCAGCTTGATTCCAGTTGACACGGAATTGTCGCTGTTGGTCGATATATCCAACAGTATTGACGCCGATGAGTACGCCCTGCAAACGGAAGGCTACCAGACGGCATTTGCCAACCTGGCCTCAGAATTTGGAGGTGGTGATTTTGGCCGTGTGGCGGTAAACCTAGTTCAATGGTCTGGTGTTAATTTGCAGGTAGAGTCAGTCTCCTGGACTTTACTAGATAGTGAGTCCAGCGTTATGCAATTTGTCGATACTATTCCTGTCTTGCCACGGGCTTCTATCAGTGGCGGCACAGCACCTGGCACGGCAATTGAATTTGCTACCCCTTTATTCAGCACGAACGAGTACGATGGGCAACGCTGGGTGATGGATGTTTCTGGTGATGGTCGCGGAACTAGTGGTGTTGCTAGTTCCATTGCAAGAGATAATGCACTCGCAGCTGGAGTGGATGTGATTAACGGCTTGCCAATTGTGGGCCAATTCACTGATCGCTTTTTCGAAGACTGGTATCGCAACAATATCCAAGGGGGCGAAGGGTCGTTCACCATTGCGGCGGATGGCTTTGAGGGTATTGGTAGCGCTCTGGAGCAAAAGTTGATTGCGGAGCTGACCTTGCCGCCTACAGATCTGCCTTCGGAGGTAGAGCCACCCGTGATTGATTTGCCGGTTAGCGTGCCAGAGCCAACAATGCTTTGGGGACTGGGCCTAGTGTTCGGGGGGCTGCTTTATCGCCAACGTCGCCATTCAGTTTAGTGCAGCGCGGGGCAACCATTCGCCAGGTAATAGGATTCCTCTGAATGGACGAGTAAATCGGGTAAGCGACAGGTGGTGTGGCTGCCGCTTACTTCAATTTCAGTATCTTTAGAGGCGATGCGCTCAATTGGGAAGTATTTTGCCAACTCAGAAAGTAGAAACCTCGCGATTAGAGCATTAATAGTGCTTCCGGTTGGCATCTCTATAAGTATGCTATTTTCCAGTTCGTAGCGGGTATCTGTGCCATCGTCATAGACCAGATAGTCTTCCATGGTCATAAGTTGGGATAGACGGGGCACAGCTTGTGTCACTATCAATAGACTCCAACTGTAGGTGGGGAATGGTCTGAGTCTAGCAAGTCCATTCCCTGAACAGAAAAGAAGGCGGGAGAGCAGGGAAAAAATGAATCACAAGTTCAAGTCTGACGCTGCACCAGGTTACACAACCGCCGCTTGCTTCTCCTTCAGCCCCGCCTGCATTGCCTGGAACCATTCCACCAGATTTTCCACCTGCTTCTCAGGTTTCAGCACGCCGAGTCCCCGCACAGTGACCTTACTGTTGCCGTAGACAAAGCGGGATTTCAAATGACCGGGTAGGGCATCAAAGAGAAGCTTCCAGGCCGGTTCCTCCATGGGCGTTTCCAATACAATGTGCTGCTTGCCTTCGGGTTTGATGCGCGAAAAGCCGACTTGCTTGGCAACTTGCTTCAGTTCCAGGACGCGGATGAGCTGTTCCGTTGCGAAGGGAATGGTGCCGTAGCGATCGCTCAAATCGGCGGCAATCTGGGTCAGTTCCCGGCGACTTTCGGCGGCAGCGAGGGCACGGTAGGCGCTCATCTTCTGTTCCACATCGTCGATGTAATCGTTGGGGATGAAGGCCGTCACCTTGAGATCCACCTGCGTATCATCCACCTTGGGAATCTCTTGACCGCGAATTTCGGCGATTTCTTCCTCCAGCATGTCCATATAGAGGTCAAAGCCTACCGCGTCCATTTGGCCCGACTGCTGGACACCAAGGAGGTTACCCACGCCGCGAATTTCCATATCGCGCATGGCTAGCTGATAGCCTGACCCCAGTTGAGCGAATTCCTGGATGGCCCGGAGGCGCTGGCGGGCTTTGGGCGTGATGGTTCCCTTATTGGGATAGAACAACCACGCATGGGCTTGAATGCCCGATCGCCCAACCCGTCCCCGCAGCTGATAGAGCTGGGAGAGACCAAACTTATGAGCATCTTCCACCAGAATCGTGTTCACCCGAGGGATATCCAGACCGGATTCAATGATGGTGGTACAGACCAGGATATCGGCTTCACCGCTACTGAAGCCCAGCATGGTGGACTCCAGTTCGCCCTCCTGCATTTGACCGTGGGCCACCATGATGCGAGCCCCTGGAATCCACTCCCGTAAACGGCCCGAAATGTCCTCAATGCCTTCGACCCGAGGCACCACATAGAAAATTTGCCCGCCCCGATCCAGTTCCTGACGAGCCGCACTGCGAATGGCCTCCGGATCATAGGGGGAAAGGTGGGTTTTGATGGAACGGCGCGAGGGAGGTGGCGTTGTGATGAGGCTCATTTCCCGCACGCCGGACATCGCCATGTAGAGGGTACGCGGAATGGGCGTGGCGCTGAGAGTGAGGACATCCACTTCCGTCTTGAGGGATTTGATTTTTTCCTTTTGGTTGACCCCAAAGCGCTGTTCCTCATCCACCACTAGCAGACCCAAATCCTGAAATTTCACAGTCTTGCCCAAAAGCTGATGGGTGCCGACAACGACATCCAGCTCACCCGTTTTAAGCCGTTGCAGAATGTCTTTTTTCTCTTCAGCGGTGCGGAAGCGATTCAGGAGACCCACCTGAATCGGATAGGGCGCGAAGCGTTCTTTGATCGTGTGGTAGTGCTGCTGGGTCAGAATCGTGGTCGGGGCCAAGAGCGCCACTTGTTTATGGGCGTTAATAGCTTTGAAAATCGCCCGTACCGCTACCTCGGTTTTACCAAAGCCCACATCCCCGCAGACCAGCCGATCCATCGGGCGATCGCTCTCCATGTCCCGCTTCACATCCTGGGTGGCTTTGAGCTGATCCGGCGTCGGCTGATAGGGAAAGGAATCTTCCAGTTCCTGCTGCCAGGGTGTATCTATCGGGAACCGGAAGCCCTCCAGCTTAGACCGCTGAGCGTAGAGCTTGAGCAAATCCACCGCGACTTTCTGAACGGCCTTACGTGCTTTTCCCTTCGTTTTTTCCCAGGCTTTACCCGTCATCTTATTGAGGGTCGGGGGCCGATCCGTTGTGGAGCGGTAGCGGGATAGGGAACCGACTTGATCCGCTGCCACCCGCAGCAGTCCATCCTCATACCGAATGACCAGGTATTCCCGCGTCTCCCGATCAACGGTCAAGCTTTCCAGTTTGAGGAACTGTCCAATGCCATGGTTGCGGTGAACCACAAAGTCATTGGGCTTCATTTTGTTGGGATCAACCTGCTTGGAGGTCGCCCGTCGCCGCTTCCGCACATAGCCAGGGGTCGCTAGACTCTGCTGACCAAAGAACTCCCGATCCGTAATCACCACCATGCGGAAGGTCGGCAGCACAAAGCCCTCCAGCTCAGCCAAGCCGGAATACTTCAGCGCTACGGGAGTGCGCTGTCCCTGCAATTTGTCGATCGCCGGATAGTCACGGGGATTGGGAATAAACTGCGCCGGACAATCGTGCTCTTGCAGCAGCGCCACCGATCGCGAAGGCTGCGCTGAAATCAACCAGACCGCAAATTTGCGATCGCGCTCCCCGCGAATCGTCTCAGCCAACTTACCGAACTGATGGGGAATCGCCGGGACGGGCCGACTGGACAAATTCAGGCCTCGATTTTCTTCCGCCAATTCCGAGAGATGCACCGTGGGAAAGAGCGTCAGTTCTTCCAAAGTATCGGTGAAGGGACGGTGGAGGGGGGGGATTGAGGGAGAAGGGGATGAGGGGAGGGGGGAAAGCGACGTTTCATCGCCCACAGTTGCTGCCTCAGATATTTCCGAATTCCGAATTCCGAATTCCGAATTTGAAATCGCGGCTCCTGACTCCTGACTCCTGACTCCTGACTCCCGAACTTCCTCCCAATGCTCCGCTACATGCTCAACCCAGCGATCGCTGTGGGCCTGACACTGATCTGGCTCATCCAGAACCACAACCGTATTCTGTGGCAGATAGTCCAGGAGGGAAGCGGGGGTGGCAAAGGCGAGGCCTAGCCAGCGCCGGATGCCTTCGGGAATAATGCCGTCTTCTAAGGCTTCCAGAATGTCATCGGGAAACAGTTGATCGAGGAGTTTTTGCTCACGGAGGGCATCCAGAATCAAGGGAACGTAATTGGTCGGCGTTAGTACTAAGCGCTCAATGGCGTCGAGGGAGCGCTGCGAGGCGGGATCAAATTCGCGAATCCGCTCTAGCTCATCCCCAAACAGCTCCAAGCGCAGCGGCAGTTCTGAAGAAACAGGAAAGACATCGATAATGTCGCCTCGCTGTGCCCACTGACCTTCGGTTTCGACAAGGGACACCTTTTCATACCCGAGTCGAGCTAAACGTCGAGCCAGTTCTTTGAGATTAATCTCAAGCCCTTGATTCAGGGTTAGGCAGTAGTCTTTGAGGACATCGACCGGGGGCAGATGGGGCTGAAGTGCCCGCTCAGTAGTGACAATCGCGGTTGTTTCGATCCCGGTGCCATTGGTCAAATCCGCCAGGGCTTGCAGTTGTCCCCAGGTCATTTCTGACTCTTGGTCGAAGGGATCATAGGGCGAGGCTTCGGAGGTAGGGTAGAAGTGCACCGTACGCCAGCCCATCGCCTCTAGTTGAATAGCCCAGCGACTCGCTTCCTCTAGGGTGGCCGTCACTACGCAGAGGGGAGCCTGCGATTCCCGTGCCAGAGTAGAGGCTACCAACCCCTTCGGCAGACGGGCAATCCCATTCAGCTGGAGCTGTCCCTGCTGCTCCAACTTGGTCAGCATTTCGGACGTGAGGGGCGATCGCCCAAGAAATCGAATTACCGAGGAAAAGGCCATTGCACCGCTACCATTCATCATGAAGTGCCCCTGATGAATTACACCAGGGTATTTCTAGTTCTTGCATTTAATTAGCGGTGCAGTCGCTTGTTGCGTCTATTCGCCCGACGTTTGCACACCGCTTCTCTGTCCTGATTATTTCGCAAACTGATGGGGATTGCCACATTCCCGAGGGATATTCCCATGAAAGACACTGCTGATTGATCATCCCGCTGACGACTGAGAAACCATCAAAAAAAGGGAGGGGTAATCCCCTCCCTTTTCATCATCAATGGCTTACCGCATCTAGGAACAGAGGACTTCGCTAATCCCGTTGACTCACTCAGTGTGAGACCAGAAAGCCTATTCATTCTCGGAATCTGCTTTCAAAACCTGCCTATTTAATCGCGCAGTGCTTTATCCATAATTCGCGGCAAGAAAGCTACAGCGTTTTACGCCGCATCTTCGATGTAGCCGTAGAAAATGCCCTGTACTTTGATGTCCACGGGTTCAGCCGTGCCCATGTCAGTATCAGAGGGCTGTAGCGCAATGAACGTACCGGCAATTTCACCCGTCGTACTGTCGACCTTAGAAATCAGCAGCGAGATGTTGCCTTCGCCGATATCAAAGGCTTTGGTGTTCTCGCGAATGAGTTCCTCATCATCGCCACCGGCGGGCAGAGCCACAGCGGTGTCATAGCCAGTTGCTAAGCCTCGACCTTTGGGATCCAGGAAGTTGGAAGTCCGGTAAGAAGGCACCTTGTAGCTACCTTCCAAGTCAGTGTAAGTGGTGACTGCATTTAACCCACTTTGAGAGCGAGCATTCAATCCCTTAACGGTAAAAAGGAAAGGCTCCTGCTCACCACCCGGAAGCTGGACGGTAATAGCTTGGAAATCAAAACCACCTTTTTCGGCAAAGAGCAGACTCCCGTCTGACTCCAGCGTAATGTCACCGCGTACCTGATCCAAAGAGGACGTGTAGCGAGTCAAGGGTTTAGCCGAGATAAATTCGGCTTCCCGACGGACATTGGCGGGCTCTTCCTTCACGAAAAAGCTAGTGGGCTCCAGACACAAACCGGCCAGCTGGTAGCTTTTACCGGCTTCCAGGGGAATAGTGCCACGACTGGTTTCAGACAATTGGGGGCAGCTATTCGCTAACCCTGTATTGCGAATTTGGTCATAGGTCAGTGGAACATCTGCTGTAGCAACGGGTGCATCACTACAGGCAGTCAAAAATCCTAGGCAAACTGCCAGGAAAGCAACAATGAGCGCGCGATACCGCATGGTCAACCTCAAAACGGAATAGAGTCTCTATAAACGTTCTGTCAGCACAGAATATTAATGCAGACCTTGGTTGCTGCTCAGCGAAGGCATCCCTTGTGCTATACCCTGGGTCAGAACAGTGCTGAACAAAGCGCGATCGCCACACCTGGGGGCGATTGCAAACCTGCCTGGAAGGGCCACCTATATGAGGGAACTGACCACTCGCGAGAGCCAATCAAAAGTCTCAAGTTAGCATTTTACATGGCTAAGCTCCCTAACACGGGGAGATGAGTGGCTTTCGGGTGTCAACGTAACGAAATGTAGAGCACCTTTCGGATATCAATGATTTTCTGTGATTGGAGTTGAGGCATCTATGGGCGATCGCATTGCCATTGAACGAGAAAACTTGTCCCCTGATTTACAAACGGTGGCCAACTGCATTGAGACAACCGCTTTGGCTCGTCGGGGCGACGAGATTGCCCTCCTGGAACTATTGCGACTGTTGGAGAAGATACATGCCTTCATCCGCGAGGAGTGGTTTCAAGAAGCCCTCCCAGAAAACCGTCAGCGGCTCTATGCTTTGCTCAAAGATATTGAGATTAGTGGGGGCTGGCCCTACATCCAGCGCATGCGTTTGCGATCGCTGCTGGCTCAGCTAGAGGAGTCTGATGTGAACCCCGAGGCCAACTCGTTTCCCGATACGTAGGGCGCGTCATCAATGAAACTCGGAAGCCTTGCAGTATAAGCATTGCCGCGCCCGCTTGGTAAAACTAGCTAGGGGCTGAACCGCTTTCAGCATGAGGATTCAGGCTCTAAATGATGACAGCCCCTAGGGCAACCCTTCATCAAGAAACCGACAAATTTCAAGACAGGTCGCATCATCGCCGGTCGAATGACGCATACTGAGGTCGCAGTAAGTGAGATTTACCTTCTGTCGAACGGTATCGGTTGACTGGAGTGCATTACCCTGTCCCTTCACCAGGCTTTCAGGCTTGAACATGCGGATACCTAAATTGTTGAGACTCCAGCTTTTAAGAGTCATGCTGATTAAACGCTTCAAAACAGCACTCCTCGCAGGGCTGTTGTTAACGCTAGGGAGTCCTGCGATTGGCCAAAGTCAAGCGCCTGCACTCAATGCCTATTGCCAAATCGCCCAGGCGGCGGCTTCGCGGAAAGAAGATTTGCGCCGTCAGGCCTTTGAGGGGGATCAAGCGGCGCTGGATCAGTATCTGGCTGTAGTGGAGCAACACGCCCAGACGCTACAGCGCTGTCGCCGCCAAACTTGGCCGAATGATCAGGCGGTTTGGCTGAGACTGTATCCCTGTGACCTCCAGCCTGGCATTTTAGAGGCGGTTCTCGATCGCGTTGCCAACCTGGGCTATAACCAAATCTATGTTGAAGCCCTCTACAGTGGGCAAATATTGCTGCCCGAACGTGATAATCCCACGGTTTGGCCTTCAGTTGTGCAAGCCGATGGCTACGAACAGCGCGATTTGCTGGCCGAAGCCATCGAAAAAGGCCGCCAGCGCGGTCTCACTTCCTATGCTTGGGTATTTACGCTCAATTACGGCTACTCCTATGCCCAGCGGGAGGATCGGCAGGCAGTTCTCGCTCGCAACGGTCGGGGGCAAGATTCGATTGCCTTTGCCCAATCAGGGGCGACTAGCAATCTGGAAGAGGTGTTTGTTGATCCCTATCATTTGCAAGCACAGCGGGATTTTGAAGTGGCGTTGACGGCGATCGCGGAACGTCAGCCCACAGGGGTGCTGCTAGATTACATCCGCTATTCCCGCGGGGTAGGCTCCCACTCGGTTGTCACCAAAGTTGAAGACCTGTGGATTTATGGGGAAGGGTCGCGGTTAGCCCTGTTTCGACGAGCCCTCAACTATCAAGGTCTAGAACTCATGCGGCGATATGTCAGTCGGGGTTACCTGGTAGACAGTGATCTTAGCGATGTGGCTAACCTCTATCCGGATGAGGTCGAACCCCTATGGCAAAGCCGTGTCCCCTCAGGCACCAGCTTAAAAGAGTCGTCTGCCGCAGCTTTGCGCCCAACATTACAAGATGAACTCTGGCGGCTGAGCGTCGCTCACGCGGTACAAGGGGTTGTGGATTTTGCGACCCGTGCCGGACAAACGGCTCAACAGCAGGGGATCCAGTCCGGTGCTGTGTTTTTCCCAGGGGGTAATCGCTCCGTTGGAGGGGGGTATGACTCCCGCTTGCAGTACTGGGATCGGTTCCCTTCCTGGATGGCCTGGCACCCCATGGCCTACGCTATCTGCGGCAACACAGATTGCATTTTGGATCAAATTCGCCGCGTGGTGGCCGTTGCCAAACCGCGAGGAAAAGCCGTTAAACCTGTGCTGGCTGGCGTCTGGGGCCAATCGATTCGCAATCGCCCGGCATTAGAAGTCCAAATGCAGGCCATCCGCCGATCCATCCCCGAAATCAACTCCATCAGTCATTTTGCCTATTCCTGGCAAGACCCCGAGTTCGATCGCTCCCGTAAGTTCTGCCGCTTGTAGAGTGGATTGCAGCTAGAGATGATTTTTTGGGGGAGGCTATCAAGCCTAAAATTGGGGGCCATAGCAGAATTCGGAATGCAGAATTCGGAATGCGGCAACAAGAAGCATGCTGGGTAAGGGCTTCGGAGATTTGGACTGTTTCGACCAAGCTGCGGGCTGCTATAAGTCATCTAGAGAATGCAGAAGAGGCAAGGGAGCAGAAGGAGAAATTTGCCCTCATTCATTAAGATTGACGCGGCACTAGAGCTGCGTGAGGCACTCACACTACTTGAAAACCGCCAACTTTCGACTTCCAAACTCCGCTTTCTATTAATTTTGTTGCCCAGAGTTTTGTTATCAAAACCAACTTTCTTAAACCGGTGTTAACTTAGGTTAACCCCCCTAGACAGGCAAATTGAGAGTGCTATGTTGTTAATAACAAAGCACAACTGAATACACATACAAGCTCCCTTAAACCTTTACAGGTAATAGGAGCTGGTGAACGGTTATCAACCAACCCAATTAGCTTTTAAGCAACACAACATTAAGGGCAAATGACAATATGTCAGCCATATTTTTTCTGTGTGTGAGTTCTTAAGAGCAAGCGTAAACCCCTAGTAAGTTTTCAATCTTTGCTTCGCTAGTCAGGTAAAAATACATTGCGATTTAGTCGCTTTAGAGTCTTAAATGAACCAATCAGGGTTTAGTCGCCTTCGACTAGACCCATTAGTTTTTTAAAGAGCAGCAGTATTTTGGATTCTGTTTTTCGTGTTTGTTGCTTTTAGTTAAATCCGAGTTTCACGATAAGTTGAAGTCGTGCCAACTAAGTTACTTCTGTCTTTTTGGCATTCGTAACTCCCAAGTATTTTGGAGGTTGGATAACTCGTTTAAGTGATCCAACCTCCCTTTTAGTTAGCTATTTGTAATACATACATTACTTCTTAGAAACGGCTGAACAATCTGTTAAATACCAACGCCACGGTAAATCAGTTCCCTGGGTCAGTCCAATGCGGGTTGTTTGTGTCATCGTCTGCTTGCCCTGCGCGATCGCGGCTTGAAACGACTGACTACGGTGTTCCAGCCAAAGGGGTTCTCCCGTTTGCAGTATGGTTCCATTCAAAGACAAATCAATTTTGAGGGTGCGGCACAGCTTGCCCGGCCCCGCCGCTACTCGATGGGGTTTCTTTTGTTGCTTTGCATCCACCCAGGTGGGAATGACCTCCAGTTCTAAGGCTCGGATCAGGACAGCACTGGGAACATCCAAGCCATCTGTGACCACGTTAATACAGTGGTATATCCCATAAATTAGGTAGACATAGCAGGCTCCCGGTGACCCAAACATCACTTCATTTCTCTTAGATCGGCGACGATAGGCATGACAAGCCGGATCGCCTGGTGCATAGGCTTCGGTTTCGACAATCAGACCCCGATACTGGGTGCCATCCGGTAACTGCCGAACCAGCGTACAACCGACTAAATCGGGTGCCACATCGGTTGAAGAACGACTCAGCCAGGTATGTTCGACAGGGAGCAGGGTTTGGGTAGAGGCAGCATTCATGGCTTCACTGTAACTTGTGAGGCGAGGGTCGTTGAGAGCTAGGCAAGAGGGATTAAGCGATCGGTGTCGAGAGTCAGTCGAGCACCTAGGGCGCGCCATCAATTAAACTCGAAAGCCTTGCGGTATAAACATTGCCGCGCCTGCTTTGTAAAATTAGCTAGGGGCTGAATCGCTTTCAGCATGAGGATTCAGGCTCTAAATGATGACAGCCCCTAGCTACCAACTGAATCGAGCGCTGCTTGGGGAATCAGTTCGTCCAGAATGCGAAAGCGAATGTGATTGACGGCCAAATCCCGCAGGGAGAAATCCTCAGGCTTGTCTACAGCGGTCATCTTGGTGAAGGGGATGCCTTTGCCAATTTCAGTGTGGTACCAGGCTAACCCCATGAAGAAGCGCTGCGGGTAAGGCCCCCGCTCAATCACGTCATCCGCGTTGGATTCCATCGGCAGCCAGCCTGTACCTGGGACGTAAAACTCTAGCCACACATGATTGAAGTCGGGCTCCAGAGGGAGGTGGCGATATTCAGGATGGGGGGGGCATTTATAGCGGCCAATCGTGCGGCAGGCAATACCGTTGAGGCGAGCCAGGGCTAACAACACGCCTACATATTCGCCACAGGATCCGGTTCCTCGTTCAAGGGCGATATCGGGGGTATCAATCGTGGGCTGGATGCCGTAGGAGAGGCGATCGTAGACGTAGTTGCGAATTTTCAGCATCTTTCGCAACACGTTAGTCTCCGTGCCTGCCCCATCGCGAGCGGCCTGTTTGATCGGGGCGGTATCCATCGCGAGATCATCATCATCGATCAGATAACGCTGGAATTCAGTCGGTAGGGACAGGTCAGCATCAATGTCGGCAGGGGTAAGGGCGTACTTGAAGCTGTACATTTCAACGATCGCTTTCCAGCCCAGGAGCCCCCCTTGAAAGGGCTGAATTTGATCGAACTTAAAGACCGCAACCGGTTGCCCATTCTGCTCTTCAATGGTGAAGGGATGGCCAATGGGTTCTACATGACGGACGCGCTGTCGCAGGGTATTAGCCGGTAGGGCAATGCGCCACTCAACGGTGTTCAGAGTAATGGCATCCAAAGGCAGCAATTCTTCCACGTAGGAGAACTCCACCAAGAAACCATTGGAAAGGGTGTAATGCTCGTCTGGGCTGGTGTAAAGATAAAGCGGATGAATGAAGGTGCGATCGCGGGATGTCAGCTCGTAGGGCACCTCAGCGTTAGGATTATCGCGAATATAGGGTTCTTCATCGGCGTAGACGATATAGCAGACAGGCTCTTCATCGGCTCCCGGCGTATGGAACGTGATCCCCGTAGGTGAACTGTAGGGTGTCAGGGCACTCCGCTGGATCGCGCCCGTTTCTGGATTCAGGCAGTAGACGGTTTGCTCTACCTGATCGCACACCCACAGCCCTGCCTCCGTCGCTGCTAACGTTTCTGGCCCCACCCCCGGCTGGGGAAATTTCGCCGTCGGTTCGCCAGTGTTGCGATCAAACAGATGGATGTAGCCTGATTTTTGGCAACTGACGTAAACTGTGTCTTCCCAGACGGCTACCCCTGCGACCGGGTAGGACAGTCGTGTAAAGAGGGTTGGTTTGAGGGTGTCACGCTTGCACCAAAACACCTCCTGATCCCGCGCAAACCAAAAGCTGTCTTGCCACAGGGTTAGCCCTACGGCATCGATCCATTCCTTATCTTCTAACTGATGCGGATTCAGAATCGTTGTGTTGTTGGTGTGGGGATCAATCGCGACGAGATAGCCCCTCACCGTATCGATGGAAAAGAGGCGATCGCCGTCTGTCGCCAGTCCTGACAAGGCATAGACCCCAATGGGTCGAATGGTAGACAGCCGCGACGTTCCCTCAGGGAACCCATGCTCAGGGGTGGACATAAGTAAATCTGGCTCAAAAATTTGGCTCAAGAAAAGCCCCACAGGGCATTGCAACCGTCAGTTACAGCCTCTCATTATAGGGATTCATGCCCCTTCAAACGGATCATTTTCATCCCAATACACGCCTTAATTGGGCTCCTTCTAGGATTTATGCATACTGCCCTTACGGCATCCGGCGGCATCCGAAACCGATAATTTGCCCATCGTTTCAGTTGTGGAGCAATCCATCCGAATGGAGTGGTAAGTCCCCCCTTTTTGCCCTATTGGTTAAGCCCAAGACAATTTGGGGCGCACGGCACAGATAATATCGAGGCAATTCAACGACCAGGGAACTTAGCTCTGCGATAGTTTCCGCATCTTTGAACCCCAAAGTGATTGGCAAACTTGAGCTTTGGCTCAAGAAAGCGAGCGATCGGGATGGGGCGCGGTTTCGTTAGGCGTGCAATGCCCACAAACATTTTAGTTGTCCAAAATACAGACTTAGATCCCATTGGGGTTCTGGGTGAGGAATTGGTGCGCTGCGGTGCTCAACTGGTTACCTGGCTACCCGAGCAGCAACCAACTCCACCTGAAGGAGACTACACAGGGATGGTCATTATGGGGGGGCCGATGGGAGCCTGTGATGATGAGCAGTTTCCGCATCTACAGCAAACGGTAGACCTCATTCATCAGTTTCATCAGGAAGACAAACCCATCATGGGAGTGTGCTTAGGGGCACAGCTAATCGCGCGGGCCTTTGGCAGCCGCGTGTATCCCCACAGCATTCCAGAAATCGGGTTTACCCCAGTCAACGTGGTTGATGTCACCGCACCGGAAACCTGGCTACAGGACTGCGTATCCGACTTGCAGCTCATGCAATGGCACTTCGACACCTTTGATTTACCTGAGCCAGCTACGTTACTGATGGCGAATGAAACCTGCCAGCATCAAGCCTTTCGGATTGGCTCCAAAGTCTATGGCTTTCAGTTTCATCTGGAAGTCACCCCGCAAATCATTGCGGGCTGGCAAGCTATGGAGAGCGAATGGATTCAGGCCAACTATCCCGACCTGGGACAGCTATTTGAAACCCAATTTCAAGCCTACGGTGCCCAATCCATGCAGTTTGCCCGTAACGTCGCCCGCGCCTGGTTTGCCCTGATGCCTGCACCTACGGCGCTGTCAACTTAGAAGGCAGAAGGCAGAAGGCAGAAGGCAGAAGGCAGAAGGCAGAACGTAGGGCTATGCCCTTCCCGCAGGGTAGAACGAATTCAAAATTCAAAATTCAAAACGCCGTTACTCTGTCACCCCGTCACCCATCCACCCCATTACCCATCCACCCATCCACCCTCCCATGTACCCAAACCTCAACCCCCTCTCGCCCGAACTGACTGCTCTCCACACCTCACTTCAAGAGCAGGGCGTGAAGTATGCCATGGCTAGCTTTGTGGATATTCACGGCATGTGTAAGGGCAAAGTGGTGCCCCTGAGTCATTTCGATCGCATGATGCAGGGGTCGGAACTTTTCACAGGGGCAGCGTTGGACGGAGTGCCCCAGGAAATTAATGACGATGAAGTGGGCACGATGCCGGATCCGGCAAGTGCGACTATCCTGCCCTGGAATTCCGAAATCGCTTGGTTTGCCAGTGACCTACACCTTTGCGGGGAGCCCTTTGAAGCCTGCTGTCGCACGATCCTGAAGAATACCCTGAAGCAGGCAGCGGCGATGGGTTTCCAGTTCAACCTGGGTATTGAAACTGAGTTTTTCATTTTCAAAGAGACGGCGGATGGGTTCGCTCCCGTTAGCGATCGCGACACGCTCCCGAAAGCCGCCTATGCTTTGCCGACGGTGCTGGACAATTACAAAATTCTGGACACCATTGTCAGCGCCATGAACGGACTGGGTTGGGACGTGTATTCCTTTGACCACGAGGATGCTCAAGGCCAATTTGAGACGGACTTTACCTACTGCGATGCTCTGACCATGGCCGATCGCCTCACTTTCTTTCGGTTCATGGTGAAGGAGCTGGCGCGGGAACAGGGCTACTTTGCCAGCTTCATGCCCAAGCCCTACGCCAACCAGACCGGTAGCGGTGCCCACTACAACATGTCCTTGGCCGATTTGGAAACAGGGAAAAACTTGTTTGAAGATGCTAACGACCCCTGTGGCCTTTCTAAACTGGGCTATCAGTTCATTGCTGGGGTTTTGAAACATGCCAAAGCGATCGTGGCGGTCACCTGCCCAACAGTAAACAGCTACAAGCGCCTTGTCCGCCAGGGCAGTATGTCTGGCTTCACCTGGGCACCGGTATACGTTTGCTACGGCAACAACAACCGCACCAACATGCTGCGGATTCCAATGGGAGGCGGTCGGGTGGAATGCCGCGCCGCCGACATTGCCACCAATCTATACCTGGGTGCCGCCATGATCCTGGCCGCAGGTTTGGAAGGCATTCGTGAGGGACTCGACCCCGGTGAACCCCACGCCGAAAACATGTACACCTATTCTCTGGAGGAACTACAGGTGATGGGCATCGAGACGTTACCCAAAACCCTAGGCGAGGCGATCGCGGCCTTTGCTACCGACCCTTTGAGTAAAGCCGTCATGGGGCCACTTATGTACAAAGCCTATGTGGACTTCAAAACCCAAGAGTGGGAGGAATACCACAGCCACGTCTCCGACTGGGAAATCCAGCGCTATCTAAAGTTCTTTTAGCGCTGAGCCTCTCCTATTTGTCTTTCTACCCCCCCCCATCTACTCGATCACCCATCCACCCCTTTCTCGCTCAAAACCATCAACCAAAAACGGAGCTCTCAACTATGCCCTCTCGCGTTGCAATCATCGGTGCTGGCCCCTGTGGTCTTTCTCAGCTTCACGCTTTTGAACAGGCTCGCCTTAAAGGAGCCGACATTCCCGAAATCGTCTGCTTTGAAAAACAGTCGGGATGGGGCGGATTGTGGAACTTTACCTGGCGCACAGGATTGAACGAGCACGGTGAACCGGTACATGGCAGCATGTATCGCTACCTGTGGTCTAACGGCCCCAAAGAGTGTTTGGAATTGGCAGATTACACCTTTGATGAACACTTCGGCCAACCCATTCCGTCGTTTCCGCCGCGAGAAGTGCTCTACGACTACATCACCGGTCGCGCTCAAAAGGAAAACTTAGAACGCTACGTCCACTTCAATACCGCCGTTCGCTATGTGAAATATCTTGAAACGACTGATACTTTCCAAGTTCGCGTCAAGGATCTCGTAGCCGACCAGGAACGCACGGAGGCGTTTGATTACGTCATTGTCTGCACTGGGCATTTCTCTGTGCCGAATATGCCTTTCTTTGCAGGGATCGATCGCTTCCCAGGTCGCGTCCTCCACAGTCATGATTTCCGCGAAGCGCGAGAATTTACCGGCAAGGATGTGCTCGTCGTGGGGGGCAGCTATTCAGCGGAAGACATTGCCCTACAAAGCTATAAGTATGGAGCCCGCTCTGTCACCATCAGCTATCGCACCGCCCCCATGGGCTTTGACTGGCCCGAGGGCATTACGGAAGTTCCCTTGCTCACTCATCTAGAAGATAAGGTTGCTCATTTTAAGGATGGGACGAGTAAGGCTGTGGATGCGATCGTCCTGTGTGTGGGCTATCAGCATTACTTCCCCTTCCTAGCAGACGACCTTCGCTTGAAAACGAAGAATCGCCTCTATCCCGGCTCTCTCTACAAGGGCATTTTCTGGGAGCCGAACCCGAAGCTGATGTACATCGGCATGCAGGATCAGTTCTACACCTTCAGCATGTTTGATGTGCAGGCATTCTATGCTCGCGATGTGGTGTTGGGTCGCATCACTCTGCCCGATGCCACAGTAATGGCGGAGGATATTGCCCTCTGGCAACAGCGTGAAGATGCCTTGAAGGACGCCTTTGAGCAAATTGACTATCAGAAGGATTACATCGTCGAGCTGGATAACGCGGTTGATTACGCGCCCTGCGATTGGGACATGACGGTGGCACTATTCAAGGAATGGGAGCACGACAAGGAACACAGCATCCTTGGCTATCGTGACAAGGCATTCACGTCTCCCTGTACAGGCACGGAGGCTCCGGTACATCACACGCCGTGGCTTGAGGCTATGGATGATTCGATGGCGTGCTTTTTGGATAAGCAGGCTGTGGCAACAGGAACCTAGGACGAGCAATTTTAATGGAGGCAGAAAAAGATTTCATAGGCACTGATGTTGGCAAATTGGCATTCTCAAAAAGAAGATTACTGTAGTCAATATTGTTCTATTGCTAGAGTCGATAACCTTCACCACAAAGGCTAGCTATTTAAATAGGATTGGGGTTACTAATATTGCCAAATAGGTTAGCGAATAACTTTCTGATCTCCCAATAGGCTTTGGTGAGCACTATCAGCTCTAACACTTCTCAATAATGGCTACAGTAATCTTCTTTTTGAGAATGCCAATTTGCCAACATCAGTGCCTATGAAATCTTTTTCTGCCTCCATTAAAATTGCTCGTCCTAGGTTCCTGTTGCCACAGCCTGCTTATCCAAAAA
>JBCBSJ010000021.1:0-38241 GCA_039819245.1 Cyanobacteria bacterium J06638_20
CACCAAAACCCAAAACCTCTATTTTTGCGGCGCGAAGCGCCGCAAAAATAGAGGTTTTGGGTTTTGGTTTTGGCAAGGTGCAAGATGTGAGCCTACCAAAATCAAAGATTCTCTGTTTTTTGTCCTGTACCTAGACTTGGAGCAGTAGCCTTTAGAACAGTATTTGTCATATTCTCGTCAATTTTTCTGCCTACTATTTTTTATGCCTAGTACCTGTTTCAGCTTTCAGCAAAATGGCAGGATGCTGCGACCTTTTGGGGCACGGTTCTAAAACATACCGAGGGTTGGCAAAGGATGCGTTTTGTCGGTGCGCTGAGGGTCAACCATCACTAGAAAGTACGACCTGCCCCTGTAGTGGTCTGGCATAGGTAGGGGATGGCGACAGAGAAGGGGGCTGCTAACGTAGCAGTAGGTCAAACAGGCGGGCAGCTGCGCGAGACGACAGAAGCCGTTGCAATGAAAATGAAGACTATGGGTGTTCGAAATTCTTCATCTACAACCGCTCCAGCGCCAACAGGTCAGCTTGAAACCTGTCTCACCCTGGACGATATGCGCCTGACTCAGATGGTTTATCTGGCGATCGCAGGGGATACCTCTCCTCAAATCTCCGTGCCCTGCTTGGGGGCTACCTATGTGGGATTGCGGGAAGGAGGGAAGCTATGCCGTTCTTACTGGTGCTATGACTTGGATTTATGGCAACTGCTGAGCCATGTGATGGAAGATGCGATCGCCTATCTGTCTTCTGCCACCAAAGCGAACCGTCGCGGTATCGACACCATTGAACTGTGCCTGACCCATAGCTACCGCTCGGTTGAGCCCACACAGTTTGCCCGCCAGCTCAGCAATATCCATCGCGGCATCCGGGGTATGGAGGTGCAGTACAAAGACCACACCGGGCGCTACAGCCCCACCCGCATGATTGCCAGCAATCTCAGCTTTGGCAGCGCATTCGAGCGCTTTCTAGCCCAGCTTTCCCTTTCCCCTGAAACCTTCTGGCGCAACGGCGGCACCGTCCAAGCCTTTGAGGCGCGGCAGATCTTGATCCGTATCTCTCCACAGGTCACAGCTATCACCTTGCATCGGGGCAACCGCATCGTCCCCTACGAGAATCTCTCTGGAGAGGTTTTGCAAGACATGTCCTTTTGCATGGGTCAGTGGATGTTGCGGCAGGTGCAATCCGACGGGCGCATGATCTACAAATACTTTCCCAGTCGAGGCGAAGAATCGACAGCCAATAACCTGATTCGACAATTCATGGCAACTCTCTGCCTCATCCGCTATGCCAAATCTACCGGGAAAGCGGAGCACCAGGCCGTGGCCACCCAAAACCTGCAGCACAACATGCAGCAGTTCTACCAGGAAGAGAATGACCTGGGGTTTGTGGAATATGAGGGTAAGGTCAAACTGGGAGCTGTGGCGCTGGCAGCGCTGGCATTGCTGGAATATTCCGACTCTGCCACGATCGCCCCACCCTATGCCGAACCCTTCGAGCGCCTCTGTGCCACCATTGATGTCCTGTGGAACGCCGATGGGTCGTTTCGGAGCTTTTATAAACCGAGCGATCGCAACGATAATCAAAACTTTTACCCCGGCGAAGCGCTCCTGTTCTGGGCGTCGCTTTATCGCCATACTCAAGACACAGCGCTGCTGGACAAATGCTACGCCAGCTTTCGTTACTACAAGGACTGGCATTTGCGGCATCGCAACCCAGCCTTTATTCCCTGGCACACCCAAGCTTATACGCTGCTCTATCGAGAAACGGGCGATTGCCAATTCCGCGAATTCATTTTCGAGATGAATGATTGGTTGCTGCCCCTGCAACAGTGGGAAGGTACGCGCTACACCGATGTTCAGGGGCGCTTCTATGATCCGGACAAACCCTATGGGCCACCCCACGCCTCTTCCACAGGGGTATACCTAGAAGGGTTGGCCGATGCCTATCAACTGGCGGTGAAGGTAGAAGATACTGACCGTGCCCAGGCCTATCAACAGGCCATTTGGCACGGGTTGCGTAGTGTACGGCAGTTGCAGTTCCGCGATGCTGTGGATTGGTTCTACATCTCAAAAACGGCCTCGGTACATGGCGGTCTTCGTACAACGGTGTACGACAACGTCATCCGGGTTGATAATGTGCAGCACTGCCTGATGGCGCTACTGAAGCTAGAGCATCTGCCCGAGTTTGCCGAGGCGATCGCTCCGCCCTTTTCGCCTGACCCCTCCTTGCCCCACTCCCACATCCGCAACGTTGGTCATGAGGGCGATCGAGTTCCTGCCCCTGCCCCAGTAAAAGACTCACAATCCTTCTCGCTCGATTCCATTCCCATCATTGATGGCAAGGCTCGCCACCAACTGAACTACTTCCGGCTCATCGAATCGGCGGTCGATATTCAACCCCTGCTGAATGAGATCGAGGCAAACGAAAATCTCTGGCTCAAGGACACGAGCCGCCAAGACAACGTGAAGGTGCAACGGGAAACCCACACGATCTACCTGCGCAGCGCCGTGAAACCCTTTCCCTCCGGCGTCACCAGTGGCAATGATGTTCACCCCAGTCGCCCCACCCGCATGGCTGAGCATTTCCCGACGGTGCTGGCTTGGGCCGAGCAATTTGCCGCTCGTCAGTCCGGTGAGCTGGGACGGGTCACACTGGTTCGCCTCGCTCCCAAGGGGCGCGTGTATCCCCACATTGATCAGGGGGAGTATTATCGAGTGCGCGATCGCTACCACCTCGTCCTCCACAGCCCAACGGGCAGCATCCTCGCCGCCAGGGACGAATGGGTACGACTGCACCCAGGCGAATGCTGGTGGTTCAACAACAAAGAACCGCACCAAGCCTACAACGAGTCCGATGATTGGCGGATTCATCTGATTTTTGATGTGAAGCCCTTTGATACCAAGCCGTTTGACATGGACTCAGAAGGTGAGGAATAACGCCGAAGGCTTGATATGGCCTCCCTCCAGGCCCTCCGTGTCCTCTGTGCCTTTGTGCTCAGTCCAGGACAAAACCCAAGGAATCCCTGATTTTAGTAGGGGTTTAATTTTTTGTCCTGGACTGAGGCCTCTGTGGTTCCATTTTTCTCTTTTCCCCAGCTATGATCAGGGCACCGTCACCGGAGACAATTGGCATGGCACGAGCATTCAACGGGATTCGCTTATTTCTAGGACTAGCCAGCGGCTTGGTCATGGGCTTAGGCGTATCTGCAGCGGCGCAGGAGCTTGCTGAGCGTTCGGAGCCAGTGACGTCCCTCTGCAACCGCACAAACGCCACTAACTTCTTGGTTATGGCGGGGGGCGGTGCGCCCAGCTATAACGAAATTGCTCTGGAGAAAAACGTCCTCTATTTCCAGCGCACCTTGCAGGCCATGGGCTACGACCCTGCCGAGGCCAGCGTCTTTTTTGCCAACGGCAATAGCGGCGAAGCCACAATCCGCTACCTCGATCCCCAGGGGCAAATTCGCTTCAAAGTCCCCGAAATCCCTAATCTGCTTGGTGCATCCACCTTTGCAAATCTGCAATCCTGGATCGAGCAAACCCTCAATTCCAATGGCGAGGAGCCAAACCCACTGTTCTTTTACTTCACCGGGCATGGCACTAGAAATGACCGCAACTTGAACAACAACTACATGCTGTTGTGGGGCAATCAGCAGGTCTCGGTGCAAGACTTAGCGCAAACGTTTGACCAGCTTCCCGCTGACACTCCGGTCGTCAGCATGATGGCGCAATGCTATTCCGGTTCCTTCGCCAATTTGATCTATACCGACGGGCAACGATCCCAGGGCTTGGCAGCTCAAGACCGCTGTGGTTTCTTCGCCACGCTCCGGACACTGCCCTCTGTGGGCTGTACTCCAGAGGTGAACGAAGCGGACTATCGCGACTACAGCTCCAGCTTTTTTGCGGGGTTGAGCGGCATCGATCGCACGGGCACTCCAGTTGCCTCAGCAGACTACAACGAGGATGGGCGCGTTGCCTATGCCGAAGCCCACGCCTTTTCCAAGGTGGATGGAGAAACCACCGACTTGCCCGTTTCGACCCTAGAGGTTTGGTTACAGGAACGTGCCACCCTGGCACTTCAAGAAGAAATTCTGAACCAGCCAATGCAAGCGATCGTGGCGACAGCCCGCCCAGAGCAGCGATATGTGGTTGAGGAGTTGGTGGAAGAACTGGGGCTAGATCTATCCCAGTCATTTCTCGCCAATCAACAGGGCTTGCTAAGCCAGCGAGCGATGGGTCCAGTTCCTCTCACCTATCTAGAGCGGATACGACTGGAGTTGCTGAATATTGCGATGGAGGCGAGGATTCGGGAGAGTGGGGATCAGCAGGCGATCGCCACCATCGATCGCCTGCTCAACTGCGAAAGTGGCTCCTGGCAATAGCTTGCTGCACTGCGCATTACTGCCCCGATGGAGCTTTGAGCGATTCGGCCAATTCCTGCGCACTCATCTGCTCATACTTCTCGAATGGTTGATGAATCCAGGGATCGTCCGGCAGATAATCGACGTAGTAATCCGGCTCAATTACCGAGCAATCCTTGTACCACAACACTGCCGAGCGAATTTCGTCGATGTAGAAGCCATAGCGGAGTTGCAACCACTCGATGCTGCGCTTGAGGGTGACGCCCGAGTCCACCAAATCATCCACCAACAATACGTGGCTGCCCAGGTTGGCGGTGGTTTTCGACAAATCTTGGGAAAAGGTGACAGAGCCGCGCACCTGGTTGTTGGGCCCCCCATAGGAGGAGGTGGATAGAATCGCCAGGGGTTGTTCATAAAGCCGCGCTAGGATATCGCCGACCCGTAAGCCGCCTTTGGCCAGACAAACGATCTGGTTAAATTGCCAATTTGATTCGTAGACCTTGAGAGCAAGGTCTTCAACTTTTTGATGGTAATCAGACCAACTGACGTGGAGATCGGACATGGGAGGCTATGGCGATAAAAATCTAAAGGTGGGGGAGAGGGCGCGATCGCCCCGATCAGCACCAGAATCCTGACGCCGAACACGGACGATTACGGAACTGGCAACCCACGACCCGGTACACGGGTCACAGGCGATTAAGAAACAATGATACAGGGGATGGCAATTCTCAATCGCATTCGTGATGGGTTGCTAACCAAATCCCGGCTGGGATATCCTTCCTGCGGATCGTGTTGGGCAACGACTCATGCGATGCTGAATTCACACCTTTGCCCCCTTCCATTGCAGAAACTGCCATTATGACTGATTCAAACCCGCCGCACGGCATCGTCGAGCATCCGTCAGAAAAGCTCAACTTCTTGACCAAGCTAGCCTATGGTGCGGGAGATTTAGGGCCAGCCATTACGGCCAACATTTTGGGCGTCTTCCTGCTAATTTTCTTCACGCGAGAGGCCGGTTTGAGTCCGGGGATTGCAGGTAGCTTGCTGATGCTCGGGAAAATCTGGGATGCATTCAATGACCCCATGGTGGGTTGGGTGAGCGATCGCACCAAAAGTAAGCTGGGTCGCCGCTTACCCTGGATGCTATGGGGGGCCGTGCCGTTTGGCCTGTTCTTTTGTCTACAGTGGGTGGTTCCCGAGTTCAGCGAAAATCCCATCGTCAATCAATGGTCGCGAGCGGTGTACTACTTGTTGGTCGCTGTCATTTTCAATACCTTCTATACCATCGTCAACCTGCCCTACACGGCGCTAACCGCAGAAATCACCCATGACTACGACGAACGCACCAACCTCAACAGCTTCCGCTTTGCCTTCTCCATCGGGGGGAGCATTCTGTCGCTGATCATTGCCCTCCTCATTTTTAGATTTGGCCCAACCGACACACAAGCCCAATATTTCCTGTTAGGCCTCCTGTGCTCTATCCTCTCCGTTGTGCCCCTGTTTCTCTGTGTGTGGGGCACCAAGCGGCGGGTCATTGAAATGGAGCGCGATCGCCTCGCCAAACCGCAAGCTCCGTCTTTGCGATTTCGAGAACAGATTCGCATCGCCTTCCGCAATCGTGCGTTCCTCTATGTGATTGGAATTTACCTCTGCTCCTGGCTAGCTGTGCAAAACACCGTCACCATCATTCCCTACTTCGTGCAGGATTGGATGGAGGGAACACAGGAAGATTTTACTCAGGTCGTCATTGCGGTGCAGGTCACTGGCCTGGCCATGCTGTTTGTCTGGAGTGCCGTTAGCCGCCGAATTGGTAAGCGGCCTGTCTATTTCATCGGAACAGGATTGTGGATTGTGGCGCAGATTGGCCTGTTTCTTGTGCAACCCGGCCAAATGGGAATGATGTATGGGCTGGCGGTAATGGCAGGCTTGGGAGTTTCGACCGCCTATCTGATTCCCTGGTCGATGCTGCCCGATGTAATTGAGCTAGATGAATTGGAAACGGGGCAACGGCGCGAAGGGGTGTTCTATAGCTTCATGGTATTGCTCCAAAAGCTAGCCCTGGCGCTGGGGCTGTTTCTGGTGGGGCAAGTATTGGAGTTTTCGGGGCTTATCACGGCGACCGATGGCCAGGTCGTTACTGAACAACCTGAATCCGCACTCCTAGCAATTCGTCTACTGGTGGGCCCTATACCTGCCGTTGTGCTAGCGATCGGCCTCGCTCTGGCTTACTTCTACCCCATCACGCGAGAGAAGCATGCCGAACTGGTGTTGCGATTAGAAGAACGGCGATCGCGAGCCACTCAAACCCCACAACCTCCGTTTGAGTAGCACCTTAATTGCCGCAATACTTGTCTCAATACTCAGTACAGTACAGAAAATCAGACCCTGCCCAGAATCAAGGGGGCTCTGGTTTTTATCCTGTACGCAGATCTCAATGCCAGATTGCTGATGCATTACACACAGGCTAGCGCACCCTACTAGCGGGCGAAGCAACAGCTGAAGGGTGCGACGTTGGTGGAAAGCTTCCGAGTCCTATGACTCGTCGTAGGCTTCCATGTCGAGCAGATAGTAGTAGGGTTCGGCCAATTCTGGACGCTGGAATGCAACGGCCCGCAGCAAGTGCCAGTCTTTCAGACAATCAAACGCAGACTTGTAGGAATCAGATTCTAAACGCTCTGCCAGAGTTTCAATATCTTTTTCGGTCAGATGCGCAACATCCTGTTCAGAAAAGCTGAGTGTAGTCATTGCTGGCTCTCCCCGTCATGTGCAAAAGCAACGACGAGTGTTTTGGAAAGTTAGGCGGTGCATCCAAAGTTGTCTTTGGCGAATCCACGAATCTCCCCACAAACATCTCCCCGCTCTTCTATCCTATGAGCTTTAAATAGGGATCAGAACCCTTGCTGTGTAAAGTTTTCCACAAGCTTTAGTTCAGCTGGAGGGATTTCATGCCCCATATCGAGTTCGTGGTACGTGAGGGTAATATTGGATGTTTTCAGCGCATCCCGACAGCCCTGGGCAGAGTGGAGCGGGACGACCATATCCTGCCGCCCATGCACCATGAGGACTGGGGGTGGTTTCACAGTTGCCTCCAATCGGGGTGGTGCGTGGAGATATCCACTCAGGATCACTAACGCCGCCAGTGGCAGACTCAGCCCGACATCCAACGTCATAGCGCCGCCCTGGGAGAATCCGGCCATTACCGTACGTGATAGGGGAACCCCCGTGCTCGATTCGAGCGATCGCATCCACTCCGTCAACAGATGCCGACTCTCCACCAATTCCGGCTGTTTCGCTAACTCCGGATCACTGGTAAAGGTATAGTTCGTCGGGAGGTTGTACCAAATTTTCCCCATCGGCCCGAAAGGAAAGGGGAACGGTGCGTCGGGAAAGATCATTTGGTAGCCCGGTAAATCCAGAAATCGGGCTAATCCCGCGACATCCTGGGCATTGGCTCCCCAGCCATGCAAGGCAACAAACACATGACTGGGGGCATCTCCATTAGCAGGCGGGATCGAAATGGCACGTAATGTCAGTGGCCTGTCCTCCTGAGGTTTGTCCCTTCTATCATCCCACGGGGTGTTGCTGATTCTAGGGATGAAAGGGATGCTGTATGTCGAAACGTCTTTCGATGCACATTGCTTTTCAGTAATGATTCCCACAGCATCTGACCCACGATGCACCGGATGGTGTGGGCGATCGCAAGGAAATTGAATCAGGAGTAACAGGCTAAGCCCGTTATACCAATTCTACGAAAACCAAAACCAGATCATTTTTTGAAAGCCGCGCACTGCGCGGCTTTCAAAAAATGATCTGTAGCGGGTTCTTAGCGAATTGGTATTACTTGGGTGCATAGCGCTTATGCAGCACGCTATATCTGTACGCCGAGTTACCAAATGTGTCGGCTGGGATAGCGAAGTGAGCCTGCTGCTTGGGATACGCTAATCTGAAACCAATCCTCCATTCCACCCGTTTCCTATGTCTTTTGCGCCGAAGTCGTCACGCTGTTGCAGCCAGTGGCATGCCAACCTGCCGGGAAGTCGCTTTTGCTCCGTCTGCGGCGAACGGTTGGTTCCTGTAGAGAGCGCTCCTGATGGGGAGTCGCCCGAGCAGCTACAAGCCTCAGTTCTGGCAAACCGCTATCGGATTTTGCAGTTGCTAGGGTCGGGGGGCTTTGGGCGCACCTATTTGGCTGAAGATTTGAACCGCTTCAACGAGCGCTGCGTCCTCAAGGAGTTTGCACCCCAAGTTCAGGGTGAAGTCGCCTTGCAGAAGGCACAGTCATTGTTTGAGCGTGAAGCGGGGGTGTTGTATCAGTTGCGGCATCCTCAGATTCCGCAGTTTCGCGAACTTCTACGCACCGAGTTTGAAGAACAGGCGCACCTGTTTCTAATTCAGGATTATGTGCAGGGGAAAACCTATCAGCAAATTCTGGAGTCGCGTCGTCGGATGGGGAAAACCTTTTCCGAGGAGGAAGTGGTGCATCTGTTGCGAACGCTCCTCCCAGTGTTGCAGTACATCCACCACCAGGGGGTCATCCATCGCGACATTGCCCCAGATAATTTGATCCTACAGTCCGCTGACCAACGTCCGATTTTGATCGATTTTGGGGGCGTTAAACAGGTGGCTGCCACGGTGGCATCTCAGTTCGGCAAGGCTCCCGAAGTCACGCGCCTAGGCAAGGTCGGCTATGCTCCTGCCGAGCAGATGGAAGATGGCGATGTTTCCCCCCAGAGTGATTTGTACGCCCTGGGCATGACCGCCGTGGTGCTGCTGTCGGGGCGCGATCCCTCGGAATTTGGTGATATCAGTCGGGGCCACTGGAAATCGGCGATCGCCGTTCACCCTGCCCTGATGGGGGTACTAGAACGGTTGCTGGCAAAGGATGCGAGCGATCGCTACCCCTCCGCCAGTGTGGCACTAGATGCACTCAAGGTTATCCCCATTGAATCGTCGGCTTTGAATGCGGCTCCAATCCCACCGCCACCGCCGCCACCCTTGTCCCCCACAACCGAGACGGCCAAAACACAGGCTGTGTCGCCGAGAAACCCGTCGGTCGCATCGACCCGTGCAGTGGCACCAACACCCGCGACTGAATCTCGAACCGTTGCCCGATCGCCCGTCCCCTCTCCAACTCCGTTGCGAAGCAATAGGGGAAACAAGAACATCGGCGCGATCGTGGCCACTGCAATTTTGGTGGGGGGAACCCTGAGTGCGCTGTGGTTTACGAGCGCTTGGTGGATTCCCTTATTCACGGGCACGCCCAACGAAACCGCGACCTCGGACCCCAACGACACGGCCTTCTCGCCCGAAGAGCAATCCCGCAAAGAAGCCCTCACCGCTCGTCGGGATGATCTGGGGGTATCGTCGCGCTTTTTGGTGCAACTGACGGATGCGACTTTCTTCCAGGAATATCCTGAGATGCGTGGGAATACCCTGTCGGATTCTCCTGAAGATGCGGTGTGGCGAGAACGGTGGGATGCGATCGCCCTCGACTGGCTAGAGTGGATGGAATCCAACCTCAGCACCCAGGCGCGACGACAACTGGGCAGCTACGATGCTAGCCAGCGCAATGCCTGGAGAAACGAGGTGAATCAGCTGAATGTCAGCAGTCGAGCGTTGAATGATTTGGCAGATGCACAGTTTTTCCACCATTTTCCGGACTGGCGAGGCGAAGACTTTATCGATCGCCCCATTGGCCAAATCTGGCAGGCGATCGCCTTTGACCAACTGCAAGCACTGAAATCGGGCGATCGCCTCCAAACCATCCGATTTGGCGAGGGTGAGTTCAGTACCACCCTAGACGGCGAACTTGCTCCCGGCAGTGGGCAGGTCTACATCGCCCAGCTCAGCCAAGGACAACTGCTGCGGCTCAGTTTGGGGGTTCCGGCGAACACCACGTTGTTCTCGCTCTACCTCCCTGCTCCCACCCAAGAGCTGCCCGTGCTCCTGGAGGATTCCGAAGACACCCAGTGGTCGGGGGAACTTCCTCAATCGGGCTTCTACGAAATCGTCGTAGTTTCCCGCAGCGATGGAACCTTCGGCTATAACCTAAGCGTTGCTGCCGATCGCGTCACCACTACACCCATCGACCCCGAACCACGTCCCAACAACGAAGCCGAACAACCCATTGAGCCGGATTCCGACGCGGAAACCGATGCGAATAATTGACCTGACAAGCACCTGGGTACAAGACAAAAACCAGAGAATCCTTGATTTTGGGTAGCGCGGGCATCGCCCGCGCTACCCAAAATCAAGGGTTTTAGCTGGGGTTTGATTTTTTTGTCCTGTACTAAGGACAAGCACTCTCGCCCTCAGGAACCGGGTTCCTCAAAGCTAATCTCCTGGGGTGTTTAGCAAGCGACGGCGGAGTAAGTCCAGCGCTGTGCAGGCGCTGAGCCAGCGAATGAAGTCGCGCTGCTGATGGACACCGAATTGAAATGCATGGCTTTCTACCCCCGTCGAGCTAGCCAGTCCAATATAGACCAACCCGACGGGCTTAGTGTCTGTGCCACCGCCGGGGCCAGCGATCCCGGTGATGCTCAAGCCCCAATCGGTCTTGAGGCGCGATCGCACGCCTTCGGCCATCTGCTCTGCGACGGTGCCGCTCACAGCGCCCAGCGACTCTAGTGCTGACGGAGAAACCCCTAGTAACTCCATCTTCACGGCATTGTCGTAGGAAATAATGCCGCCTTTGAAGTAGGTCGAACTTCCAGAAACGGTGGTGAGCAAATGCCCCAGTCCACCGCCTGTGCAGGATTCAGCGACCGACAGCGTTTGCCCCGCCTGACTCAGCAACTTACCTACCACCGACGCGAGGGTATCGGAATCGGAGCCAAAGTAATCGGCTCCGGCGATCGCCTGCAACTCGGCCGCGACTGGCGCAATCAGCGCTTCGGCTTCGGTTTCCGATTTGGCCTTGGCCGACACCCGTAACCGAATTTCGCCCTGACTGGCGTAGGGTGCAACGGTGGGATTTTGCAGGGACAGGAAGCGATCAACCTTTTCAGCCAGGGTCGATTCGGCAATCCCCCAAAAGCGCAGCATCCGACTGTGGATAAGGCTATTGGCAAATCCATGCGATCGCAAATAGGGCACCACGGTTTCTCGCCACATCTGCTCCATCTCGCGGGGCACACCTGGAAAGGTAAAAATTAAGCAATTGGGGCGCGGTTCCCAGATCATGCCAGGGGCCGTTCCCAATGGGTTGGGTAACACCGCTGCACCAACAGGTAATAGCGCTTGCTTGCGGTTGCTGGGTGCCATCGTACGCCCCCGTCTGCTGTACTTATGGGTGATGTCGGCCAGCACCTCTGAGCGCTCTTCCAGGGGGGTGTCGAAAGTCTGGGCAATGACCTCGGTAGTCAGGTCATCGGGGGTTGGCCCCAAGCCCCCCGTAAAAATGAGGATTTGGGCGCGATCGCAGGCCGCGCGAATCACCTCAGCCATCCGCTCCGGGTTATCGCCCACCACGGTTTGGTAATAGTGGGGAATGCCCAGTTTGGCTAACTCTAGCGCCAAGAACTGTGAATTGGTGTTGAGAATATCCCCCAGCAGAATTTCGGTGCCCACGCAAATGACTTCCGCATTGACGGCACCAGCAGGCACATCCTGAGTCGTTGTCATAGCTAAGACCGCGCCTGTTTACGTGCTTTCCATCCGGTGTAACTGAGCAGAGCTGTTGCGGCGATCGCATAGGCAAGACCACTGGGGATGCCCGAAAAGGCCAGTGCTAAGCTCCCCGCCCAAAACGTTAGCGCATAGATGAACAGCACCGTCATCCGGTGGGGTAACCCCGCTTGCAGCAGCCGATGGTGCAGGTGGCGCTTGTCGGCAATAAAGGGAGACTTACCACTCACAATCCGGTTCAAAATAACGGCGGACATATCCAAAATCGGCACCGCCAAGATCAAGTAGGGGAGCAACACCGCCACCGTGGTCACACTCTTGACCAAGCCAATGATTCCAACCCCTGCAAGGGTAAAGCCCAAGAAATAGGCCCCGCCATCCCCCATAAAAATCTGGGCCGGGTTGAAGTTGTAGCGCAAAAAGCTGAGGGTGGCTCCGGCTAGGGCCGCAATCACCAGTGCTGCTGCCAATTCCCCCATGAACAAGCACACGATGAGCATTACCACCGCTGCAATGCCAGATACGCCCGCCGCTAAACCATCCAACCCATCAATCCAGTTGATAGCATTGGCCATTCCCACTAACCAGACGACCGTAATCACCAAGCTGAGCCATGCGGGAAGGGGCGTTAGCCCCACCAAGGGAATCGTGAGGAACGAAATTTGGACGCCAACATTCCAGGCGATCGCCGCGACTGCCGATTGCAAAACGAGCCGCATAGCTGGGGACAGTCCAAACAAGTCATCGGTAAATCCGATGAGGAAAAAGGCTAACCCACCGAGGGTAACGCCCCAAATCTCATATTCTTTATCGGGGGGTAAGACCCCAAATCCGCCCAGACCCCATACAGTTAACAGCGCAGCGACCGTTCCCAGAAAAATGGAGACACCGCCAAGGCGCACGATGGGTTTTTGGTGAACCTTACGGCCACCTGGCAAGTCCACATAGCCTGTGTTTAAGCCAATGTATTTGACCACAGGCGTGCTCAGGAGAACAACGACTGCCGCGACACAAAACGCAATGATGTGATACAGATGTTGAAATTGCATCTGGGAAAGAGTTGGGGATAGAATGGAAAGTTGCCCAAAGTCTACACCAAGACCCGTAGCATTCTACTTACAAAAGCAAAGAGTTTCGCTTCTCTCAGGGCAATTTTACGCAATTCATGATTCTTTGCAGACATTTTGTCGAAGAAATAGGAAATAAATTTTCGTGCCCATTAGAAAAGGTGCGGGCCAATCATCCTCATATTCCGTTGGAGTGAGCGCTCTAGCGAATGACTAAGGCGGATTATCAACATCTCGGTATTGACCTATAGTGCTATGCGCGTTGGTTAAGTCCGGTTGTGTGTGGGCGCGTCGCGCCCACACACAACCAACTCTGTACTTGGTGCGGTTGCGCACTGCTATAAGTCTGAGACGAAAAATTGGCCCCTTGCTAAA
This sequence comes from Cyanobacteria bacterium J06638_20, assembly GCA_039819245.1. Taxonomy (GTDB): domain Bacteria; phylum Cyanobacteriota; class Cyanobacteriia; order Elainellales; family Elainellaceae; genus Vacuolonema. The sequence continues at coordinate 13,421 of JBCBSJ010000021.1, forward strand.
ACCCTTGATTTTGGGTGGTGCAGGCATTGATCGCTCTATAGCGTTGCGTGCTCAACAACCTCCAATCCTTTCTTGAAAGCTCTGCAGCATGGGTCTTTCAAGAAAGGATTGCCCCTAATCTGAATGCACCAGACTATTGAATGCGCCAGACTATAGCCGAAATCAAGAGTTCTCTGTTTTTTTGTTCTGGCTCCATTGCTTTGCTATGAGCCATGTCATTTTATGCAAGCATCCATGCTCATTCAGGAATGGATTCATAGCGTTTCAGGTAGGGAAAGTCCCAGTGAACCGGGTTAAATTTTTTCTATCAATTAAATTAAACCGCTCAACATTCATCACATAGGACTGGGTGTTTCCATGATTTCTAAAGCTGTTCTTACGCAATTTGGTCAATGTCTGCTGGCCACGGTAATGCTCACCAGCTCTACCCACTGGGTCACTCGGGCGATCGCCTCATCCCCCAACCCAAGCCAGGCTCCACTCACCCTCAGTCAAGCCGCTCCCGTTTGTATCGACTCACCCTGGGCTGAAGGCACCGAAACCATCATCACCTATACCGAAGCCCAAGACGGCCATACCCGCCCTGTCCGTGCTGTGGCCTTTAGCCCGGATGGGCGCTTTCTTGTTAGTGCAGGCGGCGATCTCCGCCTCAAGGTTTGGGATGTTGGCAATGTCCAGTCGGCTCCAGGGACTGTGCTGTTGAATGGGAACATCCCGGTTGACGCTGAAGACCGAGAAATTGTCGCCCTGGCCTTTAGCCCAGATGGTGAAACGCTGGCCAGTGGCAGTCTCAATGGAACCGTTCGGTTGTGGGACTGGCGTACGGGAGACCTTCTGCAAACCCTACCCGGCCATCGGGATGCCACCGCAGCGCTGGCTTTCACACCAGATGGACAAACCTTGGCTAGTGGCAGCTTGGATGGCACGATCCGTTTCTGGAACATCGCCACAGGAACCCAAGACCAGATCATTGAGGTGGAGCAGGCGGTTACCCGAATTGCCTTTTCGCCGGATGGCATGAATGTGATGGTTACCAGTGTGCGGGGTGATCGCGCTCTGTCGATTTGGGAGTGGCAAGAAGAAGAGGTGGAAGAACCGCTGCAAACGGTTCGCTATGCCCGCTCCGTGCAAACGCTGGCCACGAGCCCCGATGGTCAGTTTCTAGCGCTCAGCCCCGACAGCCAAAGCCCCGGTGGGCCAGCCCCTGCTGATCCTCAAGAGGTCTATAACAGTGTTTGGATCCTTAGCAGTGAAGACCTTAGCCCCGTTGGGGAACCGATGTTAGCGCACACGGATTACATCACCGATTTGGCGTTTAGCCCCTGTGGCCAGCTTCTGACCAGTGTCAGCCTGGATGCCACCCTCCGCATTTGGGATTTGGAGCAGCAAACCCTGGCTCGCACGATTCAAGACCGCAGCAGCGCCATTCTCACGCTGGCCTACCGGCCTGATGGACAGGCGATCGCCATCGGCAGACGAGATGGCTCCGTCAGCATCCTGCTCTCCGGAAACTAATCGGGTGCATGTCACCTCGCTACCCTCACCCAACGTCCCTTTCCGGCCGGAAAGGGACGTTGCGCTCACATCAACAACAACTGTGTCAATTTTATGTAGCTGGCGCTGAGTCTATTGCGAAACATTGCGATCGCTCTATCCAATGCTGAAAACATTCTTCATCCCAATGGTCCCCAGCGGGATCAGCCTTTATCCTGGCAGTGCCAGCGTCGATGCATATTGACTAGACTAAGTCTTCATGGGTTCATAGAGGCCCATTAGCAACAGTTGCGCTGGCTGGTTTGCAAGTCTCCTTACCACCCCCCTTTGCGATGAGAATCCTGGTCGTAGAAGATGATGGGATTACAGCCGAGGCACTTTCAAGTTTGTTGGGCGACCAGAACTATGCGGTGGATGTCGCACAGACCCATCCAGCAGCCTTAGAACTGATTGAAGCCTTCCAATACGACCTAGTCTTGCTGGATGTGCAAATTCCCCAGGGAGATGGGATTTCTCTGTGCCGGCAGCTGCGATCGCAAGGGCAAGCGATGCCCATTCTCATGCTGACGGCACGGGACAGTGGGCATGACAAAGCCATTGGGTTAGATGCCGGAGCCGATGACTATGTAGTTAAGCCATTTCACCCAGAAGAATTGTCGGCGCGGGTGCGGGCGTTACTCCGTCGGAGCAGCGGGGTCACCAAGCCCGTGCTGGAGTGGGCGGGCTTACAACTCACCCCCAGCAGTTGCGAAGTGTCCTACAACGACCAACTGCTGACCCTGACTCCCAAGGAATATGCCTTGCTGGAACTGTTTCTGCGCAACCATAAGCGGGTCTTCAGTTGTGGCGTCATTCTGGAGCAAATCTGGTCCTTTGAGGAAATGCCAGGGGAAGAAGCGGTGCGCACCCATATCAAAGGGTTGCGGCAAAAGCTGAAGAAGCAGGGCGCACCTGCCGATTTGATTGAGACGGTGTATGGCATTGGCTATCGCCTGAAGCCGAAGACAGGGCAAGCGCCTGAAGCGGAACCTTCTGAGCCAGAGGCACCACCAACAGCGGAAGCCAAGAAGAAAACCTTAGAAGCAGTTGCCCAAATCTGGGAACGTTTCAAAGATCAGGTATTTGAACAAGTACAGGTGGTCGAGCAAGCGGTCACGGCCAGTCTGTATGGAGAATTGAACAATACCCTCTGCCAACAAGCCTGCCGAGAAGCCCACAGCCTGGCGGGGTCGCTGGGAACCTTTGGCTTTCCCGATGCCTCCAAGATGGCGCGGCAGCTAGAAAGCTGGCTGAAGGATGGCGCAATGACCCATCCCCCATCGGCTTCTCGCATGGTAGATCTGGTGCGATCGCTCCGGGATACCCTCAACCAACCCGTGGCTGGGCCGTCGAAGCTGCCAGGCGTCATCAAAGCCACACCAACCCCGGTGGATGTGCCGATTGACCCCAGCGATCGCCTGATGGTGGTCGATGATGACCCCTTGGTGCTAGCGGCAGTGCGGAGCTTGCTCGAACCCTGGGGGTTGCAAGTAACCACCCTCGACGATCCGCGCCAGCTTTGGGAGACGCTAGAATCCGCTGCACCCAGCTTGCTGATTCTAGATATCGAAATGCCCCACGAGAACGGCATCACCCTTTGCCAGCAGGTGCGCGACCACGAACGGTGGGGGGGCTTGCCCATCATGATTCTGACGGCCCATGCCGATGCGGGGATGGTCAATCAGGTGTTTGCGGCCGGGGCCGATGACTTTGTCACCAAGCCGATTGTGGGGCCAGAGTTGGTCAGTCGGATTCTGCATCGACTGGAGCGGATGCGGCTGTGGCGAAGGTTTGCCAAACCTCATACACCCCAACCACAGGAAAAGGTCGCTCCCGATGAAGAGATGTTCCACTTGCTGGTGGATGGGGTAAAAGACTATGCCATCTACATGCTCGACCCCCAGGGCACCATCGTGAGTTGGAATCGGGGGGCTGAAAAAATCAAGGGCTACACCGCCAAGGAAATCTTGGGGAAACCCTTTGCGTCGTTTTACTTGCCCGAGGAACAGGAGCAGAACCTGCCGGAGACGGACCTGGCGATCGCCCGTCGCGATGGGCGCTGTGAGCGGATTGGCGGGCGCTTACGCAAGGGCGGGGCTTGCTTTTGGGGCGATGTGGTGATCACCGCGCTGCAGGACGAGACTGACAATACCCTGCGGGGCTATGCCGTCATCACGCGGGACATCAGCGACCGCAAACAACTCGACGATGCCCTACAAAAAAGCCGGGGGCAGTTGGAAGTGCGAGTGGCTGAGCGCACTGCCGAATTGGTTGGGGTTAACGAGCGATTGCGCCAGGAGTTAGAGGAACGCAAGCGCACCCAAGACGCCCTCCGCATTTCCCAAGCGCGGTTTGCGGGCATCCTCGACATTGCCGACGATGCCATTATTTCCGTCGATATTCACCAGATCATTACCCTGTTTAACCAGGGAGCCGAGAAGATTTTTGGCTACACGGCGCAGGAGGTCTTGGGGCAGAGCTTGGGCATCTTAATCCCCCAGCGCTACAGCACGTTACATCGCGGCCATGTGAGGCAGTTTGGGCAATCAGATGGCGATGCACGACGGATGGGCGATCGCCGCGAAATCTATGGCCGACGCAAAGATGGCTCCGAGTTTCCTGCTGAAGCCTCTATTTCGAAGCTAGAAATCGGGGACGAGGCTCTTTTCACGGTGATCCTGCGGGATATTAGTTTGCGGAAAGCCGCCGAAGAACGTCTGGCTGCCCTCAGCCATCAAAATGAACTGATTCTCAATGCCATGGGTGAGGGGATTTGTGGCGTTGATTTGCAAGGCCGCATCACCTTTATGAATCCCGCGGCTATCAACTTGCTGGGATACAGCCGGGAGGAATTAATTGGTCAATCCATCCAAGTAATCCTGGAACCACCATCGGAGGCTCCCGTCCGCCATCTCAATACCTCTAGGCAGGATGAATCCGGTTTATTCAACGGAGCCGTGCAGCAGGGACAGCGGGCAACCTTTTGGCGCAAGGATAGAACTTCCCTACCCGTGGAATATATGAGCACCCCCATCCATGAACAGGTGGAGGGGCAGGCCGATCTGATTGGCAGTGTCATCACCTTCAAAGACATTACCGAACGGCAGGTAGTGGAACGGATGAAGGATGAGTTTGTCTCGGTGGTCAGCCACGAGCTGCGCACGCCCTTGACCTCCATTCATGGTTCCTTGGGCATGTTGGCCAGCGGAATGCTGGACAGCGACCCGGTCACCAGCAAGCGGTTGCTGGAAATTGCCGTGACCAGCACCGAGCGCCTAGTGCGGTTAATCAATGACATTCTGGATGTCGAGCGGATCGAGTCGGGCAAGGTGAGGATGCACCTGCAACTCTGCGATGCGGCAGAGTTGGTATCCCGCGCGGTCGATGTCATGCAACCGATGGCGGAGCAGGCCAATATCGGGTTGGATGTGGAAACCGAGGCGATCGCCCTTCATGCTGACCCCGATCGCATTCACCAAACCCTCACTAATTTGCTCAGCAACGCCATTAAGTTCTCTGAGGCGGGCAGTACCATCCGCATTACCTGTCAGCCGATACAGCCAGCAGGGGCTGTATCACCAACACAGACCCAGTTCGCCGTGAGCGATCGCGGGCGGGGCATTCCTGAAGATAAGCTCGAAACAATTTTTGAACGCTTCCAACAGGTGGATGCATCCGATTCTCGCAACCAGGATGGCACTGGGCTAGGGCTGGCCATTTGCCGCAACATCGTGCAGCAACACCAGGGCGAAATTTCTGTGGAAAGTACGCTGGGTGAGGGCAGCAGGTTTACCTTCTGGTTGCCTCTACAGCCGGAAGCCAAGCTAGACCCCTTTCCCGAAGCCAAACCGTCCGAATTACCTCTCTCCACTGCAAACAGCCATGACGCGAAAAATCCTGGTGGTTGACAATGAAGCATCCATTCAAGAAGTCACACAAATCTGCCTGCAGACCGTTGCTGGATGGCAGGTAATGATTGCAGGGTCAGGCCAAGAAGGGCTAGAGAAAGCGGCGGTGGAGCAACCCGATGCCATTCTTCTGGATGTGATGATGCCGGATATGGACGGACTGACCACCTTCCAAAAATTGCAAGAGAACCCAAATACCCAAGACATTCCTGTGTTGCTGCTCACGGCCAAGGTGCAGGCAGCCGATCGCCAACGCTACAGGGAGTTAGGCATTCGAGAAGCGATCGCTAAACCCTTCAATCCCCTAGAACTAGCTCAGCAAATTCGGGAAGCGCTGGGATGGGCTCAGGCGAAATAACACTCGTAATAACGCTCGTAAAGAACTTATACTAATTCGCTAAGAACCAACTACAGATTATTTTTTGAAAGCCGCGCAGTGCGGGTCTTTCAAAAAATAATCTGGTTTTGGTTTTCGTAGAATTGGTATTACCGAATCCGTAAAATAATGGCGCGAACAACCAAGTAGAACCACGGGCTGAAGAGAATTCCGGAGAAGAATTTATACCAATTCTTTGAGGCGGTACGACAGATGTTCCTTTCGACTCCGCTCAAGGAACGTCGGCTTCGACTCCGCTCAGCCGACAGATATGTGTAGCGATAATTGTATGTGTAGCGATAATTGCAGAATTAGTATTCTCCTTCAAGTTTATGCCCTCCGACTGTGTGCAGGACACACGACGACGAGTTAGCTGAAGGACATCGAAGTCAGCGGGTATACGCTTTTCGAAACCCTTTAAAGAAAAATGCCTTATGCAAACTCACAATACCTTGAAATCTTTTCACTGAAATCGTTTCAAGGGTTTATTCGACCGCTCTAACTGTATAAAGTGATAACTCTTCACAACTTTCTCACATTTCTTCCATAGCCTCAGAGATAAGAGTTAGCTCTCCAAGGGGAGCATGGCAACATCCAGCAGTGCAAAGGGAGTTCCCCACAAAGCGGGGAGGTTGGCATGGAAACGATCCGCAAAATTAACGACGAGCTGGCGATCGCCGGACAAGTCGGACTGGAACAGCTCTTGGATCTGGCTGATGAAGGCTTTCGGTCTGTCGTGAATTTGCGATCGCCTCAAGAGCGCGGCTTTCTGTGGGATGAAGAACCGAAGGCAGCGCTGCTAGCGCTCACCTACTTGAACAGGCCAATGACGCTGGATGACATCAACGACGAGCGGCTTCTCAGCCTGTTTAGGCAAATAGGTGATCTTCCAAAACCATTGTTGATCCATTGCGATACGGGCATTCGATCAGCGTTGATTGTGCTCATGTACCTCGCGATTCAGCATGGGGCAACGCCACGCCAAGCCTTTCAGCAAGCCCAAACTCTGGGGCTACTTACACCCATCCATCAGCCCTAGCAATCGCCAAGCTCATCCAGCAGTTGGGCGATCGCCACCGCCCATCCCTTTGGCCCTGGCTGCTCGGGTTTGAGCAAGCGCGCAACGCCCTCAACGGCAAAAGCCTTACGGTGGGGGTTAGGAATCAGCACGCCAACATCCGCCACCCGCAGCATAGGTAGATCATTCGGACTATCGCCCAGTGCTACCACCTGCCAGAGAATATCGGGAAAGCTTTGCCGATAGCGTTCCGACAGCCACTGTACTCCGGCGCCCTTGTCAGTTTTGCCCATGACATGGAGAAAGCGCCCTCCCTGCGTTACTTGTAACCCGGCTGCATTGACCTGGGCGACAAACTGGCTGCGGGCATCGTCTGTATCCTCCCAAAGCAAAGGCTCGGAGCCATTGCGCTGCTTAGCCGCCTCTGCTGCGGTCAGGCTCAGCCCGGTAATCTGGGCAATGTCGTCTGCAGCCATATCCCCAAAGCCACGGAACCCATAGCCGTTGTCTTGTCGGAGCTGACATACCACATCACGTAGATGGGCATAATCTGCCGCTAACACATGGAGGGTGGCAGTCGCGCTGTCTTCACGATGGCCAGGGGTATTGGGCGGGCAGGCGATCGCCGCTCCGTTCTCCACCACAAAGGGAGCCGTATTACCGAGTTCCTCACGCAAGGCGGCTTGCTCTGCCTGGGTTTTGCTGGAGTTGAGAATGAGAACATGCCCATCTTGCTGTAGGCGGGCGATCGCCGATAGCGCTGGCGCGTAGCTATAGGTTTCATGGTCGAGCAACGTTGCATCCAGGTCGGTGAAGACGAGCAGCTTTTTCATGGCAGTTTTCTAAGCACAGGACAAAATATTACACTCTCATTTCAGGTCTTCCATGTATCGAGGGCCAAGGTTTGAAATTTGTAGAGCAATTGCTGGACGGCCTATTGGATAGTATTTTTGTAGAGCTTAAAAGGCGATCGTTGATATGTCTATCCTGCTGCCACATATTGCCTTTAACATAATCAGTGATGTCTACTTCATGTATTGCGTGTATACAGCAATAGAATCAAGGACTACTAATCTTAAAAAGCTAGAAAAAATATTGATTTCACATTACGTGTACACAGCACTTTTACTGAGTTCTTCTATGCAAAAATCAGAGCTGCTTCACCCCTGATACTCAACATATACGGTGATTGTATGCGCCTGTTAGGGTAGAATGATGGCAAGATTAACTTTTTTCAAGTACTGTTCAGAATCTTTAGGGAGACAGATAAACTGGGTAATCTAATAATATAAGCAAGACTCCTTCACGTTATAAGTAGACTGAGCTTAGATTAGCCAGCAGTGTTTCTTTTTTCTGCGACCCAAGCCTCGTGTCTTGCATGAGATTGGGTTGGATTCATGGGGTGTAAATAAGGTTGAGTTTTTCTCGCTGGCGGCAGCACCACTTAGATTATGGTGCGCAGTTGGTGGGGACTAAAAAATTTTATAGGCATTGCATTGAGCCTGAGCCTGCTGCGTATTTGGGCAAGCTTGTGTTCCCGTTTCTCCATGTCCGTTAAATGATGATCCATCTAATTAACATTTTGATTTGGAAGGGATAGGGAAATGTAAACGATTTGGCAACCAATATTTAACTCTGATAAGAACTGTGGCTCAAGACAATTCGGATCGAGAGAATTTGCTTCACACGATTACGAGCCGTATTCGACAATCCCTGGAGCTACCTGAAATTCTGCATACGGCTACTTTGGAAATTCGGAAATTTTTACGAGTCGATCGCGTCAACATCTATCAGTTTGCTGAGGATGGGTCGGGGGAAGTGGTTGCGGAATCAATTCAGGGCGATCGCCTGCCCTCTTTGCTGTATCTTCATTTTCCTGCTTCTGATATTCCATCGGAAGTCCGCCAGCGCTTTATCCAACAGCGTCAGCGGGTGATTGTTGATGTTGTCGCGCAACTCAAGACGACTCAAAGCGTTAACGACAATGATCTAGCGAACCCTCGTCTGCGGCGAAATCTACACTACAGCCCGGTTGATCCCTGCCATCTGGAATATCTAAAGATGATGGGAGTACAGTCGTCGGTCGTATTTCCCATTCTGCATCAGGAAAAATTATGGGGATTATTGGCAATCCACAATCAAGACCCTCGACATTTTTCGGAGTCGGATTTGCAAATTGTCCACTTACTGGCGGATCAAATCTCGATTGCGATCGCCCAAGCCAGTCTCCTCATCGAAGCGCGGAATCGTGCCTTTCAGGAGCAAACCTTAAATCAAATTAGCCAATTGTTGCATTGTCCCCTGCCATTCGGGCGAGTATACCAACTTGTGCTAGAAGCAGCCGTGGAAGCCTTAGGCGGAAAGAGTGGGCGGCTCTATATTTCCCCAGCATCAACAGAAGCCACGGCTCAAATTTACGTTTATGGGGTTCAGCCCGGCCCCGAGAAACTAGAGCTATACAACCAATGGGAAGCCCTAATCAATCATGTGAGAGCATCCTCTCAAGATCAAGACAACGCGAACTTGGAACCACGAACCTGGCAACAACAGCAAATCTTTGTTCACCCTGACACAGCTCAGTCCACTACTCCTGAAAACACGACCAGGGTGCATCCTCACTTTTTCACCCTGGAAATGCTAGAGGCCAATCCGCAGTATCAAAAGCTTGCGGCAATGTTCAAGCAATCGTCCATCCGCAGTATTTTGCTCATCCCCCTAGAGTTTCAGGGAACATTTATCGGATGCCTAACCATTTTTCGCAATGGCTATGACTTGGAAGTCCGCTGGGCGGGCAAGCATATTGCCGATGCGCGCAACACACGCCCTCGGCAGTCATTTGAAGAATGGTTGGAAATCCGGCAAGATCTTGCTTCGGTATGGAGTGATGAAGATTTGTGGTTGGCTCAGTCGATTGGGATGCATGTGTATATGGCACTGATGCAGCGCCGGGTCGAAAGTATGATGCGCTACCAGGCGTCTCATGACCCGCTGACGGCATTGCCCAATCGCTTGCTATTTTCCGAACAAGCGGCGTTGGCTCTGGCGGATGCCTACTACCATGATGAAATGGTGGGTGTGGCCTTCTTGGATCTCGATCGATTCAAAACCATCAACGATACGCTGGGGCATGCCATTGGGGATGAACTCCTGAAAAAAGTAGCCGTTCGGCTGCAAAAGTGTCTGCACGACGGCGACTCTCTGGCGCGCTGGGGGGGTGATGAATTTACGCTGCTATTGCTCCACTTAAACTCTGCTGAAGACATTGGCCGGATCGCCAAGCGGCTACTTGCTGCGATGTCTGAGCCATTTCGCTTAGAAACTCACGAATTCTACATAACGGCGAGCTTAGGATTGGCGCTGTCACCCTACGATGGCGAGGATGTCGATACGCTGCTGAAACATGCCGATGCGGCAATGCATCAGGCAAAACGCCAAGGTAAAAACACCTTCCAGCTTTATTTTGAAGAGATTAATAGCCGAGCACTGGAGCATCTAATACTGGAGCGCGATTTGCACCGGGCTCTCGAACGGCAGGAGTTCTTTCTGCGCTATCAACCACAAATCAGCTTACAAACCTACGAAGTGGTTGGGGTTGAGGCATTGTTGCGCTGGTGCCATCCAACGTTGGGGTATATATCTCCCGCAGAGTTTATCCCGCTGGCGGAGGAGACAGAGCTAATTTGCTCAATTGGAGAGTGGGTCTTGCGAGAAGCTTGTCGTCAGCAAAAGCGCTGGCAGCGCCTAGGATTGCCACCCACACAGATTGCGGTCAATCTTTCGGCCAACCAATTTAAGCAGCCCGATCTGGTAAACCAGATTCTTCTAATTCTGGAGGAGACCGATATTAATCCGCAATTTCTGGAAATAGAAATTACCGAGAGTGCGGCAATGCACGATATAGAGTCGACCATCGCGACCCTAAACCAGTTGAAGGCTTTGGGGATTCGGATTGCGATGGATGACTTCGGTACAGGGTATTCATCCCTTAATGCCATTAAGCACTTTCCACTGGATACGTTGAAGATTGACCAGTCATTTGTCCGAGAAGTTTGCCACGATCCCAGCGATGCTGCCATTGTCCGCAGCATTGTCGCCTTGGGACAAGGGCTGGGACTCCAAATTCTGGCGGAAGGGGTGGAGCGGAAGGAGCAGCTCAAGTTCTTGCTCACGCTGGGGTGCGATCGCGCCCAGGGGTATTTGTTCAGTAAACCGATGTCTTCCAGCGAATTCGCCAACTTAAGGCTAAGCCGCGCTTCTTTTCGTTCATGCAAACCGACAACACTACACAAACAATTTTGGAGTAGTTAGGTCATAGCCATTTCTTCGAAAACCAAACCCAAATAATTCTTAGAAACCGCCACGTTGTAAGGATAAGGATTTTGAACGTGCACTACACGGGGTACGGGCCTTCAGCAAATTTATGCGCGTGATATCCTTTTGAGCCTACAGATCGTGCTAAATCGCTGCGCGGCTCCACCCCTTGTTTCAGGCAGTCGAGGATGAACCTGAAGTCATAACGTGGACGCCAGCCGAGATCCTGCCGGGCGCGATCGTTGACATACACCCGTTCGATACCTGGAAACAGGCTCCAATCTCGCTGCGCATAGATGTCCTGAGCGTCTGGAAACTTGCGACGTACAACCGCAGTTGCATCGGTGCGTAAGGCTAATAGGTCGTCGGGTGTGAAAGGAGTGGTGGTGCTGATGATGTAGCGACCAAAGCCAACCGAGGGAGCCTTTTCGATCGCCAGTAGGTGAGCGCTGACCGCATCTTCGAGGTCTACCCGCCGATAGAGAAATTCGTTGGCCTTGAGATTTTCATCGGAGTAAGTTTGGCGCAGGGGCTTATGGTCATCTTCTTCGGGAAAAAAGCGTGAGGTTCTGAGCATGAGGCAGGGCAGACCATAGTTGCGATGGAATAGCTGACATAGGTCCTCCGCTGCCGTTTTGGTAACGCCGTAGATGTTTTTAGGAATCGGTCTAACGTCTTCGGTAACCCAGACGGCAGGCGCATTGGCAGGCGGTGTAAGGGCATCACCGAAGACACTGGTGGTGCTGGTAAACACGAACGATCGCACCCCAGCCAATACCGCCTCTTCCAACAGGTTGAGGGTGCCCGTGATGTTGGTATCAATAAAGCTTTGATGGGTATGGGTAACAACATGGGGTTTATGCAGGGTGGCCGTGTGGATGACGGCATCAACACCGCTCATGCATTGCTTCACAACGGCTCGGTCAACGATTGAACCAACCCTGTTTGTGAAGGCTGAAGCAAGCAAATCGAGGCTGATAACTTCGTGGTCGGTCGTTTGCAGCGTGCGAACCAACGCTTCTCCTAAATGCCCAGCACTCCCCGTCACTAAAATCCTCATACCGCTCTACTCCTATCACTTCATCCAATGCCATTTTTAATCATTGATGCACAGCTCATTGATTAAAAAAAACTGGGTTCTCCCATGCAGTAATACCAATTCGCTAAGAACCCACTACAGATTATTTTTTGAAAGCCGCGCACTGCGCGGCTTTCAAAAAATAATCTGGTTTTGGTTTTCGTAGAATTAGTATAACCCTGCTATGAAAAACGATGCAGTGCTAGCAACCCAATCGAAATGGGAAAGATGCATATTGTTGGACGTTACCAGGCATTGTTCGTGCTTCATCGAAGCCAGTTAGCCTGTGGTTCAATCGCACGCCTTTGAAGTGTCTGAAAATGACGAAAATTCCAGCCGATCAGATCGAGTCAGTCCTCCAGGTCGCAGCTCAACTTTCTGTTGAGCGGGAGCAGGCCGCAGCAGCTATACCTTCAGACGAACTCATTGCGGCGGCGGCTGAGGCACAGATTCCAGCGGAATGTGTGGAACAGGCGATCGCCCAGGTCATTCCTGACCCTACCGAGCCGCTATCTCAATCAGTTAGCGATCCCACATCAGCCCATCCGGCAGAAGGGAAAGCGGTGTCTCGTTCGCTCCATGCCAAGTATCGAACGACGATTACCTTTGTTAATCGCGCTAATGGTGTTCGCAAGATTTACTGGCTAGATTATTCAGGACAACGGCAATTGTACAAACAACTCGCCCCTAAGCAACGCTATCAGCTTCAAACATTTTTGACGCATCCCTGGCTCATTACGGATGAACAAGACCAGGGCTTAGCTATCTACTACCCTGACTCTACAGAACGCCTAATAGAACTTCACTAGCAACGAGTGAGCGTGTGGCTCCAGCGCATTACAATCCGGAGCTTGAATCCATTCCTCATAAAGACCACCTAGGCAGAATATACCCGCTGGCTTCGACTGCGCTCAGCCAGCTCGTTGTTGTGTGTCCTGAGTGCAGTCGAAGGACACACGCTTAAAGGGTAGATTCTTTTCCGGAATTCTCCCTAAGGGGCTGCTCCGGCATCTTCCGTATCGGAGCGGGTGAGGTCGGCGCGGGCATTTTTGGCGAGTTGCAGAATAGTCGGGCGCTCGGGGGGAGATGTTGGCGCATCCATCTTGAGCCAGAGCAAATATTCGATGTTGCCCGCAGGACCAAGGAGCGGCGACCAAGTTAGCCCGCAATAGCCCCAGCCCTGCTCCAGCGCTACATCCAAAACCTGGGCGATCGCCTCTGCCTGGTCTTTCACATCGCGCACAACGCCTTTCTTTCCCACTTTCTCGCGACCCACCTCAAATTGCGGTTTGACCAGCATCACGATTTCGCGGGGCGGTTGGAGCAGCGCCCACATCGCCGCCAGCACTTTGGTAAGGGAGATGAAGGACACATCGATGACGCCCAGATTCGGAAGGGGATCATCGCCATACAATGCGTCTGGGGTGAGGTGGCGCAGGTTGGTACGTTCTTTCAACACCACCCGAGGATCCTGGCGCAGCTTCCATGCCACTTGTCCATAACCTACATCCACCCCATACACACGGTTGGCTCCCGCTTGCAGCAAGCAGTCGGTAAAACCCCCGGTCGAAATGCCGCCATCCAACGCCGTCCGTCCCTCAATGGGGATATCGAACTGGTTTAGGGCGCGAATCAGTTTTTCGCCACCCCGGGAGACATAGCGCGATCGCGCTTTCACCGTAACCGTTGCATCGAGGGAAATCTCGGTTCCTGGCTTATCAACGACCTGCTGATCGACCCTCACCTCCCCGGCTCGAATGAGGCGCTGAGCTTGTTGGCGAGAGGTGGCGAGCGATCGCTCTACGAGTAGCAAGTCCAGGCGTTGGCGCGGCACGGTTGTTGGGGAATGATTGGAGGGTGGATGGGTGGAGGTGTTGGGATGTGAAGGCAATGGAGTGCATCTCAGTTTTGCAAGATGCCCCTCATACCCCAGCCCCTTCTGCCAAAACAGGTAAAAGGGAGCCGGATTCAAAGCCCCTTTCCCGCTCTGGGAGATGGATTTAGGGTGAGGGTGACAAAATTGTGATGTGAAGGCAGAAGGACATTGCGTGGGCAGAATTATGAATCTATGAAGAATCCTGCTGGCATCTCGCCCAAAGGTATTCTAGAACGCTAGAGAGTTAGGTTACAGTAGGGATTTAGTATTGACGGTCATTGGGAGGTCTCCATGACATTCTCCATGGATGATTTCGCGAAAGCGTTGGAGCAACATACCTACGACTTTAGCAAGGGGCAAATCGTGCCCGGACGCCCCGCAAGTTATGACAACGATGGGGTGTATGTGGATATTGGTGGCAAAGCGGCAGCATTCCTCCCCGCTTCGGAGGTGGGGCTAAAGCAAGTCACCGACCTATCCCAGGCGCTCCCTCTCGGTGAAGAACGGGAATTCATGATCATCCGGGAGGAAAACGCGGATGGCCAGGTCACGCTGTCGATCCGGGCGATGGAAATCCGCAACCTATGGGAACAACTGGCGGAAATGCAGGATACCGAGGCCACGCTGCAGGTACGGGTGAGCGGCGTCAACAAGGGTGGCATCACGGTGGATGCAGAAGGCTTACGAGGATTTGTGCCGCGATCGCACCTGGTGGATCGCAGCAATCCCGATAGCTTGGTGGGTCGCGCCATCACGGTTTGCGTCCTGGAAGCCAATGCTCAAACTCGCAAGCTGGTGCTATCGCAGCGGCTGGCCTCCCAGGCCGCGAGCTTCAGTCGCCTCAGCATCGGGCAATTAATTGAAGGCACCGTCTCAGGCATTCGTCCCTTTGGCGTGTTTGTCGATTTTGATGGCGCCTCCGGCCTGCTGCACATCAACCAAATCAGCAAAAACTACGTGTCGTCGCCAGATGCCGTGTTCAAAGCGGGGCAACCCATCAAGGCAGTCATTCAGGATATCGACGAGATTAAGCGCCGCATCTCCCTCTCAACCAAGGTGCTGGAAAGCTACCCCGGTGAGGTGCTAGAGAATCTGGATGGACTGATGGCCGATGCCGAAGGACGGATGCAGAAGATCCGCGAGGCTGAGGCCGCTGCCGCCGCGCAACCGGAAGTAGAGGAAGAGGCGGAGGCGGAGGCGATCGCCCCTGAAACTGAGCGATCGCCCGAGGCATCCGCAGCCGAACCCCCCTCAGAAGCATCCGAATCCTAATCACGGGAGTTAGACTGATTGCGCCCTTGCACTGAACCTAAGCGAGGTCAAAGCGATCGAGGTTCATCACCTTATTCCATGCCGCCACAAAGTCATGCACAAACTTCTCTTGGGAGTCCTGACATCCATAAACTTCCGCCAAGGCACGGAGCTGTGAGTTTGAGCTAAAGATGAGATCGACACGGGTGCCTGTCCACTTGAGTTCATCGGTTTTGCGATCGCGTCCCTCAAACTCTTTTTCCTCATCTGAAACCGCCTTCCACGTAGTGCTGAAGTCGAGCAGGTTCACAAAGAAGTCATTGGTCAATGTCCCTAGGCGATCGGTAAAGACACCGTGTTTGGAGCCTCCATAGTTCGCCCCCAGGACGCGCAGACCACCCACGAGCACTGTCATTTCTGGCGCGGACAGCGTCATCAACTGCGCCCGATCCACCAGCAACTCCTCCGTCGAGGCGTGATGTTCGCCTCTGCTGTAGTTTCGGAAGCCATCCGACTTCGGTTCGAGGTAGGCGAAGGACTCTACATCGGTTTGTGCCTGTGATGCATCCGTGCGGCCCGGTGTGAAGGGCACCGTCACGTCATGCCCGGCATTCTTCGCCGCCTGCTTAACGCCAGCGCAGCCACCCAGCACAATCAAGTCAGCCAAGGAAACCTTCTTCCCGCCAGACTGCGAGTTGTTGAACTCGGCTTGGATGCCTTCTAGAGTTTGTAGCACCTTGGCCAGTTGCTCGGGTTGGTTGACCTCCCAATCCTTCTGCGGAGCCAGACAAATGCGGGCTCCATTTGCCCCACCCCGCTTGTCAGAATCGCGGTAAGTCACGGCTGACGCCCAAGCGGTGGAAACCAGTTCGGATACCGACAGGCCGGAAGCGAGAATCTTGCTTTTGAGAGCCGCGATGTCTTGATCATTGATCAGTTCATGATCCACGGCGGGGATGGGGTCCTGCCACAGGAAATCTTCTGCGGGTACCTCTGGACCGAGATAGCGCGATTTCGGTCCCATGTCGCGGTGGGTTAGCTTGAACCATGCCTTGGCAAACGCCTCAGCAAACTCATCTGGGTTGTCGTGGTAGCGCCGCGCGATCGGCTCATAGATGGGGTCCATCTTCATGGACATGTCCGCTGTGGTCATGATCGGGGCATGTCGCTTCGATGGATCGAAGGCATCGGGTACTATGTCAGCGCCAGCCCCGTTCTTGGGTTCCCACTGCCACGCACCCGCCGGACTTTTCACGGGTTCCCAGTCATATTTGAACAGGGTTTCGAGATAGCTGTTATCCCACTTCGTTGGTGTAGGAGTCCAGGCCCCTTCGATACCGCTAGTAATGGCATCGACACCTACACCGGATTTAAAGGTACTCTTCCAGCCCAGACCCTGATCCACGATGGGCGCACTCTCAGGTTCAGGACCGACGTGCACGGCATCGCCTGCACCGTGACACTTACCGAAGGTGTGGCCGCCCGCGGTGAGCGCGACGGTCTCTTCGTCGTTCATCGCCATGCGTCCGAAGGTCTCACGAACGTCGCGTCCTGAACCGATTGGATCCGGCTCACCATTCGGTCCTTCTGGATTCACGTAGATCAGGCCCATTCGGACAGCAGCAAGGGGATCCTCCAGGACGCGATCGCCGCTATAGCGCTTGCCACTATAGTCCGCATCGCCATGCCATGTCGTCTCAGAACCCCAATAGATGTCTGCCTCTGGCTCCCAAATGTCCTCGCGACCCCCAGCAAAGCCCAACGTCTTGAAGCCCATAGACTCCAAGGCGCAATTACCGGCAAAGATCATCAGGTCAGCCCAGGAGATTTTCCTGCCGTACTTCTGCTTAATCGGCCACAGCAACATACGGGCCTTGTCGAGGTTGGCATTATCAGGCCAGCTGTTGAGGGGGGCAAACCGCTGGTTGCCAGTGCCGCCACCACCGCGACCGTCGCCAATCCGGTAGGTACCAGCGCTGTGCCACGCCATGCGGATGAAGAGGGGGCCATAGTGACCGTAGTCGGCGGGCCACCGGTCCTGCGATGTGGTCATCAGCTCAAAAATGTCGGCCCGCAGAGCCGCGAGGTCGAGCTTCTTAAACTCCTCGGCGTAGTTGAATGTCTCGCCCATAGGGTTGGGCTGGAGCCCGTGCTGGTGGAGAATGTTCAGATGCAGCTGATTCGGCCACCAGTCTTGGTTCGAGGTACCACCACCAGCGGCGAAGGATTGAGGGGTGCCCACAAAGGGGCATCCGCTAGTGCCATTGCCTGTACTGGCATTGCTGACTGCACTCGATGTCGTTGACTGCAGCACACTGTTTCCAGCATTTTCAGCGCTGCTCGATCCCAGAATAGAGCGCACTGCTCGCCAGATTTCCATTAGCTTTCCGCTCATTGGGAACGGGCATTTCATTTGGCTACTGGTCATATTTCCTTTCCTGATTGTTTACTACGATTTGTTGTTTTCGTTTCTAAGCTGCTTTTCTTAAGTGCAAAGCATGGTCTGCCACATTTGCATCAGCACAGCCGTCTGTTTTGGTTTCTCCGCGTTTGGATTGATGTAGTTCAGCATGGTCTCGGCATCAGAAACCATGGGCATTGCCTCAACGTCCTCCTGTTCAATAAACATTTTTTTAATCACTCCGTCTTTTACCAGCATGGAATAGCGACAAGAGCGTTGCCCCATTCCTTTATCAGAAAGGTTCACCATCATTCCCATCTCGCGGGTAAAGTGACCATTCACATCGGGAATGAAGCGCACCTGATCAGCTCCTTCTTCTTGAGCCCAAGCCGCCAGCGAAAATGGATCATTCACCGAAATGCAGAGAATCTCATCAACCCCGTTTGCTCGAAATACGCTGGCATACTCGTTGTAGCCTAAGAGCTGAATCGGGGAATATGGGCAGGTAAAGGCTCCCGGCACCGCAAACACCACCACGGTTTTGTGGTCAAAGAGATCTGCCGTCGAAAGATCGTACCAACCCCCTACTGTAAACATCCGAAAGGTGACTTGAGGGACACGTTGGCCCTCATGATTGCACAACATTTGTCCAGTTCCTTACTCGCGCTCAATATCAGTTAGACCTTTCTTATCTACGAAATTGATGAGTAGACTCACATCTTGCACCTCGCTTGTTTGTTGATGATTTTTGGGGTGTTGTGGATGGTGCGTCGCGTGCCCACCACACCCAAGTGCAAGATCTGAATAGAGTCGCTTAAATAACCCCCTATTCCGCTCGTTGTGTTCCAGACGGCAAAGTTGCCCATGCCAAATTTGCGTCGCTTACAGAGGCCAGATCAAGCTGAGCATGACTCAGATCAGCTCCTCGTAAAATTGCAGTACTCAAGTCAATATCCACCAGTACAGCTTTGCATAGTGTTGCTGCGCTTAAATTGGTTTCCCGTAAGCTCGCCCAACTCAAATCTGCTTCGGTCAGGTTTGAGTTGGTTAATTCTGCTCTATCCAGTTTGATTCCTTTCATTAATGCGAGCATCAACTTGGTATTAATGAGATTGGCTAGAGTCAGGTTTGCCCCCGTTAAAGTTGCGCCATCTAATCTGGCATACCCAAGATTTGCTCTACTTAAATTGGCAGCACTCAGGTTGACCCTACCCAAATCTGCTCCCACAAAAGTCGCTTTACAGAAATTTGCCCGCTCTAGATCGGCACTTCGTAATTGCGATCGCACAAACTTTGCTTCTGTGCCATTCACTCCCCTCAAATTTGCTCCCGTCAAATTCGAACCACTCAGATTTGTGCGGGTTAAATCTGCTCCACATAAGGTCGCTTGTGTTAAGGTCGCCTCTGTCAAATCGGCCTGACGCAAGTTTGTTCGATCCAGGTTTGCGTTGTGAAGAACGGCTCGTTTCAGCATCACTCTCCACAAGTTTGCTCCACTTAAATCCGCCTTTATCAGTTTGGCTTCCGACAGATCAGTCCCAGCTAATTTGGCTCCAGCGAGACAAACTTCTGTTAAGTTTGCCTGCCTAAAAATCACGCCATTCAAATTGACATCAACCAGGTTAGCTCCGCTCAGATCTGCCCCAAATAAAATCGCGTTTTTAAGACTTGATCCCCTGAGATCGACTTCGCGTAGCTGAATCCCGCTTAAATCTGTCGTATTAAAATCCCGCTCTCCTACAGCGTAGCGCTGCAGGAGCTCTTTAGCATTCATAAGAAAGCCTTTTACCTTAAGTTTGAAGGTTCACGAAATATTTCTGCTTGCTTCTTTTTCAGAACCTACACCACACTATTGCCTGCCTACTGAACACAAACTTTAGGTACTCATTTCAAGTCTGGGGCGAAATCCTAAAGTCTAAAGACCCTGCGAACAGCGAACTTTCACTATGCTCACAACGTTTATTTCAGTTGGGGCATAACCTTTGATTATTATTAGATTTCAATTGTATTTGAATTTAGCTCCCACTCGATGCACCGATTTAAAATTATTCACACTCATAACGAATACGGATTGCTGTAGGAACCACATTTGAGCAAGAAGTTGTAGAGATAGGCTATGGAAGCACGGGTAAGATCTACGATTTCTGTGGTCTTTCCTTGGGCTAGGAAGTGCATTCGAGCAAGAAATCGCAGATCCGTGCCACGATCGCCCCTATCGCAGTCCACCGCGCCGACCATTTCCACCGCGCCGACCACGCTGGGATTCCCGTAGCTCTTCGATTTGCGCCTGTTGCTCTGGGGTCAGCACCTCGTGAGCTTCGGCGAAGCCATCTTCGACGATTGTTCGTAGGGTGGTGCGCTGGTCATCACTGAGGTCGAGCGATCGCAGCACGGCAGGAATCGGCTCACCTGCCGCCAGCCCTGAGCGGAATTCTTCTCGCTGCGCATCGGTGAGCACTGCTGCCATTTCCTCGCGGCTGGCTTCCCGAATCTGGTTCAACTCTGCCTGTTGTCCCTCCGTTAGATCTAGCTCTTCGAGGAAGCCCCATCCACGGGCATGGCGATCGCCCCGGTTTGCCCGCAGCTCATCGATTTGGGCTTGCTGTTCTGGAGTCAGCACTTCTCGGCCTTGCTGCCGGTGGGTTTCTCGCAGAGCCTGTAAGCTGTCCCGCTGCTCTTGGCTCAAGTCAAGGGAACGCAGGATGAGGGGCATCGGTTCACCCGCTTCAATTCCCGCTCGGACGGCGTCCTGTTGGGCGTCGGTAAGGATGGTGAGCATGTCCTCCTGATGGGCCGCGCGGATTTGTTGCAGTTCGGCCTGCTGTTCCTCCGTCATGTTCAGTTGCTCGATCATCCGCCCACGACCCTCGCCACGCAAGCCGCGTCCCCCTTCACCAGACTGTGCCATGCTTGACAGAGGCGCGATCGCCAGCGTTAGAGCAGCCAATCCACCGGTGATCGCCAGTAGCATCCATTGACGTTTCATAAAATCTCCTTGAGTTTCAAAAATCTAGGTTGGTTGAAACGTCTTCATCCTATTCAGCGGCAAGGGGCGATCGCCTGAGGCGGAGGTCACGACTTGAACCATGACGTTGGTCATGGGTGCGGCAGGAAGAGAGTGGGGTACCGTAGGGGCAGACAACGTTTCCCTGGGTTTGCAGGAACAGGCTGAGTACCGATGGCGAAGACAGGTGGCCGAAAAGAGGGCCGAACGAGCAGCGGGGGGATAAGCGATCGCCCCATTACGCCGCAGAATCATCCCTTTCCCTTCTTGCTGTACGCCGAGTGGGGATTGTTGGCGATCGCCCTGCTCAGCGATTTTCTCTTGCCCCGCCCTCCGCGCTTTGCTCCGGCATTTCCTCTCTTGAAGCTGCTGAGCATTGCGGGCTTTGGGCTGATGGGCTTGCGGCTACCGACGCGCCTGACCATTGCTATTCCCTATACCTTGCTGGAGTTTGGCTGGCTGTTCCTTGCAACCTCTACAAGCGGACGGCGGCTGCATCTATTTCCTCTGCTATACATCGTGTTGGTGATCCGCAGTTGTCTGATGTTTCGCTTGCCGGGACGAATCTTGGTTACGCTGGCGGCATTTTGTAGCTTTGTGGTGTTGGGGTTCACACGCCTGCGCCTCAATGACTTTGGCGTACCCCCTTTGGTGCGCGATCGCCTCCGTCCCGTTATCTTTGCGACCACCCTCAATTCTGTACTGATATTTGGGTTGGCGCTTTTGTTCGTGCTCTTTTTGGTGAATGCACTAATGGCCGAACGCGCCAGTCGGCAACGGTTAACGGATACCAACCGCCAGTTGCGGGACTATGCCCTGCGGGTAGAAAACCTAGCAATGGAACAGGAGCGCAACCGCATCGCCCGTGACATCCACGACTCTTTAGGACATTCCCTCACCGCCTTGAACTTGCAACTAGAAACAGCACTCAAACTCTTCCGCAACGAACCCGACAAGGCGCAGCAGTTTTTGCGAGAAGCCAAGAAGCTAGGTTCAACGGCGCTTCAGGATGTACGGCAGTCCGTTTCCGCAATGCGCACCGATCCGTTGCAGCAGCAGTCGTTGGAATCAGCGATCGCCGCTCTCCTGAACGACTTCACCACTACTACGGGCATCCAGCCCATCACCTCCATCCAGCTATCCCGTCCCCTGCCACCGGATCTGCGCACCAGTCTTTACCGCATCCTGCAAGAGGCACTGACCAATATCACCAAGCACGCCCATGCTACGGAAACGCGGCTCTCGTTGCACACCCTACCCGATGCGATCGCCCTGCAAATTTCTGACAATGGCAACGGCTTCCAGCCCACGCAAAACTCCAGTGGTTTCGGCTTGCAGGGCATCCGCGAACGCATCCACGCCCTAGGCGGCACCCTCATCATCGATAGCGCTCCCAACCAGGGAACAACCCTCGACATCACCCTTCCCTACGCATAAACCCAACACTCCCAGAAAACCCTGTCACGATCCGATGGATAGGATATTGCCCTCGACTAAGGTATGTACTTGCCAGTGCTGGTCATCCGTATCCGGGTAATCGATACGAAAGTGCCCCCCTCGGCTTTCGGTACGGAAGTTGGCACAGCGCAGGATGAGCTGGGCGATCGCCAACAAATTGCGCGTTTCAGACCATTGCCGTAATTCAGCAGGAGTCAGGTTGGGTAAGTGTTGGACACCATCTCCCAGTTTCTCGTTGAGGATTGCGGTCATCCATTGGGTTAATGGCAGGGCGTCGAAGTCGTGCTGCCACGCCTCTACTTGGGCGATCGCTGCTTCGAGGGTGGGGCGATCGCGGCAAATTCCCGCACTTTGCCACATCAGCCCAGAGAGGTGCGATCGCATTTCCTGCACGAACTGGAGTGCGGTCTGCATCTCGTCAGCACTGGGCGGGGGGAGAGGTGCTTCGTCGCAGGACTGTGGTTGAGGGCTTGGGGCGATCGCCGTCTCTGGCAATTGCAGATGCATGAACCGTGCCCCGAAGACCAGGCACTCTAGCAAGGAATTGCTGGCGAGGCGATTGGCTCCATGCACCCCCGTATTGGTGACTTCCCCAATGGCGTACAGGTTGGGGAGGGTAGTGCGGTTGTCGTAGTCGGCGACGACTCCCCCCATCCAATAATGGGCAGCGGGGGCGACGGGAATGGGTTGGGTGAAGACATCAATCCCCCAGCGATCGCAGACTTTAATGATGTTGGGAAACCGATAACGAATCTGCTCGGCAGGGATAGAGTCCATATCTAGCCATACATGGGCATCGGGGCGATCGGGGTGGGTTTTCTGCAAGTGCGAAAAGATCGCACGGCTAACCACATCGCGGGGCGCGAGTTCACCGTCTGGGTGGTAATCAAAGGCAAAGCGATGGCGCTGTTCATCGAGCAGGTGTGCCCCTTCTCCCCGCACCGCTTCGCTAATCAAAAAATGGGGTGCTCCGGGCAAGGTCAACGCTGTGGGATGAAATTGCACAAACTCTAAATCGCGCAACCGTGCCCCAGCTCGCCAGGCGATCGCCACGCCATCACCCGTGCTGAGCGGAGGATTGGTGGTTTGGGCAAACACCTGGCCGCCGCCGCCCGTCGCCAGGATGATGGCCTTCGCAGCGAGACGGCGCAATCCCTCCTTATCGCACATCATGACCCCGGCCACGGCTCCGGCCACCTGCCACACATCTAACACAAAGCCCTGGATAACCCGCACATTACTGCGTTGGAGCACTTTGTCTGTAAGGGTTGTGACGACAGCCCGCCCTGTCGTATCTGCGGCGTGGAGGACGCGTTTGCGCGAATGTGCGGCCTCAAGGGTGAGCGCCAGTTGGTTTGCCGTTCGGTCGAAGGCCACGCCTAAATCAACTAGATGCTGAATGCAGGGGGCAGCTTCGTTGACTAGATGGGTCACAGCGTCGCGATCGCACAATCCTGCCCCTGCTTTCAGCGTATCGACCACATGTAAGTCGGGGGAATCGTCGGGGGCGATCGCCGCTGCAATACCGCCCTGTGCCCACTCGCTTGCAGATTTGGTCAGGGGTTCTTTGGTAATGAGTGCAACGCGATAGCGCTGGGGCAAACATAGCGCTGAATATAAACCTGCCGCACCACTGCCCACCACAATCACATCAAATGTAGGTTCGTCAAATGCCTGCACATCTAGTGAAGGCGAACGTTGTCCGGATTGAGAAAAAGAGGAAGACACAGGCCACTACCTAATAACACCACCCGAGGCGAATCGCGACCGTTGAAAAACACTCTGGCTCTCAAGGGTCGCGCCGCTGATGGACTGGATAATAAAACGAACAGCCCCCAGCGTTTGCTAAGGGCTGACAATTCAGATTGGAGGTCATAATCGCGATAGAGAAACCTATCCGGCTTACGCATTCTGCTTCAGTACCGCTTTCTCCAATCCATCGCTCTTTATCCGCTAATGCATTTATCCGCTAATGCCTATCGGTAAATGCCATTGTTGATGCGATCGTCCCCTTCAACCAAGGCATTATCTGGCTCGGTGACGGTGAACTTGTCGATGTTGGCTTCTAGTACCTCGCGCTGACGAGATGTTAAGCCAGGCAGGTTCAAGACCTCATCCACAGAGTCATAGGGCGAGTTTTTCACCAGGATACGCGCCAGGGTGGGGTAGAGCCCCGGATACTGCATGAACGCTTTAACGTTGGTATTGTTAAGGTCGATTTTTTGACCAAATTCTGTTGAGAGTTTGTCGTCAACCGCATTCCGGTATTCGGCTTCGACCGCGAGGAGTGGTGCCGAAACGAAGGCCGAGCGATTGAGCGGAGCAGCGATCGCTGACGAAATGCTCCCCATCCATCCCCAGGTAACGGCTACCACAGCGATAATCAGCCCAAAAACTGCGAGTCGCTTCATAGGTTGAATCCCTTCCAATTCTATTCATCCAAGTGGCACTGCACCGAGGGGCATTGCCACAAAACACAGCTAGTGCAATACAGCAAAATTGCAAAAATTTGGGGTGAGATACCTAAATATCTCCATCCCAATCTCTACTGAAAAGCATACCACTCCGACACAACGCATCCCTTTCCTATTCCAGGAAAACTCTTAG
>JBCBSJ010000022.1:0-38038 GCA_039819245.1 Cyanobacteria bacterium J06638_20
GTGTAGGGCTTACGCAGTTTGATGATTTTTTGGGTGCTCTACGCCCAAAAAATCATCAAACTGCGTAAGCCCTGAGAAACTTATTGCTCCGAGACTAAATGCATCAGGATATCCAGCGCTTGCGGATACTGTGCAGAAGATTCAATCCGCTTCTTCATAGAAGCTGTATATTTTGATACCTTTGCAAAGATTCTTTGTCTTCACTCAGTGATTGTGTTTATTCCAGCGGAATTCTGGGTACAAGAAATAAGTGTATTTCTGGAAATATATTTCCAAGCCTTTCACAATCATGCGTTGACGAAGCGTACGCATAAAAATTGCTATTTGGGACGTTGCAGATACGTACTGCAACCCTAAACCGCTTGTTTGGATTCCCCCAAGTCCATCTGCTTCTTCCATGGCGGACTGGCCAGTTTGTCATGGAAGGTTGAGGCTTTACAGGAATATTCGCAATTTATATATCATCAAGAATGGAAACCAGCTAATGGAAAAACTGGAATTTTTCGGGGCGTCTGCTCTACTGACAGGCACTGACAACGAGGAAACGATCGGTGCCAAGCATATACAAGAAGCGATCGCTATTTTTGATGCCAGCATTGAGGATTACCCCCACCTCATTGCCGGACTACATCCTCACATCACCCCATACATTCTTCCATCTGACGAAGATGGTATCCGGAAGCTGACCCAAATTTTTCAACGGCACAGGCAGCCTCTAACGGTTCATGTCGTAACCCACGGTTCTCCTGGACAGTTGCGGCTAGGGAACACAGACCTTAGCTTGGCAACCCTGCATCGCTACAGCGAGGAGCTAAAAACCTGGTTTCCGCCTCATGCTGAATTGCTTCTCTATAGTTGCAATGTTGCTGCTGGCGATGCCGGAGAAGCGTTTCTTTCCAAGCTGCATCAATTAACGGGGGCTTCTATTGCGGCCTCTGCCCGTCATGTCGGCAATGCTCAACGGGGTGGTACCTGGGCGTTAGATGTTGTTGCAGGAGACATGGCGATCGCCCTTCCCTTCTCAGCCACTACGATCGCGACCTATCCGGGGACATTTCCCCTCGCTATCTCTGGGATTGATGCGACTTACAACGATTTGCCCGACAATACGATTACTTACACCGCTGATGAAGTTGCAGATATTGATGGCAGCGGAACCCTTGAGAACTACACGTACAATTTCCCATCTGGGCCTGAAAACAACCTAATCATTTCAGGCTTTGAGGCCAACGCGGGTGCTGATAGCTTTGGCTTTGTTCAGTTAGTCGATCAGGTTGGTGTTCGGCGGATCGATAATGCTAACGTGAGCGGCACCCGTGAGATTTTCTGGTATGAACAAGCGTCCATTGATCCAACGGGCAATGTGCTGAATCTCAGCCCCTCGGCTGTTAACTCACTCGAACAGGCTCTTTTGAGCCGGACGATTAACCGAGGTGCCGATAACGTTTTTGCGAACCAAGGGGATATCAACCTCAACAATATTGAGCGAGTCGATTTCATCGAAACCGGCGGGATTTCGGCTCCAGCAGGGTCTTTAGACGATATTGGATTTCTCTTGCTGGAACGGGGCGGGAATGACCCCATCACCATCGCCCCCATCACTGCCGTTGATGTTAATGGCAATCCAACGGCTTATGGAACATTGACGACGTTTCCCGAATCAGAATGGGGCGGTTCCGGGATTAACATTGAGACCGCCGTTTTGAACGATCAAGGAACGGGGAACGATCCAGGGGTTTCAGCGACGCCGGGTGCTCAGGAACTCTCGGGAATTTTTGTGAGCTTCACTGATCTGGGTATTGGTGCCACCGAGCGGTTCTTTGGTTATTCCGTCTTTCCCGGTGACGTAGAAACCGACTTGGTCGGTTTATCGGATGCCAATACCAACACCTCCAGTGCCACAGGGCAGGGGGGGCTCGATCTGGTCGCTGGTGGAGCGCTCTTTCTGCGAGCAGGAGCCAACATTCCCCCTGTCCTCGACCTCGATCCATCGAATAGCACAGGTGGGGCAAATGATGGCAACTTTCAGACAACCTTCAACGCCGGTGGCGTTGATATTGCTGCCCCAAATGCCACTGGCTTTGATCCCGATAACGTTGGTACCGATATCGAAACCCTGACGATCACGGTTGATGTGTTCAACGGGGCCAATGAAATTTTGCAAATTGGTGGGGTGTCGTTCCCGCTGACGAATGGCTCCTCTGCAACACCAACCTTTGGCTCGACGACGTTTGATGTATCGGTGTCTGTTGCGGGGGGTACCGCCACAGTGAGTGTGGCCAACAGCGCGACGGGAGATATTCCGAACGTCGATGTGCAGCAATTTCTGCGATCGCTCTCCTACAACAACACGAGCGCGGTTCCCAATACAACCGACCGGATCTTCTCTTTCATCGCGAATGATGGGCTGGCGGATAGTAATACCGTTACCTCTACTATTTCATTCGATACCACGGGCAATACGCCGCCCATCCTCAACCTGGATCCGACGAATGTCTCTGGTGGGCTGAACGATCGCAACTTCGATACCATCTTCACGGTGGGTGGCACTGCGGTTGAGATTACGGCAGACGATGCCACAGCGGTAGACCCCGACAACAGTGGGGTGGATATCGAGATCCTAACGATCACGGTCAACACGCCCAATGGCGCCAACGAAGTTCTCAACTTTGCGGGAACATCCCTTACGCTGACCAACGGCACGTCGGCAACCTTGACCTTTGGCGGCACAACCTTCGACATTGCTGTAACGGCTGCGGTAGGCAGTGCCTCGGTCGTCATTACCAATGATGCCGGGGGCGCGATGACCAATGTGGATCTGCGCACCCTGTTGCGATCGCTCACCTACGACAACACCAGTGCCAATCCCAATACCACGGACCGAGTCTTCTCCTTCGTGGCGCAGGATGGTTCGGCCACCAGCAACACGGTGACCTCAACCGTGAGCTTTGCGTCTACGACTAACACGCCACCCATCCTCAACTTGGATCCGGACAACGTAACAGGCGGCGTGGATAATCGCAACTTCGAGGCAACCTTTAATGCTGGAGGAGGGGCGGTTGATATTACTGCTGACGCGGCAACAGCCGTTGATCCTGACAACAGTGGCGTAGACATTGAGACGCTGTCGATTGCCGTCAATGTGCCCGATGGAGCCAACGAAGTCTTGAGCTTTGGTGGAACCTCTGTGTCGCTGACTAATGGTGCGGCGACAACCGTGACCTTTGGATCTACGACCTTCGATATTACGGTCATAGCCAACGGCGGTAACGCAACGGTTAGCATCGATCGCCCATCCGGTGGTGACATCCCCAACACCGATTGGCGGCGATTGCTGCGATCGCTGTCCTACAACAATGCCCGCACTAACCCCGATCGCACGGATCGCGTTTTCACGTTCATCGCGAATGATGGATTGGCTAGCAGCAACACCGTTACCTCCACCGTTACGGTAAGCGGTGGCACCACGCCACCCCCCAACCGCGATTGCTCTGGCGGTCTCCGGTTAGCCGGAAATGGAGCCAACAATCGGTTGGAAGGGAGTGCGCGCACTGATATCATTCGGGGCTTTGGCGGAAATGATGTGATGCTGGGGCTGGCCTGTCCCGATCGCCTCATTGGAGCTGTTGGTAACGATCGCCTATTTGGGGGTAACGCAGCTGACACCCTGGATGGGGGTGCAGGACGCGATCGCCTCTCCGGGCAAAATGGCGACGATACCCTTTTTGGTCGGGGCGGAACGGATCGCTTGAATGGCGGCAAAGGTCGAGACCAACTGAGTGGTGGATCTGGCCTAGACTTCCTGCGCGGCAAAGCTGGAGCCGACCTACTCCGAGGCGGTCAAGGCGGCGATGGCATGGCGGGCGGAGCCGGACGCGATCGCCTATTTGGTGGCGGTGGCAACGACCGGATGTTTGGTGGCTCTGGGCGCGATCGCATCCGGGGCAATTCCCGCGCAGACCGCGCCTTTGGTGGGGGCGGTAATGACCGTATCTTTGGCCAAAATGGAAACGATGTGCTGCGCGGTGAAGCGGGGCGAGATATCCTCCAGGGGAATGCGGGGAATGACCGGATTCTCGGGGGGGCGGGGAATGACCGCATCTTTGGAGGGGCCCGCAACGACATCCTCAGCGGAGGTGCAGGAGCTGACCGGGTGTTTGGTCAGCAGGGCGACGATCAACTCCGGGGCGGACGACAGCGCGATCGCCTCGCAGGTGGTGGTGGAGATGACGTAGCCATCGGAGGGTTAGGCAATGACCGGGTTCTAGGTAACGCGGGCAATGACACCCTCCGAGGCAATGGTGGCTCAGACCAACTATTTGCAGGTCGCGGGGCCGACCAAGTATTTGGTGGTCGGGGCAATGACCGCATTGATGGTGGGGCTCAAAACGATGTCCTGCGAGGCAATTTGGGTGCTGATGTCCTGTTCGGTCGGGGTGGTTTTGACACGCTGCGAGGGGGACAAGGCGTTGATCGCCTCAATGGTGGTGGCGGCAAAGACCGCATCTTTGCTGGACGGGGCAACGATCGCATTGATGGAGCTTCACAGAATGACACGATTCGGGGGAATGCCGGAGCCGATGTTGTGTTTGGTAAAGCGGGTAATGATGTCATCATGGGCGATCGCGGCTTCGATCGGTTGAATGGTGGCGGCGGTAATGACACTATCCAGGGTGGTGGTGCAGCCGATCAGCTCTTTGGCAAGGCCGGACGTGATTCGCTCAATGGCTTGGCCGGAAACGATGAGCTGTTCGGCAATAACGGACGCGATACCCTAGTCGGCGGTTCGGGCAATGACCTGCTCGTCGGGAAAACTGACGGAGATACCCTCCAGGGTGGGCGCGGTGCCGATCGCTTTGCCTTCAGTGGCGTGACCTTGGCAGAAGCTCTGCGCGACTCGCTAATTGCCGACCCCGATGAGATTCTGGACTTTGACCAGACCGAGGGCGATCGCTTTGCCATCAACGTCACCCAAGGGGCAACCGCGATTCCAACCGCCCTGTTTAATGTGGGGCAGGTCGGCGCACCCAATTTGGAAGCTGCTGCGACACGGGCATTCCGCGATCGCAACCCCAACCGTCCTGGCAATCAACGCACAGGAGCGCGGCAGGCGTTGCTCTTTGACTGGCGTGGGCAGAGCTACCTGCTCGTCAACAACGGCAATCGCAGCTTCAACGCCGCACAAGACCTAGTGGTCAATGTGACGGGAATCGAACTCAGAGCCGGAGATGCGAACCGCGTTTCCCTATCGGTCAACGATTACTTCGCGTAGGTAAATGAACCAGGGCTGCTTTCATTGGTAGAGCAGCCCTTCAGCTTTCGTCGGGCAGAATCTTAAGACGGATTAATTGTGATAAGTTGCTGCCCGGTTCGCCCAGTTGAACTTCCAGGATCTCGCCAGAGAGGGGTTCTAAGTGGGCAAGGAGCGATCGCAACTGGGGTGTACTGGCTCCACTGTCTAGATATACCCGCTCAGAAAGGCTGTGGATGCGTTTCCAGGTGCTGAACAGGCGAGCAATCATTTGCTCCAATTGGGATGCCTGGTTCACCAAATCCGCTGTTGCACTGAGGCACCCGACTCGAAGGGCTTCTTCAAGCGCCTGCTCCAGATCCAGCCCTTCTCGGTCGAGGGCTTGTACCTGGCTGGCGGCGTTAATGTACTTTGCCAAGAATCGGGCTTCGGCGGTCGCCTGCTTAATAGTGTCCACATCGGGATTGGCTTCGACCTCGTCCCGTAGTTGGTCCTGGTGCGGTTCTGGGAGCTTTTCCATTTCCCGCACTAGGGGCGCGATATAGCGGGTGGGAATAGTGTTGTTTGCGGCTTTTTCGCGGACGGTTTCGGGAAGGAGATCGGAGGTCATCGCTGTCCACTCGTCCGCCAGTTGGCGTACTTCGCGGCGGGTGATGCGATCGCCCTTATGAGCCGCATCGCTGACCATTTGCTGCACCTCGCGGGGGGACTGCGCCGTTTCAATAAAAGCCCGCTTACTGAATTGGTTAACATCCTCTTCTTCGAGGAGGCCATCCTGTACCAGCGCATCGGCGCTATCGGCAAGTTCCATCAGGTTATAGGCATGGCTTTTGCCAATCTCGCGCTCTTTCAGCCAACGCAAGAAGCCATGTCCAGTGCCTTCGCCATTATTCTGATGTTTTTCGCGATCGCGCACCACCCGCAGGATGCGCCCCCGCCAAATATCGGTTTGTAGGTCGAAGCGATCGCACACTTGCCAGGCCGCTTCCACCAACCGATCAAACTCGACCTGGGACATGCCATCGTCGTTAGGGTCTGGTAGCTGAAAGGTCAGTTCTGCTGCCGTTGCTCCATTCATCAAATCCGCCGCAAACGACGCTGTTCCGCCCATGCCAATCCCTTCTCCCTTACGAGACTATCGCCTCCACGGAGGCATTAGAGTTCTCAATTATGCCATGCCTCTCAGTGCAGGACAAAAACTAGAGAACCCTTGATTTTTGGGAGTGCGGACGGTGCCCGCACTCCCAAAAATCAAGGGCTTTCGCCGAGATTTAATGTTTTGCTCTGTATTAAGGCCGCGCCTACCTAAAGGAACTTGAGGTTATGGCAGAGCGGCAATGTGGCAATGATTTTGAGGCAACCTGTGCGCTCCCAGAGGCGATTTCCTTCTGAGGACACGCGAAGGTGGGATGTTCCTTTCACAACAAAAACTTCGGAATGCGTCATATAGGCTAAATCAAACGCAGGTTTTGAGGCTATCATTCCTCTAATTTTGAGGCTATCATTCCTCTGACAAGGATACGCTCTAGTCCATTGCGTCTCTACTCCAACAAAACCTATGTACGAAAAAATTTCTCCCCCCAGCCAAGGCTCCCGCATTCTGTTTCAGGATGGCAAGTTGGTTGTACCGGATGACCCGATTGTGCCCTTTATTCGGGGCGATGGAACGGGGGTAGACATTTGGCCCGCCGCCCAGCGTGTA
Source organism: Cyanobacteria bacterium J06638_20 (assembly GCA_039819245.1). Lineage (GTDB taxonomy): Bacteria > Cyanobacteriota > Cyanobacteriia > Elainellales > Elainellaceae > Vacuolonema. The sequence continues at coordinate 6,954 of JBCBSJ010000022.1, forward strand.
TTTGATGCTGCGGTGGAAACGGCCTATGGTGGCGATCGCAAAATCGTCTGGTTCAAAGTTTATGCCGGAGATGAAGCCTGCGACCTGTATGGCACCTACCAATATCTGCCTGAGGATACGCTGAAGGCGATTCGTGAGTATCGGGTTGCCATCAAAGGGCCACTCACGACGCCCGTGGGCGGTGGCATTCGTTCGCTCAATGTAGCGTTGCGGCAAATTTTTGAGCTATATGCCTGTGTCCGTCCCTGCAAGTTTTATAGCGGCACGCCTTCCCCCCACAAAACCCCTGAAAAGCTAGATGTGATCGTCTATCGGGAAAACACCGAGGATATTTACCTGGGCATTGAGTGGGCACAGGGAACGGAAATTAGCGATCGCCTGATCAAAATTCTCAACGAAGATTTGATTCCAGCGACCCCTGAGCATGGGTCAAAGCGCATTCCCCTGGATTCTGGGATTGGCATCAAGCCCATCAGCAAAAAGGGCTCCCAGCGACTCATTCGGCGCGCCATCCAACATGCCCTACGACTGCCCAAAGCGAAACAGCAGGTCACGCTGGTGCACAAGGGCAACATCATGAAATACACCGAAGGGGCGTTTCGCGATTGGGGCTATGACTTGGTGCGCGAGGAATTCCGTGATGAATGCATCATTGAGCGGGAGTCCTGGATTCTGAGCAACAAGGAAAGAGATCCCGATATCAGCCTGGAAGACAACGCGCGGAAGGTCGAACCGGGCTACGACAACCTCACCCCCGAAAAGCAAGCCCAGGCTCGTGATGAGGTGAAAGAGGTGCTGGATGCGCTGTGGGAATCCCACGGCGGTGGCAAGTGGAAAGACAAGGTGATGGTGAACGATCGCATCGCCGATAGCATCTTCCAGCAAATCCAAACTCGCCCCAATGAGTATTCGATTCTGGCGACGATGAACCTGAATGGGGATTATCTGTCGGATGCAGCAGCGGCGATCGTCGGTGGATTGGGTATGGGTCCCGGGGCAAATATCGGTGATGGCTGTGCCATCTTCGAAGCCACCCACGGCACGGCTCCAAAACATGCGGGTCTCGATCGCATCAACCCCGGTTCCGTCATCCTCTCCGGCGTCATGATGCTGGAATACATGGGCTGGGAAGAAGCAGCCGATTTGATCAAGAAAGGTATTGCTGCGGCCATTTCCAACCGTCAGGTCACCTACGACCTGGCACGGCTGATGGATCCGCCCGTCGAGCCGCCGCTCAAATGCTCCGAATTCGCTGAAGCGATCGTGCAGCATTTCTAGCTTCAAAGTGGGATGGGCTTACCGCCTGATTTGTAAAGGTTTGGTGGGCTCTGCTCACCAAACCAAGTCATGCTCGGTTAGTTAGTTAGGATGGACTCGACGATTTTCTGTCGGGATTCATGGTAATGCCATTCTCCGGTTTGGATGAACAGCGATCGCCCCTTTCAACCCAAGTAACTCAGGCAAAACCAATACACCGTCCTCGAAATGGCGATCGCTGTTGGCGATTGAGGCACCTGATCGTTTCATGCATTTTCGTGTTTGGCATTAGCACCGTTGGTCATGCCGCAAGCTCGCCCTCCGTCCTTGACGAACAGAAAATTTTGCCAAGGCAAGAGCGAGAGCGGACCCAGACCTCTCAACCGATTGAGATGAGTTCGCGACCCGGGCGTAGAGCAGCGGCAGGGCACCGTTGTGGCGGTTGGTTTTCAGGAACGCGACCTACTGTTTTAGTTCCAGAAAGTAGTACAGGACTGACATCAGCAGAATATCCCACCTTCTACTTCTATGTCCCACCTGAAGTTCGCGGTATGGAAGCCAAACTTTTACTCGTGAACGAGGCCGGGGATTTTGTGAGCGATCGCGCCATCGCATTGCCTTTGGAAGAAGGCATCATGGGAGTATCTCTAACAGCCCTGGAAGTGGGTGAAGTCTACGAGTGGTATTTGTCTATCGTGCCCAGGCCAGATGATCCAAGTGCCAATCTGGTCATGTATGGTTCGATCCAACGAATTGCCCTCAATGATCATGTGCAGCGACAGTTGGATGTATTGCCCCCAGGAGATCGTGCTTGGCTCTATAACGATTGGGGGTTGTGGTTCGATGCCGTGAATTCCTTAGCACAGCAGCGGATGCAAGATCCCAACAATCCTCAATGGCAAGAACAGTGGAATGACTTGTTGTTATCGGTAGACCTAGAGGCGATCGCCCCCCAGTCTATTCTGGGTATCTTCTCCTCCAACGAACGCATTTCTGCTTCCTCCTTTGACTCTGACGCGACGTTACCTTCAGATTTCAACACAGCCGAGATAATCCCGATTATGGGTCTTTTGGGCGATCGCGCCATACTCTCTCAAATGAGTCCCACATCTTTAGAAAGAGGCTTTTCTCCGAACGCATTCAGTCAATTTGTTGGGAAGGATCCAGAAGGCGATCGTTTGCTAGAAGAAGATAAGCTGAACTGGACGCTAGTTTGCCTTTGAGACGATAATTCCTACTTCATTTTCCCCTGTTTCTTCAATTGTCTTCTACCTTAAGTATCTTCACGTTTCAAAACAAGACCTACTGCTGCAAACGCCTCATTGCCTACAAGCTGACCTTCTACACGCTTTACCACCTTAAAGCCTTCAGAAAGATAAAGCTCCAGCGCAGGTGTGTTGCCTTCGAGCAATTCAATTTCCATTACGGGTGTTGAGTGTGCAACAGCATGTTGGACTAATGCACGCCCTACCCCTTTTCTATAACATTCAGGGTCAACGTAAAGCCAAGTGAGTTCTTCATCGCTATAAGCAACAAATCCTTGCACGACATTATCGACTTCTGCAACAAAGAGCTTATTCTCAAAAAGACCTTCGCTTTCGGCAGTTTGCTCAAGCGTAAGAAATGCATCTTTGCCGACAGTTAAGCGGAGTTCGTCAAGACGTGATGTGTCATGTATTTCGCACAATCTTGACCAGTCTGTAGATTCGTAAGGGCGGACGTTTATCATCATCTCCGGTACAACGCAATTGTTAGGTTGTGGGTCATTTTCAGTTGCTTCTCTTTCCCAAGTTTGAAGTTCATAGTAAAGCAATGGATTCTCATTGACGATCGCCCTCCGAGTTCGGGACATTCCCAAAGCTTCAAGCACTCGAATCGAAGCGTTATTCGGCTCATCGACATCTGCCTCTACTCTCTCCAAACCAAGCACATCAAACATGTAGCGAAGGACGGCAAGTGTGGCTTCCTTTGCGTACCCCCTACCCCAGAGTTGAGGCCGTGTGCCAAAGATTAGACTCGGTGGATTTTGTGATGAATGAAGTAGACCTGAAAACCCTGCTATCTGGTCGCTTTGATGATCAAAAAAGAGCCAAATTCCATAGCCATAACGCTCAAAGCTCGTCACACTCGATTCAATAAATGACGTTGCTTCCTCATTAGTAATTTGTCGGTCGTCGAAGAGAAATCGTCGGACATCAGCCTCTGTCCATAGTTGGTGTAGCGCCTCTAAATCGCTCATTTGGCAGGGGCGCAAACTTAAACGATCAGTGCGAAGCAACTGCGACATTGTATCCGATGCCTTGCTCAAGGTTTTCCCGCAACAAATCTAACCTAGCACTGAGGGATGACCCGTTAACGTTGAGGTAATGTCCCGATCCAGACCTGTGAAAATAGTTGCCCCCATTAAGGTTTCCAGAACTCCATCGCGCCTTCTGGCAATGTGGCAAGTAATCGGTCGAAGGCTTCTTCATCTACATGTCGTCGCAAAGCTCTAGCAACGTCCCGGATTGCAGTTTCAGTTGAGAAATTATGCTCAGAACGCAACAGTTGAACTTCCTCTGTCATCACTTCACAGGATTCAAATGGCTTTATCGGCTCGTCAGTATCCCAATCGGTAACAAAGAGGGCTCTAAGACAGATCGGCAGCACGTTGGCAAAGGCGATCGCATCTTTTGTTGAAAGACGACGACGGAATACCTGAAACACACCCTGTGTCATTGTGTAGGTTACATGGGTGCTCCAGAGTCCTGCGGTGTCCCGGGCGTCCACCAAATACCGATAGAACTGATCTGAAGCACGCTGGTAGTCTGCTGGTACTGGCATATCTAGGTCTTTTCTACTCGATGATTCCTGTACACAACTTCCTCAATCACCTGCCACAGAGAGTCTCAAGCGCCTAGCAGATGGGCTTTCAGAGGTCAGCATGGATTGGGTTTGTTGTGAGGCGATCGCTACCATTTGATTGGGCAACTCATGGCTCTTGCTTAATAACTAAGGGAATCAGAAACAAGAAACAGGCAAAGCGGAAAAACAAACTACCCAAGAGACTTAATACATCTCCCGCTCTGATACTTGCTGCTATAAGAAAGCCCGCCGATAGGATGAATAAAGCCCATCCCCAAAGCTGAAACTTCAGTTCGACCGTCTGAATACGGTTACTATGCTGTGGCATTTACAGATGATCCCAAAAACTGCTTATATCCTTCCATAAACCATCGCTTTTCCCTGATCTCCACTGAAAAACCGAGACTATACACAACGCTAAGCACAGGACAAAAAAACGAAGTCTCGCTAGAACCCTTGATTTTGTCCTGTACTCATTACACAACGTATCGAAGTGACCTCTGTAAAATGATTCAACGGATGAGATGATTGAGTTCAAATATACTACAAATAGTCATCTCACCTAAACTGTGAATAATGCAGCACCTTCAATATGATTTCAGAATGTTGTTTTACTGCTTCGATGGTTGATCCTGGGGATATCTCTCTTCTGTCATTTTCGCTATAGGATCACTTGAAATTACGCCAACTACCCACATCTATTGCCTATATTTACGAATGCAAAAGTGTTGTGTGGAGCTGGTAAATGTAGGCATCTACGGTTGTCTTATCCTCAAGCTTCACTGTCGTGAGAACGCGCTCATAACCATCACCTTCAAATTCATCAAGGCGCGTCCAGTGTTCGGCTAAATGCTCCGAGCTGAAGAGAAAACCTTTAATTTCTTCGCCATGTGTATCCAATACGATGCCTGGGTAGCCAACGGCTGCACCCCAACCTTTTTGTAGCAATGTGCCAGTGACGGTTGCTGGTTCCCAATCTCCCGGAATATCAGTTAAAACATATTCATTCGGTCGACCTGGGGCGAGCGTTCCATAAACAAAAAGTCGATGAGTCATCAATCTCCTAAGAGCAATAAAGATACTTAAGTCAATAGTGGGCTAAAAGATAGCGTTCCTCTAAAGGTGGCTAACGCCTGCATCAGCGGCCAAATCCAAGCATAGTGAAGGTTTTATCTGTCTGCATGCGATTGTTAAGAGGCTTTGCTTGGTGGCTCCCATGTGTCTGGAGGCCGTTCATCGAATTGAGGAAGATCATCATTAATTTTATGCCACTGAGCCTTGGAGCCCACGAAGATATGGGATTCTGGTGCTATACCTGGATCTCCTTCAATGGTACCTAAGGTTATCGAAGTGATTTTGCCTTTGGCGGTTCCTGCTAAGGACGAACCACATTCACTACAAAAACACCAACCACCATTAGGTGATGGTTCATACACCTTTACAAGGTCTTCTCCTGAGATCCATTTAAAGTCGTCTGGATCGAAATCAACATAAGTTGCAAATGCAGCACCATGCTGTCGCCTACACATAGAACAATGGCAGTGACTTGCATCAAAAAGGCGCCCGGTAATTTCGTAGCGAACTTTGCCGCACAAACATCCACCTTTAATTACCATTTTTGTTTCTCCTTAATGCCCCCTAACGATGATACTCACTGGCTACAGATAACTATCGCATCAAGTAGGTTCTTTACTCAGCAGGCTGATGCAGTAAAGCGCTCGCTGGCTAGTAAAACAAATCAGATTCTAGCAAACCACTCAGTATCGATATCAATAGATTCAATCAAGGTTATCTTGACACCTAACCCTAGTTCTTTTAACCGTTGTACTAATTGCTCTCCATCTATTAAATCAATTGGTGGTGCACCGTCGCGCGTTGCTTCTTTGATTGCATCTCTGGTGAATGTGCCTGTAGTGATCATTAACCCTTTATCTGTACGTCCTTGCATAGCTCCTCGAAAATCTCGGACTTGGCTTGCCGTAACCGATCCTTGATACCGCTTGCACTGGAAGAGAACATGAAAACTAAGGAATCCGTTGATTCTGGCAATACCAACACCATCGATTCCGCCATCACCAGATTTACCTGTGACTTGTACCTGAATGAAACCGGACTCACGCAGTAAGCGTTGAGCCAACCGCTCGAAAGCAGTCGGATCTAGAGATAACAGTACCTGATGAAGTTGCTGATGCCATGCAAGTTCATCTGAGGTTTCTATAGCTTCAGCAGACTCGTCAGATGGATCTGAAGAAACCGCTTTCTTTTTACCAGTATCGCGAACAAATTTGACAATCTCTCTGGCATCAAGCTCATCAGGATCAATAGAAGTTGAGACTAAAGACCATACTCCTCGTGCTGAATTTTCCAGAAGCCCATACTTTTTGAGGTAAGTACGACTCCATGCAAGTCGATATTCAACCTCACTCTGGGACGTATTACCATGTGTAATTTCAAGCACCTGATCGGGCAAATTGAGAAGTTGTATTACTTGTTCATAAATCTCCTCAATCGTTCCAGAGCCTCCTAATACTTGTAGAGCCTGAATTGTGGGGATTAGCATTGAGTCGAAGGTTGGAACTGAAGATGGTGATCGCTTCATATGATAATTGCTAGCGCATCTCTACAAACACAATCAAGTCAAATATAAAGCATCTGACCTTACAACTTAGACAGTGAACCTATTTTGTGAATAATCTAGGCTAGGGATCATGCTCGCGATCAACACCAATGAACCGTAGGTTTCTTCCGTAACTTTGCCTCGAAAGACGAGAGAGTTATAGATGTTGTAGAAAAGCATGATGGGAATGAGCACTCCGACAAAGGTGAGCATGAATACTAGCGAACTGGGGTTTGCTGCTCCTTGGTAAATGGTGATTTGCGTCGAAATGATGTAAGGGAAAATGCCCATTCCCAAACCAATGAAAGTTAGGAGAAAGAGCAGGATTGTCCAGACGAATGGGGCGACTTCTTCTTCTTTTTGTAAGCTGCGAAGCAGTAGATAGATAACCAATACGCCCATTGCCTGGAGGCAAGTTGGAGGCAGCATCTGCTGTGCGAATGGCTCCGTACACCGTCCAGGGTTGTTGTCCGACGCAGCGCACAATCCAGCCAGATTCCACGGCGATATAGCCTAGGGGTGTGGCAAAAATCCAGGCACGCAGCAGCCATTTCTGGTTGGCGATCGCCCCGTCCAACAGCTTGCCCCGCAACCACGGCAAGACACTGATGGCCATCAACCCAGCCAAGAAAAAGCCAATGGCAATCATGATGCGGAAGGAATAGTAGACTAACCCAATCATTTGGGGGTGATCCTCGGGCTTCCAGGAATTTACTCCCTGAACAGGTTCCGACAGGTTCTTTTTGAATTCCAGAATGTAGCCCAGGGCATTGGGTACCGAAATTTCCTAATCGTTCTTGCCCTCCTTGTCGTTGGGGATGGCCAGGGCACTCCATGACGCAGGTTGTCCGGAGGGACTAGTTGCCCACTGGAATTACATGGCCGCGAGCTTGGAGGAAGGATGAAGCAACATCGCCTTCCTCCTTTAGAAAGCTCGAAAGGTAAAGTTTTTTAGCCATCTCTTAAGGTGGTGTAGCTGAAGAGGGGTTCGAATAGGTTTGTTGTTGTTACAGACACATTCCTGCCCACAACATCACTAACCCATGAAAGGGAGTGATAGTGGGGACATGGCAGGATGCTAGGCTATTACAGGGTATGTGTCCCGCATTTACGTCCGCGTTTACGTTTGCATATGTTGTGTTTGCAGGCTTTAAGTGTTTGCATCCTTTAGTGCTTGCAGATACGTATGAAAAGAGCTCGAATAGGTAACCGAGACTGGAGGTTATTTCAGTTTTATCGTTATGTTTTTGTAGTTGCCACGTTTTGATCAAACGGTGGCAATCTTAATAGATACCCTGTATTATGTGCCGAAGTTCCTCGATATGCAGCACAATCCACTAAATATGGATTGTCTTTGTCTCATCCCTCACTCTTGACTAGTGTTATGTCGATGCCTCGACGCCAACTCATGGCTACTGTTTCCCACCCAACGGCACGAAGGCCGATCGTTCGCCCGACTACGCGATTGCGGTTTGGCTGGGGCTTTTGGTTGAGCATGTCTGTGCTGCTATCGTTGCCGGTTGGTGTGGTGGTCTGGGCATTGGGTGATTTGATTTATCTGCCAGCCTTGCCGCGGTGCTTCAATGCTCGCAGTGCGCCGCCGTCTGACCAACTTTACTGTGCTGAGCAAATTGCCAGTGGGCAGCGCACTGAGGATTTGCGGCGTGCGATGGTTGTCGTCAATGGGGTGCCGAGAGAGCATCCGCTGCGCGACGATAGCGATCGCCTCATTGACTTTTGGGGGCGCGAAATCCTGCGCCGTGCGGGTGAAGAATTTGATGCTGGGAACCTGCAAACAGCGGTCGAACTTGCTATGCAAATTCCCCATCAAGTCGATATGCGCAATCAGGCGGTTGAAACGGTTCGTGAATGGGAGGATGCCTGGGCTGAAGCGGAAGATTTGTATCAGCAAGCCGAAGATTATCTTGATTCTGGGTCATGGCTACGGGCGCTGGAAACGAGTCGGCAATTGCTGCAAATTGACAATCAATATTGGTCAACGACCCGCTACCGCGATCTAATCCGCATCATTCAGACCAGTCGCGAAACCCAACAGCGGGAAGATGGGGCGCGAGACGCTAAGGTCGCGAACTCCGGTATCGGGCGCGGGGATAATGCTGTAGATGACTTTATTGCCCGTTGGGAGGAGGAGCAAGAACAGGAAGATCGGGCGCGGCTCCAGCAAGCGCGTGAGCAGGCTAATGCTGGCACGGTAGACGGGTTGCGGTCGGCAATTACTGAAGCTCAACAGATCCTCTATGGCACCGATAGCTACGACCAGGCTCAACAGGCGATCGCACGATGGCGCAGCGATATCGACCGGATTCAGGATCAGCCCTATCTTGACCGGGCCGCTCAGCTAGCGGATGCAGGGGATTGGGATGGGGCTATCGAAGAAGCGCGAAACGTATCCTGGGATAGCCATTTATATGAAGAAGCGCGCGATCGCATCAGCGAATGGCAAACCGAGGTCAATGCCGAATTGCAGGCGGAGGAACCCTCAATACCGGCTGTTCCTGAAGCGTTAGAATTTCCCAGCCCAGTTCCAGACCTTCCGGCGACGCGCTCTGAGCCAGAGCCTGTACTAGCGCCCTTCATTACGCCAGGGGATGACCCAGTACTACCTCCCCCAGCGCCAGCGACTCCCGAAACGCTGCCTGTTTCTGCGCCAGAAAGCTGAATTGGTCTGCAAACTAGCAACTCTTGCGGCGTAAGGAGTTTCAACCGATCTGGGTCAAGGCAGCAAGTTTACCGTGTAGGGGGTAGGTTGCTGGCTTGTCTGCGGCGCTGGGGCTTCAGACTGTATGAAGAAAAGAACCAGTGTGATGAATACGATGACCAACAATGCGGGGAAGTCGTAGTTGTGGTTTTCCTTTTCAGCCTCAGAGAAGTCGCGCTTAAAATCGCAGGACAAACATTGGTAAACATCGGCACTGCGCATGACCAGCGTTTTCTTGCCACATTTTGGACAATCCGTAAAATCTTTCATGTCAGGACTCCAGGGCACTCAAAGAGGACGATCTACCACTAACCTCATAGGAACACCGAGGAATTACGCAAACGATGTCAAAAGTTGATAAAGATCAGCCACAAAGTAAAATCTGCCCTCTGGAGTCTTTCGAGTTTTGTGTTCGAGTCCGTTGTGCTCAGATCACACAACGACGAGCTGGCTGAGCGCAGCTGAAGTCAGCAGGGATAGTCTTTCCGAGAAAATCCCAGGACTTATACCAATTTGCTAAGAACCCACTACAGATCATTTGTTGAAAGCGGCGCGCCGCTTTCAACAAATGATCTGGTTTTGGATTTCGTAGAATTGGTATTACGCATTTTGATGATTTTTGGGGCGCTCTGCGCCCCAAAAATCATCAAAATGCGTAAGTCTTAAATCCTTTAGCCTCTGAAGCTTTTGGGAGCTACCCCCATCACTTTGCGAAATTGCTTGCTAAGGTGACTGTGACTGTTGAATCCGCATTCCAGCGCAATATCGATGATGGCTTGATCGCTATGTTTTAGCAGGTGTTTAGCGCGTTCTAGTCTCTGTTGAATCACATATTGATGGGGCGAAATTCCCATAGATTGCTTGAACATACGCCCAAAGTGGAACGGGCTCATGTTCAGTAATCCGGCCAGATCTGCCAATTTGATTTCCCCGGCCAAACTGGCATCGATATAGTCCAGTACCTGATTCAGCTGATACGTCGGCAATCCACCTTCATAACTTGGCAACTGAGCCGAAGTCGTTCCATAGTTGCGCAGCATCTGGACTGCCAATACATTTGCCATGGAGTCTAGATACAATCTATCGCTGGCATGCTGTTGCTGCGTTTCTGCTATGAGTAGGTTAGAGACCGCTTCAAGCTGCTGATTGCGACTTTGAAATGTCGGCACTAAGGAGAGGCGATCGCCGTCCTTTCCCAAAGTTTCTTCGGCGACTCGTTTCAGGAATACTTCCGGAAACTGAACCTGCAGGCAATTTTCATCCCCCTCCCACCGCACAAATAGGGGGGTGTTGGCAGGGGTAATCAACATCTCACCACGCTGATATAGCGAGGTATGGGTTTTCCCATCCTGTTTCTGCACGTAATAGATGGGGCGCGGCGTCAGATTAACAAACAAGGTGTGAGCCGCTTCAGCATGAAAATCCCCCTCCCCCGGAGGAAAACGCAGATGCTCAATCTGCATGGTCTCTGTTTCCAGGTCTAAAGCGGACTCGCTTGGATGTGGGTCTTCAGAAAATGCATCGGCTGACTGGGGTTGTTCAAGAGCCATAGGTTCAAAGCATCGTCACGTTGCTGATAGCGAGATCCTGTCAGCACCTTACATGTACGTCCCGGACTTTCCTTTATACGTTGAAATGTTTTTCAATCTTAGGCGTTACCTTCCGGTCTCACAAGTCATCGAAAGAAAGTGACAGCCTCGCAAGAAATGGCAAGCGCCAATCGGTCACTCTCTGTAGGCTAAGGATGTCTTCATTTCTCCGCCTTAGTAGCTTTATGCAGAATGTCGTCATGTTTATGGCTGAGACGATCAAGGCAGAATCTATGTTTTATAGCGCCAGCAGCGAGGCAAAGATCTCCGGATGTGTGGGACATCGCGGCGGTGGCCGTGAAAGCACTCACCGAGCCGATCCATGTGGGAAAGGCCTATACGTTAACGGGATCCGAAGCCCTGACCTATGACGAACTCGCACAAGAATTGTCGGCGGTACTCGGACGTTCAATCAGCCAGATCAATCTTGCCCATGAGGACTTGAAGCACGGCATGCTTGCGGAAGGCATGCCCGAGGCAATCGCCGATCGGATGCTCGACCTCGAACGTTACTACCGTTAAGACCAAGCCAGCCGCATTACCAATGACATCAAGCAGGTGACCGGGCATGATCCGAGACGATTTGAGCAGTACATACGCGACGATGCGTCGTTGTTGCAGTCGGCCTTGGTGGTGTGACAGATTAGCTGGCTATCCTGACTATTAGCGAAATAAGGCCATAAGGTTAGAAGGGCTGTAATCCAGTCGTTATACCAATTCGCTAAGAACCCGCTATAGATCATTTTTTGAAAGCCGCGCACTGCGCGGCTTTCAAAAAATGATCTGGTTTTGGTTTTCGTAGAATTGGTATTACAGAGCTCTTAAGATGGTTGTGTGGGGCACAACGCGCCCCACACAACCATTTCTGTGCTTGACGCGGTTGCACACCGCTGTAGTTTTAATGGGACTGGGATAACGATATAGTGCTACGTACTTGAGTAAAACCAGATATTTTTTTGAAAGCCCCGCAGCGTGGGGCTTTCAAAAAAATATTTGTCCCAATCTTCATGAGTAAGGCCATAATGAACAATGGCCATGATTTTTATTGGAGTTGATCTGGGTTGGACCTCCCAGCCTACTGGACTCTGCTGTTTGCGATCGCACCGCATCGCCGACCGCCTAGAACTGCAATTAGTTGAGCTAACCCGTATCGATAGCCTGGAGTCGGTGCTGGAGTGGATCGATCGCCAGTGTCCCGTCACCCAAATGGGAGGGGTTGCTGTGGATGCCCCTACCCTGATTCGCAACGAAACTGGAATGCGGATGTGCGATCGCCTCGCCCATCGGTACTTTGGCCGCTATCATGCAGGATGCTATCCAGCGAATCTGGGGTTGCCCTTTGCCGAGCGCACCGTAGGGTTTGGGTTGGCTTTGGAGCAGCGAGGATTTTTCCACGCGCCCAGCCTGCAGCCACAACAGTCAACGCGCTTTCAGGTGGAGGTTTTTCCCCACCCCGCAACCATTCGCTTGTTCCGGTTGCCGCGCATCTTGAAGTACAAAAAAGGACGAGTGAGCGATCGCCGCATTGCCCTTTCGCAGTTTCGTCAATATATTTTGGATAGCTTGCCTGACGCCAATCTTTCCCTCCGTATTACCGAGGAAGATCTACCGACCATTCCCAAAACAGGCGTTGCCATGAAAGCTGTAGAAGACCAACTGGATAGTTTGGTCTGCGCCTATGTTGCTGCCCATTGGTGGGCTTGGGGGCTGGAGCGCAACCAAGTCTTGGGCGATGGGGAAACGGGATACATTGTGGTTCCCAACCCCGATAGGTTGCCACTGGATTAGCCAGAATGGAAGCAAAACATGCGTCATGTTGATTCAATTTTTTGGCGCAACGCATTGAGGGTGTGAGCGCGATGCGCTCACACCCTCGAAATGTGTAAAGTCTAACGATTCTCAGTGCGACTATTGCGATTGGGAGGAAGATTCTGAGGCTGAATCAGTTGGCGTGGGCGTCGAGTCAACAGGTTCTGACGCTGTTTCCTTGGCTTCCTTGTCCTTTTGGCGCTGTTCCTTGCGCTTGCGCTCCGCTTTCATGATGTCGGTCATAACAGCCTGAGCCTGGGCAAACTTGTCGAGGTTGCTCCGATAGACTTCCAGGTCTTTCTGAAGCTTCTCGGCAGGGAGTTTGAGGGCTTCGGCGGTGGGCTTGAGATAGGTTTCCAGGGTCTCGTTGCTTTTGACAACCTCTGGATTCATATGCTCTAGCACCGTCAGCAAACCAACACCAAAGAGACGGCTGTATTTGAACGTGTCACGGTCGGCGATCGCCCGCAACTGTCCCATCACCCCTTCGCCCGATGCGGCCGATAGATTCGATATCTGACTTGAGAAAGCTTCGGGCGACATCGTCGATGCTTCAGAGCGAAGCTGTTCTGCGGCTTGGCGATAGGCGGCTGCATCTCCACCAACGGCTTGGCAGAGGGCTTGAAAGATGGAATCGATATCGCGTTCGGGGCGGTAGCCCTGCATAAACTTGTCAAATACCGTGACAATTCCTAACGCATAAAGCTGATCGTACTGAAAATCGACATTGACCGACAGCAAGTGCATTTCCACCATCAGTTCCTCGATCACCCGACGATAAATCGAGTTGATTGGGCGAGGGTGAGCAGCATAGAAGGCTCGCTTAGTGTCTGAAACTGTCCGAACGTCTTTCACAGGCAAAGTTAAAGAATTCATGTACTCATTATTCCACAGGAGCCCCACTGAAAACAGCGAGGCTTGTTGAGGGGCTGTTTGAAAAGGCTGTGCAACGGCTGCACCATCCCTACGCTACGCCGTGTAAAAAACAAACGTCTCGGAGGGGATGGCTGACTGTGAAGGTGGCGCCACGAACTACATCGTCATTTCCCGGGGGAGTTGCTCAAGCGCCTGTTCTTCGGTGTCAAAAATCTCGAAAACCGAATCCATCATCGTGACTTCAAACACCAATCGGGCTTCGGGGTGGACGTTGCAGATCCGGAAACTACCTTTTACCTTGTCCGCATCCCGCATCCCAGCGACCAGCGATGTGAGGCCAGAGCTATCAATAAAATTGACCTGACCCAGATTCACCACGACATGGGGACTCATGCGAGAAATGCATTCTTGCAGCTTCAACCGAAACTGCCACGCCGTTGTAATGTCTAACCGTCCACTCGGAGTCAGGATGATGATGGTTTTACCATCGTCGGTGACATGTGTTGTTTGCTCCATGACGGGTTTGAGACCCCCTTTTAACTTGGTGTTGTCGCTCGCTTGTAGCGCACTTGCTAATCGGTCATCGGACAACCGCAAGGGTTGTTCTCTTGGTTGTGGTCTACCTCAGGAGAATCTTCTACAGGTTCCTCAGGATTCCTGAAGCCTACGTTGTAGTTGGTTGGATATGGAACCGGACGCATGGCCACAAGCAAAAGCGATCGCCAGTGTAACTCTCGCTTTAGTATGCCCACCCCGTTTGAAAACTCACCTTTTTTGATGGCACTTTTGACAGCAGGTTAATCAGGTTCCGTTTATAGCCTTTCTCCACCCGTTCTTAAATGCGTTCTACTCATAATTAAACGGGTTCTAGGTAGGCTGTGGTTGAGGAACGAAACCCAGCACCTGCATGGGTTTCACTTCGCTAACCCATCCTACAGAAAATTGAGGTTTCCTGCTTAACTTTGTAGGATTTTACCGAGGGCTTACACCATGGCGGTTTCGGGTGTCCAGTTTGCCCAATCTTGAGGCTTCAAAAAGATCTCGTATAGTTCTGCCTCTGGGGTATTGGGTTGGGGGGCGTAGCTATATTCCCAGCGCACCATGGGGGGCAGTGACATGAGGATAGATTCTGTGCGCCCATTGGTTTGTAGACCAAAAATGGTTCCCCGGTCGTAGATCAGGTTGAACTCCACGTAGCGGCCTCGCCGATACAGCTGGAAATTGCGCTCGCGATCGCCCCATTCCATATCTCGACGCTTTTCTACGATCGGTAAATAGGCGGGTAGGAACGAAGCTCCACAGGCTTGCACAAAGGCAAAGAGGTCTTCCCAGGAACGGGGAGCTAATTCGCCAATAGCTTGACTGCGGTTGGCTGCAGCTCCTTGGTCGTCGGGGCCACGATAGAGCGACCCTTGCCCATCCTGGTAGTCAAAGAAAATGCCACCAACACCCCTTGGCTCCTTACGGTGCTTCAGGAAGAAGTATTCATCGCACCAATCTTTGAAGACGGGATAGTAGTCGGTGTGATGGCGATCGCACACGGTTTTAAGAGTGCTGTGGAAATGGGCAGCATCTTCCCGGAATGGATAGTAGGGAGTCAGATCGATGCCCCCACCGAACCACCAGACAGGCCCCGCCTCGAAGTAACGGTAGTTGAGGTGAACAGTAGGAATGTAAGGATTGCGAGGATGCAGCACCATAGAGGTGCCTGTAGCGTAGAATCCGTGCCCTGCAGCCTCGGGGCGTTGCACCAAAATCGAGGGTGGCAAGTTCTTCCCCCATACCTCGGAGAAGTTGACTCCGCCCTGCTCAAAAACGCCACCGGCTTTGAGCACGCGCGATCGCCCACCGCCCCCGTCGGGCCGCTCCCAGCTATCTTCCTGAAAGGTTTGCGCACCATCTGCGGCCTCAAGACCTTGGCAAATCTCGTCTTGCAGGGTCTTCATAAATGCACTCACCTGCTGCTGCGAATCGCTGGGAGGCGGTGCTGGGATGGCTTTCGGAGTAGTCTCAGAACGAGAAGAACTGGTCATAGGATTTGATAAACGCGGTAACTCGATGACAAAAACTGAATTTGGCAAAAGCGAAAGCAATGACAAAGCTGAGGAGATAAAAAAGGTTACAACGTCATTGCCGAAAACTTAAATCATTGTGAAATAGATGATTGCGAAATAAAACGATTACGAAACAAAACGATTAGAACATTTCGCTACAAAGCGCCATGCGGCAGAATCCTGTTGCAAAGCCTTGCTGTAAAACTTGAGTGCAACGACATTATTGCAAATCATGGTTGGCTGGAGGTCACAAAATTAGCTTCCGCCTATCCACACAAAGCTCTCGGTCATGCCGATCCGGAAGGCTGAATGCCTGTCACGTCAGTTCGTCTCCTAGCCTATCTTGTATTGGAAACGCCACTTGTCCCTAAGAAAGGGAATGTAAAGAATATTGATGTTTTCTTTGGTCTCTAGCGGACGGAACAAATTCCTTTATTCTGGGTTTCCTTATACCGTTTGGAAGAGGCGGTTATTTGGCTGAAATAACTGTTTGGTAGGGAATGGCTGTTTCACAGAAACGATGGCTTGGAAGAAATGTAACGGGAGCAAATGCTGTGTCTACAATTCGTATCGATCGCGTAGGTCGGCATGAAACGGGCATTCCTACAGGGGCGATCGCTTCTGCCCCTCTACTCCCCCTAGCGGAGACAATTCACGACGGATTTAACTGAACTAGAATAGGGTACTTGAAGGATTCGGTATCAGAGCCTACGTGGGTGAAGCTTGAATCAATACCCTGTTGCCATGCGATTGTAGAAGGAGTGAATCATGCTCAGCTTTTGGTGTAAACCAAGGCAGCACAACGAGTCTGGATGGGTGCAGCCTCTCGTTCAGACCTTCTATGCCGCAAGCACAGCATCAGTGGATATGCTGTGGCAGAAAGTGACAAATTTGGCGGACGTGTCCTGGCATCCCATCATCGCTAGCACCAACGTTCCCAATGGACTGATCCCCAAACCAGGTTTGATCTATCGAGCGGTGACCCGTCGTTGCCCCATCCCCGTGCGGGTTTTTGTGGAGCGTGTTTTACCACGGGAGATGCTCTCTGTTCGCATTTTTGCCCTCCCTGGTATCGAGGAGCGTGTGACCTACCGGGTAGAGTCAACCCTCTGTGGTACCCAGGTAACTTACTCTGTCACATTGCGGGGCTGGTTCTCGCCCTTGGTTTGGTCATTTCTGCGTCCCTATGCGGCGCGCGTGGCTAAAGAGTTGGTGCAGGCTGCTGAGCGCGCTGAAGCTGAAAGCGGTGTCACAAATTGTTCTCGACCCAAGTACCCTGATATGTTTGCAGGACTGGTTTTGGCTCTGGGGCTAGGGACTGCCTTGAGTACGGCACTGATGCAACAGATGCCTGGGGCGATCGCCCCCATTTCCTAAGCTAGTCGGCTATTCTTTTATTGCAGGATAAAGCCCAGCGGCGATCGCCCCGTTTCCGGCAGCAAGTTTTTACACACCAAGCGGATCCGTAGGGCGGGCTATGCCCGCCGAAACCCTACAACGCAGACAGTGAATCAATACTGGTCTTTATTTCTTTTGGATTTCTTCACTCATCCCATTCCGTGCAGTGCAGTTTATAGGAAAGGGTCGATTCATAGGAAAGGGTTTTGTAATCCTGGAGCACAGGATCCAGGTGCAAGACTCTGCCACATAAACGGTAAGATTTTATTACCAAACGTAACGTCTGATTGCCTTGGGAAAAGCTAAGAACAAGCTGGCTGATCTGGAAAAGGACGCTGCGGCATAAAAAAACTCCACAATATCTCATGGTTAGTACCGACAAAATTTTGGAAGTCTTGCGCCCCGTCCAAGACCCCGAACTCCGCAAAAGCCTCGTCGAACTCAACATGATCCGCAACGTGCAGGTGAATGATGGGGATGTGCAGTTCACCCTGGTGCTGACGACTCCCGCTTGTCCGTTACGCGAATTCATCGTTGAAGATTGTGAGCGTGCGGTTAAAACCCTTCCTGGCGTCGAAACGGTGCAGGTCGAAGTGACGGCCGAAACCCCGCAGCAAAAGGCATTGCCCGATCGCCAGGGGATTGATGGAGTGCGCAATATCCTGGCCGTTTCGAGCGGCAAGGGTGGGGTAGGAAAGAGTACTGTAGCGGTCAATGTCGCGGTTTCCCTGGCTCAAGCTGGGGCAACGGTCGGTTTGATTGACGCTGACATCTATGGCCCTAATACGCCTACGATGCTGGGCTTGAGCGCTACGCAGGTGAAGGTGCAACAGGGAGCCCAGGGGGAAGTGTTAGAACCTGCCTTTAACTATGGTGTGAAGCTGGTTTCGATGGGCTTTTTGATCGATCGCGATCAACCTGTCATCTGGCGTGGCCCCATGCTCAACGGCATCATTCGTCAGTTTCTCTATCAGGTGGATTGGGGCGAGCTGGATTATCTAGTCGTTGACATGCCGCCGGGGACGGGAGATGCCCAGCTCACGATGGCGCAAGCCGTTCCCATGGCCGGAGCCGTTATCGTTACAACCCCGCAAACAGTGGCGTTGCAAGATGCCCGCCGGGGCCTGCGCATGTTCCAACAGTTGAACGTGCCAGTGCTGGGCATTGTGGAAAATATGAGCTACTTTATTCCTCCAGATTTGCCCGATCGCCAATACGATATTTTTGGATCGGGGGGTGGACAAAAGACCAGCGAAGAGTTGGGTTTGCCTCTCCTGGGCTGCATTCCGTTAGAAATGACCCTGCGGGAAGGGGGCGATCGCGGCGTTCCAATTGTGGTGGAATATCCGGATTCAGTCTCGGCCAAAGCGCTCAAGCAAGTAGCCCAACAGGTTGCCGCACGAGTTTCGGTGGTGGCCTTAGCTTAAGCTCATTTAACGCTTAAGCTCATTTAACAGATAGTTCTTCCAGCTTGTTCTTCATGCTTAACCAACCTCTGCAACGTTTTCACTGGAAATCGCTGATTCAACCCTGGCAAAACGCTGATGGATTGTTGTTGGGTTTGGTGATTGTGCTCACGTTCATTGGTGGGTTGGCCATCCACAGTGTCGAGTTAACTGAGGCGCGGGCGGATTGGATGCAGCATTGGGTGACCGGAGGGGTTGGTGTGGCGATCGCCCTGTTGATTGCCCGTTGGCGCTATGAAATCCTCTCCCGCACCTACTGGCTGGTCTACGCTGCTACAAACCTGGCCTTGCTGGTCGTGATTTTTGCTGGAACCACAGCAAATGGTGCCCAAAGCTGGGTGACCTTGGGTAGCTTCAATGTGCAGCCTTCAGAATTTGCCAAGGTTGGCCTCATCATCACCCTGGCGGGAGTTTTGCAGGAGCGTAGTGCCAACACGGTGCTTGCGGTCATCAAAGCGCTGGTCATTACCGCTATCCCCTGGGTACTGATCATGCTGCAACCAGATTTGGGAACCGGGTTGGTGTTTGGAGCCATTACGTTGGGGATGTTGTACTGGGGCAATGCCAACCCTGGATGGATTGTTTTGCTACTTTCTCCCATTGTTGCGGCCGTTCTATTTGGGGTGTACCTTCCCAGTTGGTTCATCTGGGTTGCCCTGATGACCTACATCGGCTGGCGTACTCTGCCCTGGAAATGGCTTGGTGCGTTTGTTGCGGGGGTGGTCAATCTCATTTCGGGTGGGCTGGGAAATTTTGCCTGGAATCTTTTGCAGGACTATCAAAAAGACCGCCTGATTCTGTTTCTCGACCCCGACAAAGATCCCCTCGGCGGTGGCTATCACCTGATCCAGTCGCGTATTGCGATTGGAGCCGGGGGCTTGTGGGGGCGTGGCATTCACCAGGGAACCCAGACCCAGCTCAACTTTATTCCAGAACAGCATACCGACTTTATTTTTTCTGCTGTTGGTGAAGAAACAGGATTCGTCGGTAGCCTGGTGGTTTTGGGGATTATCTGGCTGATTTGCCTCCGCCTGGTCATCATTGCCCAGAATTCCAAAGACAACTTTGGCTCGTTGCTGGCGGCTGGCGTGCTGTCGATGATCGTGTTTCAGGTGTTGGTGAATGTAGGTATGACCATTGGGCTGGCTCCCATCACGGGGATTCCGTTACCCTGGCTCAGTTACGGGCGATCGGCCTTACTGACTAATTTCATTGCCATTGGCTTAGTGGAATCAGTTTATAACTTCCGCCATCGCCTCAAATTTTGAGCGGCGCACTTGATCCGCAGCTTGATTCATCGCAGGTTCACAAACTCCAAATTGACTTATCAGTGCTATTGAGAGAAGTATTAGTAAAACAGTAGAGGGCGATCGCCCCCGCGTACTAAGCTTGGTTTTGTAACCCTTCTCGACCCCTTTATTGGACCTCATGGCTATGATTCTTCCTGGCTCAGCCGTCCGTGTAACCAACGCCGACGATACTTACTACGGCTTCCAAGGTTTGGTGCAGCGCATCAGCGATGGCAAAGCGGCTGTTCTGTTTGAGGGCGGCAACTGGGACAAGCTCGTCACCTTCAACCTGTCCGAAATCGAATCCGTGGATGCAACGGCGGGTCGAGGCAAATAATAGTTCAAATCAGCTTTTAGTCTTGCTTGTCTAGCCTTCATACTAAAGAGTCTTATTGGTTGAGACTTACGCATTGGATCATCAAACTCCGTTAGCCCTGATTGATTGATTTGTTCTCCAGTCGGGACTCGTTTCCTCAAAATTGGTAAATCTTTTGAATTGATCCGGTTTTGAGGATTCTTTGCTGTAATGGGAGCAATATTCCCGTCGTTGGAGTTGGCGCTTTCATGAATGACAGGCTACGTCGGCTAGGCGATCGCCATCTAAAAGCCGTGTTGCGGCAGAGCCGCGATCGCTTGTGGCTGATGCGACGGCAAGCGCAGTGGTCATGGCGGCACTGGCAAACTACTTGGAAGCAACGGCGATCACTGCCGCTGTGGGTCTACATCTCCCTGGCGGTCAACCTGATTCTTTTGCTCTTTGTGTTGCAGCTTTGGGCACGGCAACAGAACCTGAGTCGAGCCGTTGCCCTGATGCAAACCACACCTGCTTCTACCTACAGTTCCTTTGCTACTGCGACAGAACCCGATCTGGGGCTAGCCCATCGCCTCACCTACGAGCAATGGGTGGAGCTACTGGCTAAGGAGGCAGAGGTTGCTGCGTTTCAGCAGCCGGAGCGCTTGACGATTCTGCTGGGCGATTCCATTAGCCTGTGGTTTCCCAACGACTTGCTCTCTGCGAGCCGTACTTGGCTGAACCAGGGCATCTCGGGGGAAAACTCCACGGGATTGTTGCGCCGCCTGAATATTTTGGATGAGACAACCCCTGACACAATTTTCCTGATGATCGGCATCAATGATTTGTTGCGCGGGGATTCCGACGAACTGATTTTGAGCAACCATCGGCAAATCATTCGCTATTTGCAAACTGCCCATCCCACCACGCAGATTGTAGTGCAGTCAATTTTGCCGCACTC
The DNA here is from genome assembly GCA_039819245.1 of Cyanobacteria bacterium J06638_20. Lineage (GTDB taxonomy): Bacteria > Cyanobacteriota > Cyanobacteriia > Elainellales > Elainellaceae > Vacuolonema. The sequence goes on from JBCBSJ010000022.1 coordinate 28,125, forward strand.
TGCTGAAGCGGCGACTTGGGAGGGGCGCGATCGCCTCCTGGCGGTTCCGAACCAACGTATTGTCAATCTCAACCACGAGTTAGAGGCGATCGCTGCGGAGAACGGAGTCGATTTTCTCAACCTCTACCCGCTATTCACCGATGACTGGGGCAATTTGCCGATGACCCTGAGTACCGACGGCTTGCACCTCAACCGGGAGGGCTACATGGTGTGGCGATCGGGACTGCAGCTGTATTTCCAGGAAATCGCCAGTCCCCAGGGCTAATCCTCCCGATGGCTGGCCTGCGGAACCTTTCTCGACGCGATACACTCAGAAAGGCAATCCTCAACCGTCATTGCACAGAACGCTATGCCTACCAATATTGACAACCTTGCGACTCAGGTTCAAGAAGCGGCTCAACGCCTCAGCATCGGTAAGTACGACATCTATGGTGCATCCGTAGACGACACCAGTGTTCAGGTGGATCAAGGCGAGCCCAAGCAGGTGAAAGCGTCCAACCGCTCTAGCGTTACGGTGCGGGTGTGGAATGATGCGGGTCGAGTGGGCGTTACATCAACGAGCGAAATTGATCCGACAGGTTTGGAACTGGCGCTGAAAACGGCCTATGAAGCCAGCGAGTTTGGCATTAAAGACAACGCCCCGGATTTTAGCCCCGAAGCCACGACTGAAATTTCAGCCCCGAACGAAGACACCGCACCGACCGCTCCAGTTGCCGAGCTGATCGAAACGCTGCTTGGGGCAGAAAAGCAACTCCTGGGTGCCCATGATGCGATCGCCTCCGTCCCCTACAATGGCCTATCCCAGAGGGATGTGGATCGGTTCTACCTCAATAGCCAGGGGGCACGACGGCATGACATTCGCTCGGCAGCCTCCATTTACCTTTACAGTAAAACTGAGCAAGAGGGCAGAAAGCCCCGCAGCGCTGGAGCCTTTAAAGTCGCCAAGAATGTGGCTGGGCTGGATATTGACGGGTGCATTCAGGAAACTGCCGAGAAGACCATCAGTCACTTGGCCTATGAAAAAATCAAGTCGGGCAAGTATCCTGTGGTGCTATCAGCGGATGCGTTTCTCAGTTTGATGGGGGCTTTCTCCAACCTGTTCAATGCGCAGAACATTCTGGACAAGCAGAGCCTTTCGACCCCAGAATCCTTGGGAACGGCGATCGCCTCACCGCTCATTTCTCTCTACGACGACGCACTCCATCCCGAAAACATTGGCGGCGAAACCTTCGATGGCGAGGGCACTCCAACCCGTCGCCTGCCGTTGATTGAAAACGGAGTGCTGACCAACTTTCTCCATAGTGCGGGAACGGCCAAGCGTATGAATGCCCAACCCACGGGCCACGCCAACATGGGATCCAAAGTGACCGTTGGGCGACACTTTTTCCACGCCATGCGGGGTAAACCTGCCGAGAAAGCCTACAACCTAGATGAAGCTGATGGCGTTATCTTCATCGATGATCTGCAAGCGCTCCATGCAGGGGTTCAGTCGTTGCAAGGTTCATTCTCTCTGCCCTTCGATGGGTGGCTCATCGAAAGCGGCAAGCGCACTAGCATCGAATCAGCGACGGTAGCCGGAGATTTCCTCAAGGTACTCAACTCCATCCTCTATGTGGAAGAGGAACTGGAATTGGTCGGCGGTGGGCTGGCTCCCCGCGTATGGGTTGAGGAGCTTTCCATCACCGGAGAATAGCCAACAGTTGCAACAGCGGTTATGGTCGGGATTTTGTATGGCGTAGGGGTTGGTCCAGGCGATCCCGAATTGATTACCGTTAAAGGAATGCGAATATTGCAGCAGGTTCCAGTCGTCGCGTTTCCCGCAGGAATGGGGGGGAAGCCGGGAATCGCGCAGCAAATTGTGGCGCCCTGGCTGCAAGCTGACCAGGTGGAACTGCCGCTAACCTTTCCCTTTGTGCAAGATGAAGCCGTTTTAGAGCAAGCCTGGCAGGTGGCAGCTAAAACGGTTTGGGATTTTCTGAATCGCGGGCAAGACGTGGCCTTTGTATCCGAGGGGGATGTGAGTTTTTACAGCACGTTCACCTATCTAGCGCAAGCGGTGCAACGCCTCGATCCGACGGTGGAGGTGAAAGCTGTGCCAGGTGTGGCTTCACCGATGGCGGCAGCAGCGGCACTGGGCCTGCCACTGGCGGTGCGATCGCAACGCCTCACGATTCTCCCTGCGCTCTACACCGTTGCAGATTTGGAAACCGCGATCGCCCATTCCGACGTCATTGTTCTAATGAAGGTGAGCTCGGTTTATAAGCAAGTCTGGCAAGTGCTAGAAAATCATGGGCTGCTCGAACATAGCTATGTTGTCGAGCGGGCAACCCAACCCCACCAGATCATTTACGCTGATTTGCGCGATCGCCCCTCCCTACAATTGCCCTATTTCTCCCTGTTGGTGGTACAGATATCTGGGAGAGAGGAAGTAAGGAATAGGGGTAGAAATCCGTGAAAACGTTTTGCTCAAGCGAAATTGGAGGGGAGTGGGTTCCCCATTCGCGGGCGTCAGGCGCTAGACTTTGATCGGCCATTTTGATTAGCCAGCTTCAAAGGCTCAACCCTTTTGAAAAAGCTCAGCGTTGCTTCACCTGTTTCGGCTTACAACTATTGTTTACGGTGGTGCGATCGCACCCTTGCATTTCCCCCGTTGCGCTTATGGCATATACCAATAGTCCTCCTGACTTTCGCCCTCCTAACGTGTCTACCCCTTCGCGCCCGTTGTGGAAGGATCCCTTGTTTTGGGGAGCTGCAATATCCCTGAGTGCGCATGGGGTGTTGTGGCTGATTAGTCCTTTGCTGCCGGGGAGCGATCGCCGCACGGAGGCGGATGTGCAACGTCCTGTCGAGCTGGTCGAACTATCGCCCATTGATCAGAATCGGCTACCCGATGCCCTGACTCAACCGCCCGTCTTACCCGATGTCGCAGAACCAGACTTTGCCGATCCAGACTTTTCCTCTGGCAGCCTAGAAGGTGAGCCACCGATTTCCTTTGCGCCAATCTTCCCCACCTTACCGCCCCCGCCTCCCCCCGCGACCAGTTTTCGGCCCCGCCCCTGGACACCCTTCCCGTCTCGCCGTAGCCCATCCTCCCCAACACCTTCTCCCACCCCTACTGAAACCCCAGATCCGCCCGCAGAGACTACCGATGATGGGCCAAACGCAAACGACTTAAACGATGGTGAGGTCATCACGGGTAATTCCAACACAACAGAGGGATCGAGCGATACAGAGCCAACTGTCGAAGGGGCTACCCCCCAATTTCCCCCCGACCTTGTCGCTTTTGTGCAAGAGAACCCTGAGCAGTTTGCCTTTAATGAAGACGGAACGGGAGCTGAAGCTGCAAATACCAATTGGGGTGATTGGTTGGTAGATCAAGCCTATCCCTGGCTAGCAGAAGATGGACTTAGCGATGCCGAGTTGGAAGAAAAGGCCGATGCGACATTAACCCCTGGGGAGATGGAAAATGTTCCTTATCCTCCTATTGCTTGTGTTGCCAGTGCTCAACTCAGCGGCAAAGCGGCAACCGAGCTAACCGCCGAAGATCTCGTGAGTGGTTCGGTGGTTGTTGGCGTTTTGGTTGGCCCAGATGGCCGGGTAGAAGAAGACTCAGACCCCTTCCTGCTTCGAAGCTCGGGCTTTGCATTTTTGGATGCAGAAGCTCTTGAAATTGCGAAGGCGTATGAACCTCAACCCACAAGCTGGCGGGAAATTTATTCGGTGCAGATTAACTTTGCCCCTAACCCTGCAACCTGCGAGCAACTCCTGCAAGAAGGAGCCGCTCCATCAGAAGATGCCTGATTGGTTTATTTTTGCTGGTGTGGGTAGCACCATTTATTCATGGATCTGTCAGAATAACGTGGGTTTTGCTTTAGTCCGGTTCAAACGTCTGGCAGGCTGGAAGATTTTGGGAAATTGAAGGCTGGTTTTAGAAAGCCTGTTGTAGATTGATAGGAATAATTCCTGTGTGTTCCTGGCGATCGCCCTTACATTGCCAGGATGGGGTGTTTTTTTGAGCTAGATTTGAGTATGCGATCGCGATCGGCTGCTACAAATATCACCAATCCCAGACGCTATCGCGGAGCCGGACGGCGACGACGACAGTTCTGGTGGTTCAAGGTTCTCATTGTGTCGCTGCTCGTTGGGTTGCTCTACCACCAAATCAACGCCTTAATGCTTCAACCCCAAGCCATTTTTGTTTTGGGCGGGTCTCCCGAACGGGAAGCGTTTGCCGCTGAGTTTGCCCAGGATCATCCTGATCTTCCGGTATGGGTATCGTCTGGTAGTCCGGCAGACTATGCTCATTGGGTGTTCTCCGAGTCTGAGATTTCGGGCGATCGCCTCCATCTGGACTATCGTGCGGTCGATACCGTCACTAACTTCACCAGTTTGGTGGACGACTTCAAAGACCAAAACATCCGCAGCCTTTACCTCATCACCTCGGACTACCACATGCGCCGTGCCCGCACCATCGGCACCATTGTTTTGGGTAGTCGAGGGATCGAATTTGAAGCGGTGCCTGTGCCTTCCGATCAACCCGAAGAATCCTGGGGCAAAGCGGCACGAGATGCGGCGCGCTCGTTTCTCTGGGTGACGACAGGGCGTACCGGAGCTTCCTTGAAAAACCATCCCAGTATTCAGAGCCAACTTCTTGGCACCCAGCCATAAGTCTTACGCATTTCATCGAATCGGAGTCGCAGCGAAATCCTGATTCGATGAGATTGTTGTGCTTAACGCGGTTGAAAACCAATACGGGAATCATTCATGGCGCTGGCGCGCCACCCCAAACGATGAAAATCTATTTTCAGAGCAATGAATTATCCCTTTTGATTGTGGGAGCGGAATCGCCCTTCTGAAAAGTCTCTGAGCTTTTGATGCTTGGTCTTGCGACCGCTAACGCGTTTGCGCCACATACGAAAGCTAGATGGCTTCATCTCTCGGCGCATCAGATCAATGACCTGCTTTTCGCTTAGGCCGAATTGAGCATCAATGGCATCAAACGGCGTGCGGTCTTCCCAGGCCATTTCGATTACTCGGTTGATTATCGTAGGGCTCAGGGATGGAAATTGCATCGTAAAGGATGTAAAGCCGTCGTAACGTTTCTATACGATCCAGTCTAGCTTAGCCCGTAGATCTCACTAAAATTTCCGTGTTTTTGCGGTCTGAAGCCCGGATTTTTGCCATGATTACCCTGAAATCGGATTGCTTTCGTTGATCCCCATACGTGTTTATCCGGATCAGTCATCACCTCCGCTGACTGTTATCTTTAGTTGGAGCTATTTCGCAAGGGAGACGGGGGGTATATGGCAAAGAAATATGAACGCGTGCTATTGAAACTAAGTGGTGAAGCCCTAATGGGTGAGCTGGCCTATGGTATTGATCCAGCAATTGTAGATAGTATTTCAGATGAAATTGCAAAGGCGGTTAAGGAAGGGCTGCAAGTTGCGATCGTTGTTGGCGGAGGGAATATCTTCCGGGGGATCAAAGGAGCCGCTTCGGGGATGGAGCGGGCAACCGCTGACTACATTGGCATGATTGCCACGGTGATGAATGCCATGACATTGCAAGATGCTCTGGAGCGCAAAGGCATTGCAACCCGTGTACAAACGGCGATCGAAATGCAAGAATTGGCCGAACCTTATATTCGCCGTCGTGCCATTCGCCATCTGGAAAAGGAGCGCGTTGTGATTTTTGGCGCTGGCTCTGGTAATCCCTTCTTCACGACCGATACCACAGCGGCTTTACGAGCGGCCGAAATCAATGCTGAGGTCGTATTTAAGGCGACAAAGGTGGATGGCATCTATGATTCTGATCCCAAAGTGAACCCCAATGCCCGACGCTACCAAACTCTGACCTATGGGCATGTTTTGGAAAAAGACCTGCGGGTAATGGATGGAACTGCGATCGCCCTGTGTAAAGATAACAGTATCCCCATTGTCGTTTTCGACATTTCGGTTTCGGGGAACATCTATCGCGCTCTCCTGGGAGAGTCGCTTGGAACGCTAGTTGGAGGTTCTTGTGAAGTTAGCTGACGTTGAAAGCCAGATGCAGAAGACCATTGAGGCAACCCAACGGTCTTTTAACACGATTCGGACAGGGCGAGCAAACCCAGCGCTTTTGGATCGGATCACCGTGGAATATTACGGTACCGATACGCCACTGAATCAGTTGGCGAACATCAGTGTTCCCGATGCCAGCACTATCATGATTCAGCCCTACGACAAAAGTTCGCTAAGTACGATCGAGCGCTCCATTTCCATGTCGGATATTGGTCTGACGCCTAACAACGATGGCTCTATCGTTCGACTCAACATCCCTCCGCTAACCAGCGAACGCCGTAAGGAACTGGTGAAGGTTGCAGCCAAGTATGCGGAAGAAGGAAAGGTTGCGCTGCGGAATATCCGGCGGGATGCAGTCGACAGCGTGCGGAAGCAAGAAAAAGCCAGCGAGGTTTCTAAGGATGAGTCCCGGGATTTGCAGGACGATATCCAAAAAATAACCGATAAGTATGTTAGTAAGATTGATGATCTGCTGAAAGAGAAAGAAACCGACATTATGACGGTTTAGGCTTCAGACTCATTAAACTCAGGACGATCAAACCCACAGAGGCACAGAGGTCACAGAGGGGCTTTGTGTCTCTGTCGTGGTTCATTTGCGTCCGAAGTCGGCTGGGATTTCACCCCAATGTTCGGTGTCCCATTTCAGGATGGGATTGGTGTATGAGTGAACCTTAAGCCATGCAATAGCACGATCGACCATCTCAAAGATCGGCTTGTTGCGAGCAGTTTGCTTCAGGGTTGTTTTGACGGCACGGCGACGGACCCAGGCCATTGCTGTACGAGAATCGGTGTAGATGGGCATTGCTTTATAGCTGGCCGTATCGTTGCCCAGGGTTTGTAGCATGGCGAGGCCGTGGGCGATCGCCAAAAATTCCCCTAGGTTATTGGTTCCTTGGGCAAAGGGACCTTTGCGAAAGGCTTCCTCTCCAGTGGCCGTCCACACGCCGCGATATTCCATATCCCCAGGATTGCCAGAACAAGCTGCGTCAACACTCAGGCTATTCCAGATAATTTCCTCAGACGGTTGGGCGATCGCTGAAGATTTTGCACTCTGAGAGGATTTGCCCGCGCGATCGAAGGGTAGAGTTCCCGCTTGTTCGTAGGCGGCGATCGCCGCTTCCGCTTCGGCTCGACTGGGAAAGGATTTGTAGATCGCGCCCTGAAACCCTTCGACCTGTCGTTTGCAATCATCCCAGCGGATGAACAGCCCAGTTTGGCGACCTCGCATGACAGCATAAAATTTCTTCTTTGGCGGCATAGTGAAGCGGGTATCTCCGGCAACGGGTCAAGCGTTAACTGTTCAGGCGTTAACTGTTCAAATATTCAGACAGAATGTGGAATAGGGAAGACTACTGCTGTGCTGCTTCCTTCAAACTGTCGAGCAGGGTAAGGGGAAGCTGAAAATGGTTGAGGGGAATAGAACGGTGGTTCGGGTCTGAGTTTGGGCCATGGTAGTCAGTGCCCCCGGTCTTCACGAGCTGGTTTTCAACACACCATTCGCTGAGAATGGTCGCTTGTCCAGAACTGTGGGTGGGATGATAGACCTCTAACCCCATCAACCCAGCCTCTAGCAGCACCTCAAACACTTGGGGAATGTTGCCGCCTCGAAATAGAAAGGGATGTGCCCATACAGGCACTGCTCCACATTCCCTTAGAAGCTGAACTCCTTCCACGGCCGAGAATTTTTCGTATTGCACATAGGCGGATTTGCCCTCACTGAGGAAGCGATCGAACGCTTCGTCGTAAGTCTTGACATGACCTGCCTCGACCATAGCTTTGGCAATGTGGGGTCGACCTGGGGCGATGCCATTCCCCATCTCCGGCAGCGTGATGGGATAGCCCATTTCCTCCAGCTTCTCGACCATAGCCTTAGCACGGCGCTTGCGCCCTTCCAGGCGATCGCGCAAGGGTGCTTCAAAGACTTCCCGATTGGGATAAAACCCCAGAATATGCAGGGATCGATTCCCCCACACCGTACTCAGCTCAACCCCCGGCACAATCTCTAGATCATGCCCCGCTGCTACTGCCTGAGCTTCCTCCCACCCGGCCAAGGTGTCGTGGTCGGTGATAGCTAGAGCTTTGACTCCCTGGGCGATCGCCTCTTCCACCAATTCAGTCGGTGTCAGAGATCCATCAGAGCAGGTGGTATGACAGTGGAGTTCGATCATGGGAGTAGAAATTTGGGTTTGAGAATTGATGTGCGGGGAGTGGGTTCTGAGATTTTAGGTTTGATGCTTGCAGGGAGTGATCGAGGTGTGGATTAGAAGACCCATCCACACCTCAGCCAGCAAACCTCAAACTCAATGCGCTTAAGCAAGCACCCAGTTAACCAGCGTTCGCACGGCAAATCCAGTGCCGCCCGCATTGTTGTAGCCATTGTCCTTGTCGTTCCAGACAGGCCCCGCGACGTCGAGGTGAACCCAGGGGGTGTCTTTGACGAACTGCTTTAGGAAGAGGCTGGCGGAAATAGCTCCCCCTGCCCGTGCACCCGTATTTTTCATGTCAGCGACGACGGACTTCATGGAGTCGAAGTACTTACTTTCCATGGGCAAGCGCCAGAACTTTTCGCCCGACAGCTTAGCTGCGGACATCAACTGCTCAGCCAACTCATCATTTGGTGTGAAAAGTCCGGCAATATCATTACCCAAAGCCACGATGCAGGCTCCCGTTAGGGTCGCCAGATCGACGATCGCCTCCACGTCCAGCTTCTCGGCAAACACCAGCGCGTCGGCCAGGGTCAGGCGACCTTCGGCGTCGGTATTGTTGATTTCGATGGTCTTGCCATTGGAAGCAGTGAGAATATCACCGGGATGCATGGCATGGCCGCTGATCATGTTCTCGGTCACCGCGCTGATGAAGTGGACTTCGACATCGGGCTTCAGTTGGGCGATCGCCTTTGCTGCACCGAAGGTGGCGGCCGCTCCTCCCATGTCGGTTTTCATCATCTCGATGCTGCTGTTGCCTACCTTCAGGTTCAAGCCACCGCTGTCGAAGGTCAGACCCTTGCCAACGATTGCCAGCTTCTTGCGGGGTGTCCCCTCAGGGCGATAGGTGAGGTGGATGAATTTCGGTGGCAGGTCGGAGGCTTGGGCAACCCCCAGGAAGGCTCCCATGCCTTGCTTTTCGCACTCGTCTTTTTCGAGGATTTCGATCTCCAGGCCAAATTCATTGGCGATCGCCTCTGCTGTTTCTGCCATGGTTACGGGAGTCACCACATTGGCCGGAGCCGACACCAGTTCCCGAGCCAGGATGACGCCCAAGGAAATCTTCCGAGCTTGGGTAAATGCGTCATCCTGCCCAGCCAGGCCGAGCAAGTCGATCCGCTCCAGTGGGGGCTGCTTTTTGTCGTCCTCTCCCGATTTGAAGCGGCTGTCTTTGTGGAGCGTGAGTTCCACCGCTTCGGCGATCGCCTGGGCTGTGGCAGCCGCATCCTCGTTCCACAAGGGCAGGCTGATGCCTAAGGTTTTGGCTTTTTCCTGCTTTGCCAGTCGAATGGCCTTTGCCGTTGCCTTGCGCAAGCTTTCCAGATCGAGTTCTTCTGCCTTACCCAAGCCAACGACCCCGATTTTACGGATCGGCGTCTTCGAGCCAACCCGGAATACGGCACCGCTGCCTGCTTTGCCCTTGAATTCTTCTTCTTCAATCAGTTCTGCCAGTGTGCCAGATAGACGCTCATCCAGAGTCGTCAGATCTCCTGTCAACTCGACCGCATCTTCAAAAAATCCAACGATCAAGCAATCCCCTGTCCATTCAGCGCGGGGGGTATCAATTCCGTGTAACTCCATGATTCATCAACGTAATTTTTGTGTGAATACTTCCCAGTATCGATCATGTTGGTAGAACCGTGGCAGAAGA
>JBCBSJ010000023.1:0-36728 GCA_039819245.1 Cyanobacteria bacterium J06638_20
AGCAGTGCCCGACTGTGTGAGATGGCAACAGCCACCTTGCGATGCCATTACGGAAGGATAACTTGACAGCGTGAGTTCCAAACATCTCCCTGAAACCACCGCTCATGTCCGCATTACCCATCAATCCTGGCAGAAAGGCCGTATTGAAGGAGAAGTGCGCGCCAACGACTATGAATGGGAATTCAAATGGTGTTTTCGCCAAGGAGTGCTGATTGTTGAACCTTCCCTCGGGCGAGCGCTGATCAAAGATCCACTGGCACGATTTCTAGAACGCTCCGACTATCAACTCGAACCAGGCGGCGACTATTCCTTCACCATCCGCGCCAGTATTTGAACCCGGCTCCGATTAACAAGCTCCCAACCTCTGCTACCAACGCCCTGAAGCACCGCCACCTGAGGATCTGCCGCCTCCGCCATGGGATGATCGACTGGAACTACTACTGCTGCTTTTTGTCTTTCTAGGAATGACCGTGTAGCGAGTTCCATGATGATTGCAGTGGGCGCAAGTTTCTTGAATTTCTCGACGCCCCGTTGAGGTGTAGGTGGGGTGTTCAATAACCCGAGACCTTACTTTCAGGGTTTTGTAATGACAGGCTGGACAAGACTTGTGCTGATTCATCAGGTTTCCGTAGCGTTTGACAAGTTCCTGATTACAACTTGGACATTGCCAGACATCGTAGTCAACGGAACCAAGCATTTCTTCCTTGCGTTGCCCTGGATCGAGGTATTTGTCGTCGAGCCGTTCGCTAAGCCGCACCATTCGGGTTGCACAGTTGGGGCATTTGCGAGTGCGATGACGATTCCAGAACCCAACGATCGGTGCGCCGATCGCCAGCACAGCCGCACCACCGCCAAGGGCTCTAGCTGTGTTGGGGTTGTCCGCAATCAAGTCACCCACCTCTCCTGGTCCACCTGAACCGCCATAGTCACTTGCTGGAGCGACCGGATCAACCGAACTTGGATCGCCATAGCTCCTCGCTGGAGCCGCAGCGACAGGCGCAGGACTAGCAGAATTAAATTGATTGACAACTGCATTGGCTCCCGCAACAATGCCCTGGCTATAGTTGCCATCCCGAAAATAGGGGAGCATGTGCTGGTCAATGACGGATTGGGCAACGGCATCGTAGCTGCCGTCATAGCCCATGCCCAGCTCAATGCGCATCTCGCGATCGCCCACAGCCACCAGCATTAAAATGCCATCATTGCGAGTGCGATCGCCAATGCCCCACGTGTTGAAGAGGTTGGTCGCAAAGGACTCAATGGTTGCGTCGCCCATGCTGTAGTCATGCACCGAGTCCACCGTCAGCACGACGGCCTGCACCCCAGTCTCAGATTGGAATCCTGTTAGGAGCGATCGCAGCGTTGCCGCATCATTGGCTTCTAAAACTTGCGCATAGTCGTTGACATGGGGGTCGAGGAACGGCGGATAGGCATTCTGCGCTTGCCCAACAAACGACAGGTTGGTCGCCCACAATCCCAATATCGCTACCAGGGAAATAAGCCAGTAGCGCGAGCGATGAATCCATGCTGCACAACGATGACAATCGACGGCAGACTGATACATGATTTAGGATCTCCAGAATGAGACGTTGAAGGTTGAACACGATTCGCTTTTCTTAAAAAGCATTTGCAGCTTTTGCAAAAGACAACCTGTTAAACATCACTCTCGCCCCAGGAACCCGTTTCCTATCATAATGACAGCTGCATCGAGACCGGGACAAAGGAACTGGGTTCCTCACATCACAGCGATTGCCCTTTTTTCATCGTGTGGGAGCGTCGCACCGCGTCATACCCGCTTCTCTATAAACTTCAGTGCCACGACACTAAAATCCGGTGTTGCAAGGGATAAAGTGTCTTTTGTGCATCTCGCTTCATCCCAGGGTAGAGTTTTGTCAGCCAACAGGCTACCTACCTCATACTTATTTTTTCTCTACCGCTTCGTGCTCTATGACCTCTGACTCCATAGCTTTAATCTCCGCTGTGCGATCGCACAAACCCCTAGTCCACAACATCACGAATTATGTGGTAATGAACATTACGGCCAATGCTCTACTGGCTGTTGGGGCATCGCCAGTCATGGCGCATGCGCTAGAGGAAATGGAAGAAATGGCAAGCCTTGCCAGCGCTTTGGTCCTCAACATAGGGACATTAAGCGCACCCTGGATTGAAGCGATGAAAAAGGCAGCTCAGGTGGCAAATCAACGGAACATTCCAATCATTTTGGATCCGGTAGGGGCAGGGGCAACACAACTGCGGACACGCACCGCCAGAGATCTAGTGGAATGCAGCTCATCATTAATTATTCGGGGCAATGCATCAGAAATTTGCGCCCTCGCCAACGAAGCGGTGAAAACGCGGGGGGTAGACAGCACCTTGACCTCAGACCATGCAGTCGATGCGGCGAAGCTACTGGCAGAGCAACATGGCGCGATCGCCGTCATCAGTGGCGAAACAGATCACATCATCAGCCCGGAGCGCCATGTGGAAGTGCATAATGGCGATCGCGTTATGGCTCAGGTCACGGGAATGGGATGCGTTTCCACAGCACTGCTGGGTGCCTTTGCAGCAGTCACGGGCGATCGCGTCGACGCGGCGGTTGCCACAATGGTGGCGATGGGGGTCGCGGGTGAGTTGGCCGTTGGGCGATCGGAAGGCCCAGGCACCTTTGTGCCACACTTCATCGATGCCCTAGCTCGTCTTTCCCCCGACCTCATCGCGACCCATGCACGAACAGTCACCCAATAGACACAAGCAGGAAAAGGGCTGAAGTAGAGAGCCACCGTGATCTCACCGAACGCAAGTCAGTCGCTGGGCAGCTAACGTATCGCATAGTGGGTGAAATCCTTATAGGTTTTGTCTCATCATGAAGAGGCAAAATCCAAAATTGATATTTCTACTGGCGGTTTGAAAATCTCGCAAAGAGCGATCGCCAAGCCTAGGGCTTCGCTTCCAAACCCCGTTAATATGAGGCTGACACAATGGCAATCCATTCCAATCCAGAAAACCTATGATTCCAATTATTCTTGCTGGTGGCAAGGGCGAGCGCTTCTGGCCTCTGAGCCGAATTCAGCGCCCCAAGCAGTTTTTGAGTTTGGATGGTAGCGGTCGCAGCCTGCTGCAAGCCACCGCCGATCGCTTGCTTCCCCTGGCAGATGGCTGGGATCAGCTTTGGGTGGTAACAGCGTCGCACCTAGCTGATGGGGTGCGGGAACAACTGCCCGAATTGCCCGAAAGTAATTTGTTGGTTGAAGTAGAAGGACGAGATACAGCTCCAGCGGTGGCCTGGGCAACCCTGGAAGCAGCAAAGCGGCATGGTGAAGATGCCGTCGTTAGCTTTTTCCCCGCCGACCATTGGATTGGCGATCTCGACCTGTTTCACAAGACGCTGCGGGCAGCAGAATCATTAGCAAAGACAGAGCAGGCGATCGCCACCCTCGGAATCAAACCCACCTTCCCTTCCACTGGATACGGTTACATCGAGCAGGGGGAACCCCTTGGCTCTTATTTCGACATTCCCGGCTATCGGGTTCAGCGGTTTACAGAAAAGCCTGAACTCACCACAGCTAAGGAGTTTATCGACAGCGGTCGGTTTAGCTGGAATAGTGGCATGTTCATCTTCCAAGCGGGAACAGCGCTGGCGGAGATGAAGATTCATGCACCTTACGTGCTGGAACCCCTGCAAACCGAAGGTCCCGCCGTTTATCCAAAACTCCCCAAGCAGAGCATCGACTATGCCCTGATGGAAAAGACCCAGCGTGCTTGTGTGCTACCAGCAACCTTTCCCTGGGATGACCTGGGTGACTGGAACGCGATCGAGCGCTTGCTCAAGGGCGATCAACCCAATGTCGAACTAGCACAGCATATCTGCATCGACAGCAAAGGTTCTCTCTTCTACGCTACTGACAAAGACGAACTGATTGCCACCATCGGCTTAGACGATATCGTCGTTGTACGCGATCAGAACGTTACCCTTGTGGTTCGCAAAGACCGCACCCAGGAAATCAAAGCCCTGCTCAAGCAGGTTAAGGAGAATCCAACGTTCAAAGATCTGCTTTGATAGCCTCTCAGCCTGAGTAATATCAAATCCGATTAAGAGTTGTTTGCGATCGCTGCGATGCAGCGATCGCAAACAACATTTGGGTTCTTCAACTGAATTGGATACAAATTACTTGAAGGTGTGGCTATAGAACAACCACACCTTCAACAGAATGAGCAAGTCCCGGCAAAGCTATCTTTGTTGCGACTTCAGTCTTCCATGTGGATGCCGCACTCTGTTTTGCCCAGACCGCGCCAGCGTCCAGCCCGTTCGTCTTCGCCTTCGGCAACGGGCGTGGTCAGCGGCTCATCACCAATGCTGGGATAGCCGCGATCGTGCAGGGGATTGTAAATCACCCCATGCTCGGCCACATAGGCCCAGGTTTCTTTGCGTGTCCAAGTGGCGATCGGGTTGATCTTTAACCGATGCTGGGCATCGAACTCAAAGATTTCAAGGCGAGTGCGGGTCACAGCCTGATCTCGGCGGCGGCCTGTAATCCAAGCTTGAGCGTCGAGTTCAGCTAACCCCCGATGCAGCGGCTCGATTTTGGTAAGCCGATGAAATTCGCGCACATCCGTTTCCCAAAGTGCCTTGCCATACTCTGATTCAAAGTTTTCCCGCGTCATCACGCCAGGAATTTTGTAGAGCTGAAGATTCAAGTTATAGGCGTTTTTGACGTTAGCGACAGTCTCCAGGGTTTCGGGAAAATGGTAAAGCGTATCGAGAAATAGAACGGGAACCGGGGTTGTGGGTCTGATTTGCCGATAGAGGATGTCGGTAATCGCAATATCATCAACGTTGAAGGCACTGGCCTGAACCAACCCAGAAGGAATGTTTGCGATCGCCCAGGCAAGAATATCGCTGGGGTGCGCCGTTTCAAATTTTTCGTTTAGCTCATCCAGGTTGAGGTCATGAAGTCGTAGCGGAGCTTCAGTGGAAGTAGCCATGCTTGTAGAATCCTCTTGGTTCGTTATGACCAATCATAACCAAAAACCACATATTCCGGTCGGGATTGTGTATTATCTGTTTCCATTCCCTAAAATCTCATGGACTTAGTGCTTTACAGCAAGCCTGGATGCCACCTGTGCGAAGGGTTGCAAGAGAAATTGGAGCAAATTCAAGGCCTTCCCATTAATTTGGAGGTGCGCGACATCACCACAAACCCCGAATGGTTTGCGGCCTATCAATATGAAATTCCGGTGCTGCACTGGGGAAAGGAGAAGCCTGTGGCGCTGCCGCGCTTATCCCCTCGTGCATCGGTGCAGCAGGTGGAGCAAATGTTGCGGAAGTACCTGGATGCGTCGTAGGGGCTTTAGCAAGTCTCCCAAAGAAGCGTAGCCACTGACTTCGGCTGCGCTCAGCCAGTTAGCCGTTTGTACCCTAAGCACAGTCAAAGGGCACTGGATATTTCTTCTTGGAAACCTTAAAATCCGCTAAATATGCGGAGAATCACGCCCAGAGGGGTGGCGATGGAGGTGAGGGTGTCGTTGAAGGCAGCGATGCCCGATCGCCCGACAACGACCGTATCTCCCGGTCGCAAGGGTGGGTTGCTGTCGAGGTTGGCATTATTGGAAAGATCCACGTCCACATCCCGGCGGGTTACGGTGCCGTTGGGGTTGAGTTGGATTAGCTCGACTTCACCTCGGCGGGCGCGAGTTGTGAAACCGCCTGCTGCCAGGATGGCCTGATTGAGGGGTGTGTTGGGTTCGACGGTAACGGCACCAGGGCGAGCAACTTCGCCGACGACGTTGACGGTCATCTCATCGGCGGAGAAACTGGCGGCGGCAAGCTCGGTCAGTTCGCTGGGGGTGAGGGCGATCGCCGTTGGAATCATCACGGTGTCCCCAGCCTGGAGGGGCAAGTCCTGACGTAAATCTCCTTGCTGCAGCAATTCCCAGAAATCGACAGCGATGGTCCGTTGTTCGCCATTAGCCGTAGTGCGCCGTACCTCGATGTCGCGGATATTGGCATCTTGGGTGATGCCGCCTGCTTCCTGGATGGCCTGGGTCAGGGTGGGAATGCGGGGTTGGGATTGGTCGCCGCCGCCCGCAGCATTGGGGGTGAGGGTATGAGGGCCGGGGCGGTTAACTTCGCCGACGATCGCCACCTGAATGGGTGTGGTCGCGTTGCTGGCAAAGGGAGTGTTGGCAAGGAGTCGGGCGTCTTCCAGGCTGATGGTGCTGGCGGTTGGAATGAAGATGCGATCGCCATCTCGCAGCAAAACATCCTGTGCTAGGTCTCCGGTCTGCACCAGTTGCCGCAAATCGACGGTCAACACATCCACTTGCTGGGCTGGACGCTGACGACGGATTTGGATCTGGCGGATGTTGGCGGATTGGGTGATACCTCCGGCCTGTTGCAGCGCATCGCTGAGGTTTGTGCTCTGGGTCTCAAATTGGTAGGAACCGGGGCGGTGGATTTCGCCTGCAACAGCTATGGTCACGGGGCGCGTTTCGAGCAAGCTGAGGGTGACGTAGGGACGACGGATAACCTCTAGGTAGCGCTGAGAAACGGCTTGGGAGGCTTGTGTTAGGGTCATGCCTTGGACGGATACGCCACCTACGATGGGAAGATTTAGGGTGCCATCGGCTAGCACCTGAAACTCGCCGCTGTATTCCGGTACGTTGAATACATCGAGGCGTAGGCGATCGCCCACGCCTAACAGGTAGCCTTCATTGACGGAGGTTACCTGGGCATAGCCTGGCATGCTTCCCGGGGGAGCAATACCGAGTGCCATCAATAAACCGGTTAGAATGCCTGCTACGTTTGCCCTGTAGTGCTGCATTGCGCTACTTCCACCACGCTCAACGACTACGACTTGGGCGAGAATTGTTTCGGTTTCTCGTTCGTTGCTACACCCAAGGCCCAATGCCGTCGCTATTTAATGCAGCGATCGCTGTGGTTTATCCGGATTATTTCTACGCTCAACATGGGGGGGTTTAAGGTTGCTGATTGGCGATTTGATTTGGACTTGGGGGCGCGTCGCCCCCCAAACCCCCTGACTGGGGGAACGAAGCTCGTTCCCCCAGACCCCCTTCAGCAAGGGGATTTTGCATGGGAGGATTTGAGCCGCTTCGCATCGGTGGGCTGCATCCGGCTTCTGCGTTGACTAACTTCCCGTCTATCCGACTATCCCTCTGGAAATTACCAAAACCTTGTGACGCCCACAATGGGTTGGGTTTATGCAGGGTTGGGATACCAGATTTGCTCGATTTTCTGGGCGATCACTTCGGCGTCTTGGCGGGTTTGGTTGGAGTTGAGGGTGACGGTGACATGCCCTAGTTTGCGGCCTGGGCGGGATTGGGTTTTGCCGTACCAGTAGACATGGGCGTTGGGGATTTGGGCGAGTTTCTGGCGCAGATCACTGTAGTCGGAGTCGGAGGACTCGAAGCCGAGGAGATTGACCATGACGGCTCCATTGCTTTGCAGGGTGGGGACACCGAGGGGGAGGCCGCAGACAGCGCGGAGTTGTTGCTCGAACTGGGAGGTTTCGCAGGCGTCGATGGTGTAGTGTCCGGAGTTGTGGGTGCGGGGAGCCAGTTCGTTGACGGAGAGTTTGCCGTCTTGGGTGAGGAAAAATTCGATGCCCAGGACGCCGACATAGTTGAGTTGGGTGAGGAGGGTATGGGCGATCGCCGTTGCTTGTTGGGTTACGGCTTCGTCCCATTCCGGTAGGGCGTAGACGCGACGACAGACTTGGTCAACTTGCTGGGTTTCCACGACGGGGTATACGACGGTTTCGCCGGTGGTGGAGCGGGCGGCCATCACGGCCATCTCGCGTTCAAAGGGGACGAATTCTTCTAGCAGCCAGGTATCCGATGCAGTGCCTGTCAGTTGGGCTTGCACGGCGTCTAGATCTCGCAGCACCAAGGTTCCTTTGCCGTCGTAGCCATGCCGTCGTGCTTTGAGGACAACGGGAAAGCCGTATTGACTTAGGGTTTCGGGATTGGCGGAGGAAGATACAGCTGCAAATCGGGGCGTGGGCACATTCCAGGCCAGGAGTGCCGAGCGCTGGTCGTACTTATCCAGGATGGGCTCTAGGGCGGTGAGGGGCGGGTAGAAGGTGATGCCACGATCGCCCAATTGCATCAGCCCTGGCAAATCCACAAACTCATTTTCAAAGGTGATGACATCGCAATGTTTTGCTAACTCAGCGGTTGTTTTGGCATCGGCGATCGCTCCTAGAACAACCTCATCAGCTAGACTCACAGCGGGATCGCGATCGCTTGGGGTTTGCACGGCCAGCTCAATCCCCAGCGCTTTTGCAGCAGGCGCCATCATCCATGCCAGTTGTCCGCCACCGATTACGCCGACGTTCATGGTGCGATCGCCTCAGAGTAGGAATGGGAAGGTAAGAGTGGAACGCAGATGAACGCAGATAAACGCAGATTAAGAGCAAATCTGAGAGAGGAATCTGGGCGATTTGTTTGGTAAACGGAAAGGCAATTCAACGTAGATGAATGAGAATAAATTTGGATGTCGGGAAGCACGGGAGGTTGAGAGACAATTATGCTGAATGACTAATTCTTTATTATCAGTCAATCTTGGAGCAATCAATCTCGGCATCCTAATGAGTATCGTGTATCGACGCCTGTTTTTGAGTTAACCCCGTCGGCCATCTTGCACAGGTCTTTTACCTGGGACAGGTCGAGCAAGGCGTTGGTGAAGTCCGCTCCGGTGATGTCCACGTTCTCGAAGGTGGAGCCAAGGAGGATGGCGTTGGTGAAATCCACGTCACGCAGGTCGGTGCCGAGGAATTTGGATTGATCCAACATGGCATCGCGCAAATCGGCGCTGTGCATATCGGTTTTTGTCATAACCGAAGCGCTAAAGACGGCTCCCCGCGCGTTGGCATGGGAAAAATCGGCAGCTTCTAAGTTCGCGTTGGAGAATTCTGCGGCTCGCAGGTTTTGTCCCGAAAAGTCCTGGCCCCGCAGCTCTGCGTTACTGAAGGATAGCGGCGGTGCGGCATAGGGATTGGCCGATACCGGGACCGCCTTCAGAAAAAGTGTCAAACCGACAACCAGCAACAGCATCAGCATTTTGCGAAGGCTAGGATACAGGTTGTTTGGGGTGAACAAATTTAGCGGTGAGAGCGATCGCCCCTGCTGCACCGAAGCCCCCATCTGCATTCGCTCATCTCGGTTTCTATTCGTATTCATAATTAAATTCCTCATTACATCCAATCGCTCTTGCACGAAAGGCCGGGTTAAATCTTTCAAGTTCGAGGTTCTGCGAAAAATATTGGCAATGCCTCTGCCACTGGGTCAGGCTTCGTTTCGCCGCACAACCGCGCCCAGTACTGGCTCAAAAAGTGAATTTGTCGCAATCCAACCAACAGGTTCAGCCCCGGAATGAAGAGCCACCACACCTCCAGAGGCTCTGCGAGTCCAGCGTCTCGATAGAGCTGATTCACCGTGCGATACAGCCGAAACTGCACGATGTAAATCCACACCACGCCCAGCACAAAGAGCCAGGCAAACCAAGAGGGCACATCGGGGTCGAAGGTCGCCAGGGCTGGAGGCACAGCCACACCCAACAAAAACGGCAACAATTCCACAGCCCCAGAAAAGTCTTTGCCGGTGTAACGGTGCAGCTCATCCTGAATGGCCCATTTGTAATAGCCGTAGTAGGCAAGCCCCGTCACCACCGAAAACAGCATCACGCGCCAGAGCGGTCGGGGAGTTCCCAGCGGGCGATCCTGCGAATCAGCATTTTCTTGCGCCTTGCTTGATGGAGCGATCGCCCCTTTCGTTACGTCAGACATTCCATTCCTCTCATCTCCCTCTTTACAATTCTTAACAAAAATCACCGTCTCCGCAAGGCAAGAGAGAGATGAATCAGGAATAATAAATAGATAATAATTCGGACTTATGATTTGATTGCGATTCATTAATAATGATTAATTAACGTTCCCTACGTCATCCCTTCCTCACAAGTTCCTCACGATTCATCGTTAGGGTTAAAACCACAAATCACTTAGCTTCTTTTGTTCTCAGTAATCTCTCAGTAATCTTTTATTCCCAGTCAATAAACTGCTGCATGACCGTGAAGGAGGTAATATGACGCGCCGTGAAAATCCATCCCCCGCATTGCTTGAAATCCCTGCCGGGTATCTCAACATCATGGGCTATGTGGATGAATCTGAGGTCAATGGCCCAGGCAGTCGTGCGGTGGTGTGGGCGCAGGGCTGTTTGCGAGAATGCCCTGGATGCTTCAATCCCTCCTCCTGGTCGTTTGAGGTCAATGAGCTGATTTCGGTGGATGCCCTGGTCGCGAAAATCCTGCGGAACCCCAACAACAAAGGGGTTACCTTCTCTGGCGGCGAGCCATTTTGGCAGGCTCCAGCGCTAGCCAGCGTCGCCCGACAGGTAAAGGCAGCCGGGCTGAACGTAATGTCGTTCAGCGGGTTCCGCCTGGAAGAGTTGGGGTCAGACTATGGGCCTGCTGGAGCAAAAGACCTGCTGGAGCAGTTGGATATTTTGATTGATGGCCCCTACATTGAATCCCTGGCGATCAACAGTCCAGATTCCCTAGTGTCTTCAAAGAATCAGCGCGTGCATGTCTTCAATCCGGCACTGCAGGATAGGCTGAACTGGGCCAGTGACCAGATTGAAGTGCATGTGTTTAAGGATGGTAGCCGCTTGGTGACAGGCTATCGGGGCAATTTGGTGTTGGAAGAAATGGGTGTGTAGGGCGATCGCCCTACCTCATCACTCGGCCCCTCCGATCGCCTCTTTGGGACCGACCAGCGAAACATAGGGTTCGATGAAATATCGGTTGGCGACGGCCTGCACCTCTTCGGATGTAACCGCTGCAAAATCGTCCTGGAACTGGTCATCATAGTGGATTCCCGCTCCCAGGGTTTCGTACCAGCCGTAGATCTGGGCGATCTGCGCATTGGTTTGCTTGCCGAGGGCATATTGCCCTAGGTACTTACTTTTGGCGACCTGCAACTCTTCGTCAGTGAGGGGAGTGGTACAGAGTCGCTCGACTTCTTGCCGCAATCCAGTCAAGGCGATCGCCACATTTGTTGGGGCAGTGCCGATGTAAGCCAGGAACTGCGATGGCAATACCCGCGTGGGAAAGACGGTGGACACATCGTAGGCCAAACCCTGCTTTTCTCGCAGTTCCACAAAGAGTCGGCTGGATAGTCCGTTGCCCAGGTGCGAGTTGATCAGCCGTAGCGTGGTGTAATCGGGACTGCTGACCGGAGGTGCGAGGTACCCCAGGATCAAAATCGCTTGTTGGGTGTCTTGCTCGGTAACGATGCGCTGGGGTTGGGGCATCAGTTCCGGCAAAGCAGGAGGTTCGAGCTGAGCACTGTCTGGGTTTTGCCAGTCGCCAAAGGCTTCTTTGACCAGGGCGATCGCCTGTTCCTGGGTGATGCGTCCCACAATACTCACCACCACATTGTCGGGACGGAAATAGGCTTGGTGATAGGCCTCTAGGTCATCCCGCGTGAGTTGCTGAATGCTATCTTCCGTGCCTAGGGCAGAGAGGGCATAGGGATGGTCGCCATACATGAGCTGCCGCAGTTGGCGCTGGGCGATGCTGAAGGGCTGCTCCTGCATTGACCGCAAGCCCTGCAAGGTAAGACGGCGCTCTAGCTCGACCTCCGATTCAGGGAAGGAGGGCGATCGCATAATGTCTGCCGCCAGGTTCAAAATTTCGGGAAAGTCGTTCGAAACCGTTTTCAGGTTTACTAAGCTGTAGTCCGTTGCGGAATCCGTCCCCATGCCTGCGCCGACCGATTCGATTTGCTCGGCAATTTCCATCGACGACAGGTGCTGGGTGCCACGGGTCAACACCGACATCAGCATATGCGTGATCCCAGCCTGCGTCACCTGCTCGTAGCGGGTGCCAACACGGATAAAGATCCGCCCCGACACAATATCAGCGGTGGGGTTTTCAACCGTCAACACGGTCATGCCATTGCCTAAGACCGTGCGGTGAACCTGTAAATGATTGCGATCGCGAGTCAGCGAAGAAGACATAGGCACCAAAAAGCAAAAGGAAATGAAGGGAGCCAAAAAGGCATAAAGGGAGCCAGAAATTAAGCGGCACACCAAACGCTCAGCCTATCCAAAGGATCCAAAAAGGCTACAAAGATTGCCCTCAGCCTATCAAATGTCTCCATTGTCTGGCGCACGGGTCAGCACTACCGCTGCGTAGTGATAGGGCGATAGGTATCGGCTGGCAAGGGATTGAAGTGCTTCGGGCCGAAGATTGGTGATGCGCTGGGGATAGGTAACAGAAACCTCGGGTTGGGCGATCGTGCTGTAGTAGCCATATAGCCCAGCCAATTGACTAGAGGTTTCGCTGGAGAAGGAAAAGTCATTGCAGAGCTGTCGCTTCACCCGTTTTAGCTCATTTTCAGGAATGACAGTGCTACTGAGTTCCGACAGACAATCCCCAATCCGTGCCTCAACCTGATCGAGGTACTGGGGTTCTAGCCACGCAGTGATGGTGAAAAGGCTGGAATCCCGCTGCAAGGAAAAACTGCTGGAGATATCTTGAACCAAGTGCCGTTCTTCGCGTAGTTCTCGCACCAGGCGAGATGTACGCCCACCGGCCAACACCACTGATAGCAAATCCAATCCGTAGGCATCGGATAGATTATCCGCTCCAGGCCCAATCCAACCCAGCATTAGCCGTGCCAATTCCAACCGAGGCAGTTGCAGGTAGTTGCGGCGAATACCCACGATGGGCGGCTCAGCGGCAATGGTCAGGCTGGGGAAAGGCGGTGGCGGCGCAAAGGCCCCAAACAGGTTGTCTACCAACGCCAAGGTGGTATCGCGGGGGGTATCGCCGACGATCACCACGGTTAAGTTTTCGGGCTGATAATGCTTGCGATGGAAAGCCCGCATCTCTTCGGGCAGCATCTTTAGCAAGTGGTCGGGAGTTCCCAAAATCGGGCGACCATAGGGATGGTTTTGAAAAATCAGTTCGGAGAGCGCCTGGAATCCCAGCCAGTCGGGATCATCTTCAGCCTGCCGCATTTCCTCCAGCACCACATCCCGCTCGCGGTCGAACTCCTCATCGGCGATCGCCGCATTAAGCAGCAACTCCGCCAGATAGGGAAGCGTTTCGGGTAAATGGGTAGCTGTTGTGTTGATGAAGAAATGGGCGTAGTCGTGGCTAGTAGCTGCGTTGGTCACGCCACCATAGCGCTCGATCACATAATCAAACGCCCCGGGAGGGAGTTGCTCCGTCCCTTTGAAGATCATGTGCTCCAAAAAATGTGCCATCCCCGCCCAAGCTTCGGGTTCGGCGATCGCCCCTGCTCGCGCCCACACATCCACAGCAACAACAGGTGAAGCGGTCTGCTGAAAAATCACGGTCAGCCCATTCTCCAGCGTGTAGATTTCCGCTGGGAAAGAGGGCTGTTCGAGGCGGCTCTTCAGATCGGCAAGTGTCAAGTTCAGATTAAGTTTTGGTTATCTGTAGCACTAATCCTAGCGCGTTTTAACGGCATATTCGGGCAAAAATCCGAATTTTAACCAGATCTGAATTACTTCTAGCATCCCCCTTTAGGCGTAAACCTCCCATGCCTAGAACAAAAACCAGAGAATCCTTCGATTTTGGGTGACTTGGCTGGAGCCCACACCACGCAAAATCAAGGGTCTTACCTTATTGTCCTGCCCTCCGATAAACCTTATACATCTGGTTGATGAAGCAAGGTACAACACCCCTGTTTCATCAACCCGATGCACGCAGTATGGTTGACATGTCACAGCTCAAGTTTCTTGGCTCAAGTTTCTTGGCTCAAATTCTTCGGCCTTTTGTCTTATCGACGTTTTGTTTCCTCCCCACCCTTCGTCCATGCCTTCTTCGTCAACCCTCACGCAAATCACTGTCTGGTATTTGGATATGCGCCATCCGGCAGAATTGCGCCCCAAGCTATTGGATACCCCAAACATTCAGATCATCCAGGCGGAAGTGCCCTCTCCGGAGTTGAGTCGGTTTCTCTATACCAGCGTTGGGGGGGATTGGTATTGGCGCGATCGCTTGACCTGGACCTACGATGATTGGATGGCCTATCTAAACCGTCCGGTTGTCCAAACCTGGGTTATTTATGAGTCGGGAACCCCAGGAGGCTATGTGGAACTGGAAGCGCGGGCTGATGGCAGCGTCAAACTGGTCTACTTTGGCTTAATGCGTCAATTTATTGGGCGCGGTCTTGGCGGACATTTGTTGACCCGAGGCATCCAGCAAGCCTGGGCATTGAATGCCACGCGGGTGTGGGTACATACCTGCACCTTGGATAGTCCCCACGCTTTGAAAAATTATCAGGCGAGAGGACTTAAGATCTACAAAACCGAAACCTTTCCGTTTGATCTCTCCCAACCCCCGCCTGGCCCTTGGCAAAATGCCTACTGAACGCATAAAAATGCATAGTATAGCCATTCAAAATCGGCTGTGGAGATAGGGCAAATGATTCCCACTCCGTCTCCCCATCCGGTTTCATATATGGTTTGCGATCGCCATTTTTTATAAAGAAATATCTAAGAAGCGTAAATAAATCTGCCCGGACAAGATTTCGTTTCATAGAGTTATAGAGAAAGATTGGGGTGTTCCCCTTTTGTATTCCCCTTCTGCACAGTTGTCCCTTCTCGGATCAATTTCCCTTCCATGAAATCGTCATCTCTACGGGATATTTCTCTCTACGAACTGGCACTCAGCACGGATAATCCACCGCATCCGTTACAGCTCAGCCCAAGTACGTTTAAGTCACTCATCACACAGTTCGTAGATCTTTTGATTGATCAGCGCATCTCCGCAACAGTATGGATGAAGTTGCCACGGGGTGATGTGTGGGAAGCGGAGTTGGGGCGACTGCGGCGATCCTCTGCAGCCCCTCATACCATCTATACCTTCTCGCAGGCACCATCCTCGGCTCGCACCCAACCCCCTCCGGAGCCAGACAGCGAGCCAGAGATGCAATCCCAGGAAATGTTTGACTCCATCTCAAGCCTGGAAGCGCAGTTGATGAGTGCAGAAACCGATGCCTTGATCGATGACCAGGGCATCATTCCTATGACATCGACAGAAAGCACACGCAGCGTATTTCTGCCCATACAGTCGGAAGTGCAACTGCGGCGCGAATATTTCATGCTCATTCTGTCGGATACCTTCTCGGTGCTGGTGGTAGCCCACCGTCCGCGCTCAATGCGTCGCCATTCGGCTGACCCTGAGATTTCAGAAAATGGTTCAGAGGCAAATCCCGCACCGGAGGGGAACGATCGCAAACACCTCCTGCTAACGCTCTGTTCCTTCGATGCCACGATTATCCAAAAGGTACTGACAGGTATCCACATGGCCGTGGGGTCGAGCACCAACACCGAGCATCGCGACGAACTCTCCACCCTGTTAGACAACTGGGAAACCATTACCGCTCCCGCCAACAATATCCAGCTGGCTCCCAATATCTTGAATCACCTGGTAATGCAGCAAATCCAGGTGCAAGAAGACATTTGGCATGGTGCAGCGGAGGATCGTCGCAAGGCAGAAACAGCGACATCCTTACAATTGGAAAATGAAGAGCTGCAAAATGCGTTGCGGCTGAAGAACGAGTTCCTGACCAATGTTGGGCAAGAGCTACGAACACCACTCTCCAGCATGAAAACCGCTTTGACACTGCTGGAATCGCCCAACATGCGCCCGCCCCAGCGCCAGCGCTATATGGATTTGCTGACCCAGGAGTGCGATCGCCAAAGTTCGCTCATTACCAGCGTCCTTTCCCTCCTACAGCTGGAGGACACCGAAGATGGCACCACGCTAATGCCCATCAACCTAGCGGATGTAGTGCCCGGTGTGGTGAGCACATACCAACCGCTTGCCCAGGAAAAGGGGTTGATGCTGGCCTATACCATTCCCGATGATTTACCTTCCGTCTCCTGCACCACAAATTGGATTCGCCAAATCATCATCAACCTGATTCACAACAGCATCAAATTTACCCAGCAAGGTGGACAGGTCTGGGTGCGGGCCAAGAAACAGGGCGATTATGTGCAAATTGAGGTGCGGGATACAGGGGTCGGCATTTCCCAAGCCGATATTCCTCGCGTCTTTGAGCGCTTTTATCGTGGTAGACATACCCCTAATATCGACACCAGCGGAGCCGGATTAGGGCTGTCGATCGTTCAACAATTGCTCTTGCGCTGTGGTGGCTCCGTTGCTGCCCGCAGCAAGGTTGGGGAAGGCAGCACCTTCATCGTGTTGCTCGAAGTCTATCAAAAAGACAAAACACTCGATGGGTAATTTGGGAAAGCCGCCCAATCCCAAAGCTAGCTGTGACGAGCCAACCACTCTTGTAGCAGAGGATTCACCACCTCCGGTGCTTCGTCCTGGGGACAGTGACCCAAACCCGGCAGAGGAATGAAGTCTTCAACGATAGGGAAATTTGCTAGTTCACGACCTAGGGCGATCGGCTCCCAGGGGTCTTCTTCGCCCCATAGCATCAGTACCGGACAGGTCATCTGAGGCAATAAATCTTCGGCTAGGGGCCCCTGGGAATAACGTACAAAAGCTAGAAACACATCCGCCGCACCAGGCTCGAAGGCAGGCGTCAGTAGGAAATCGACCAACTCATCCGTGACCGCTTCTTTGCGGCCATAGGCTTGTCGCAGGACACGACCAACGGTGCGACGGTTGGCAATTTGTGAAAAGAAGAAGTGGCCGATCGCCCGATTGCCCAAAAGGCTCTGTAACAAGGGCGCAGGTAAACGGCGATACCAAGGCAGTGTGAGTCGTTTGCGATCGTGGAGTAGGCGTAGAGAACAATCCAGCATCGCCACACCTTGCACCCAATCCGGTTGCATAACCGCAGCTTGCCCTGCCGCCACACAGCCAATGGAATTACCAATCAAAAACGCGGGTGCTCCAACAATCTGCTGACAGAAATCGACGATCTGCTGCCCCCAGGTCTCGAAGCGATAGTGAATCGGCTCTCCAGGCGTCGGCTTAGCCGAAAAGCCAAACCCAATCAAGTCGATGGCAAACACGCGATGAGTCTCGCCCAGGACAGGCAGGTTCTTGCGCCAGTGGTCGCTTGATGCGCCAAACCCATGCACCAACACTACAGCAGGCCCGGTTTCTCCCGCTTGTTGATAGCGGATGGGAAAGCCCTGCCATTGCCAGGTTTTCGTCTCGACGGGAACCTGTGTGAGCGCCATAGGAAAAGTGTCTGTAACGTTCTGTAAACTTCTTTCATCATACCCAGGACTGACGCGGTTTGCAGGAAGCCATCATTGGTTTATCAAGTACCAGGCAACAAAACAAAATCAAGGGGTTTTTAGTTTTTGTTTTTTACGTGAGACGGAATCAATTCGCTGATTCGTTTTCTGAAATCGTCGCTATGCTTTGGGAGGAATTTTGTGAGGTGTGGGGTATGAGACAACAACAATCGCAAATTCAGCATGTTCGACAATGGCTTCTGATCGGTGTTGGCACGGTGCTGCTGGCATCGGGATGTGAAACAACAAACACCAACACCACCCAAGCTGAAGACGCGGGCGATCGCCCCACCGAACAGCAAGCGGTTGCCGCCAACCCTCCCACCATCGAAACATCCGGCGAGGAGGTGGATGACCCCGACGCCCAAGCACCGACAGGCAACCTGCCAGAAGGATTGATTCGCGAAACTACCTTGGAGCAACTTCCACAGGTACCCACAGGACGCACCGACCCGTTTGGCGCAGTGGCCATCCGTCCCGCCAGCATTCGGCCTCGCCCTGCGACCCCTGAGACAGCAGCACCAGGCGGCGTACCAGCTTCACCAACGGTTCAGACCTCCGCCACGGGCATTCCTTTACCTGCGCCATCCGCAGTGGTTCCCGTTGCCAATCCTGCGGCACCTGCAGCGCCTTCAACCGTTACCGTTCCAGCAACGGCATCTGCACCCGCGCCTGTAATACCCCAGCGCCTGTCGAACCAAATCCGCATCAGCGGCGTTATCCAGATTGGCGACCAGGTGAGTGTGATCGTAGAAGTACCAAACGAAGGAACCTCACGTCCCGTCCGGGTTGGCGAAGACATCATCAGTGGACGGGTGCGTCTTGCCCGCGTAGATGGTGGCGACACAGCTCAACCCCAGGTGGTGTTGCTGGAAGATGGGGTCGAAACGGTTAAAATCGTGAGCAATTGAAGATTTCCACCAATGTTCACCTTGATTATTTGGTTGATCAATCCTCAACTTCGCGGGTGGATCGATTAGGGAACAGATAGTAGCTGGCAACGATCGCCAGCATTAGCCACCAAAGGGTACTGATCTGGGGACGGTACCACACCGTATCCACTAGGCCGTGGGTGAGCATACCCATCATGCTAGCCAATGCACCTAACAGCCAGAAGCCATCACGATCGCCCGCCTGTCGCATTTCCTGAAGTCGTCGCCAGCCCAGGGAAAGGGTAACCGAAAGCAACCATAGGAAAGCCATAAGGCCGATAATACCCGTTTCAACCAGGATTTCTAGGAAAACGGAGTAGGCGCTGAGGGCAGTGAAGCCTGTGCGCTGGAAGCGGGGATAGATTTGGTTAAAGGCTTCGTTGCCGGGACCAATTCCAAGGACAGGCCGTGCCGCAATCATCTCGCGTACCGCTGCCCAAACATTCAGCCGGAAGTTGTTGCTGCTATCTTCCCGTCCAGCAAAGATGCTGAGGACGCGATCGCGCACCGGATCGACGGCCACCACTGCTGCCACTACAAAGGCCGCAGAAACGCCCAACACAAAGGGAATCGCCAACCTACGCCAGAAGCGCGGCAAATACTTACTAAACCAGTGAACCAGCAATAGCAAAAAGACGAATCCACCGCCGACATAGCCAATCCAGCCGCCTCGACTGAAGGTCAGCACCAGGCAAGCGGAGTTGAGCAAGACCAAGACAACTGCCAGGGCTTTGGGCAACCAGCGTTTCCAGGCAAAAACGGCAGCGGCACTCAGCATACAAGCGGCAATCAGGTAGCCTGCCAATAGGTTGGGGTTGCCCAGGCTGCTGTATACTCGCGTCGTTCCGGCCAGGTTAGAATCCACATCCACCCAGGTAGCGAGGGCATCGGCACCAAAGAACCACTGCCGCATCCCCAGGGTGCTGACGATCGCCGTAGTCAGCAGGTAAACGGTAATCAAGCCAGAGCGCAGGGCGGGCGATCGCAACACCCGTGCCAGCAGAAAGAACACCACGACATTCAGCGTCAGGATAATCAAGCCATCGAGCGCCGCCATCTTCACCGGAGATAGCGCTGTCGCGAGGAAGGCGATCGCCAGATAGACAACCACCGCCAGGTGCATCGGCGTAATGCCAGGTCTGCCCTCATCGGACAGGGTCAGCAGCACCCAAAAAGCACTACAGGCCAGCATCAAAATGCCAATCAACGTCGTCGAAACGAAAGGGGACAGGAAGAAGAGAATCGCGGCCACTGCCGTTGCCAACCCTTCGCTCCACCGCATGAGCAAACTGCCCTGTTGCCAGCTTGCCAGCAGCCCTACCAGTCGATGCAGATAGCTAGACAGGATCCAGGCTTGGGGCGCACCATCTCTCAGGGTCAGCTTTTGCCACGCTGCGTTCATAGAGGCATTCATAGGGGCGGTTCTAGAAACAGACAAAGAAAAACAAGGAGCTGTATCGATGATGAAAACAGAACTCGCTAAGGATACTAGCACTCCGACCGCTTATTCGACCGCACCCATTGGAACAGCTCTGATGGCTCCAATCCCCGAGCGATTCGAGAATTCTCTGATGAATCGGCAGAATCTCAAGCAAAATGGGAATATCGTCCTCATGGGGAGGAACTAGATGCTGGCCCAAGTTCTTGCTGTTTTCGTCGGATTCGCCGGATTTGTCCTTTATATCTCGGCGTTCTTTTTCCCTGAGGTTCATCGGAAAAACGATTTCATTTGGAGCGGCATCATCTTTTTCTATGCGCTTGTGCTGTGGGTACAGGCCGGACGCATCACAGGCGGCGTGCTACTCGGGCAAACGGCCAGTGTCATCTTGCTGGGCTGGCTGGGCTGGCAAACTCTGGTAATGCGGCGACAGTTGACCCCCTACGACCAGCAAACCTGGGTATCCGATTCGGGCAAGTCAGCAGGCGAGGTAACATTCCTCAAGGTGAGCCAATGGGGCACGCAGGTATCTGAGAAGCTAGAACGGTTGCCACTGCCTGCTCCACTCCGGGAACGCTTGCGGTCCGCAACCCCCGAAGACACCATTCAGAAATCAGCTCAGAAACCAACAAAGAAGGCAGGCGGTAAGTCAGCAGAGCAAGGGGAGCGACTGCTAACTCCGGCAGAACGCAAGAAAGCGGAAAAAGCAAAAGCAGCCGCTCAAGCCAAGGCGACTGAAACGGAAGCAGTTCCTCAAGCGGAAGGTTCGCCTGAATCGGCTGCAAAATCAGCGGAGGAGCAGACAGCGGCTTCGACAGAGCCATCGTCAAAGGCGATCGCAGAACAGCCGCAGCCAGCAACGCCAAAACCAGCGAGACGAAAGAAAACAACGCCTACAGCAAAAGTCCCAGTTGCACCGGATGTATCAACGGAAGCGACGACTCCGCCATCTAGTCCAGCATCTCCAGCGGAACCTCTAGTTGCACCTTCTGTAGACCCTCAAGTGGAACCTCAGCCAGAAGTTACACCAGAAGTAGCTAAGGCTGTTGCTGACGAAACGGTTGACGTGGAGAAGCCGGAACGACCGACAGAAGATATACCTGTTGACGAACGTTCTGCCGATACAGCCGAAACAGCACCAAGTGTTGCCCCAGCGGATGTGACAGAAGCAGCACCTCCGGAAGAGGCAACCCCCGAGACAGAACCTCCAGCTGCTGAGGAGCAAAGGGTTAAGGACGAGGAAGGAATTGAGGATAAAGTAACGGCTGCGGATGCGGCGATCGCTCCCTCCTCCGAAATCCCTTCTCAAAATGGACGGGTTGTTGCAACCCCTGAGCCTATTGCTGCACCAACACCTGTTGCAGAACAAAGTACTGAAGAGGACTGGGATCAAAACTGGGCGGATGGCTGGGCGGACGACATGCCGGATAATGCAGCGACCCCAGAACCCGAACCTTCAACTGATATCCCCTTTGTTGCCAATGAAGATGAACCCGCATCTACATCCACATGGGATGAATCCGAGGACGCACAACCAAGCGTATCAACTGATGTAGAGTCCACTGACACCTCCCTCGACGACAGGGTAGAGGAATCCTTGCCAGAACCTGGGCTTGCGCCAGAATCCGAAACTAATTGGGTGGATGAAGATGTTGCAGATAGCACGCCCCAATTGCTTGTCTCCGAGCCGTCAGATGAGACGACTGATAGCGGAGCGGACGACTGGGACGATGTACCTATGCCTGCGGAGTCGGCGGCTGAATCGGAACCTGCGATCGCCACCGACACCACCGAAGCTGACGAGCAAGAGCAAGAAGAAGTCCCCTGGGATGAGGATTGGGAAACCCCTGACGATGCACCGCAGCCCCTACAGCCTCCCGTTCGAATACCCGAACAAACGCCAGAGAATGTGACCGCTCCCTTCCGGGCAGACGAGTGGGAAAGCAGCTGGGAAGAACCACCTACGGAAGCAACGGCCATTCAGCAACCCGCCATCCAACCCACTATCGAGCCAGATGAGCCGACGATTGATGAGATTGTCGCCGCTGCTAATCGCTCCCTTTCTCCCGAAGATCAGGTGGTCGTGGATGTGAAGGCGATCGCCATCGAGTCGCCCCGCCACGAACCACCGATTTATCCCCCTCCCCGCAAGCAACCGGATACGCCCTCGAAAAGTCCCTGGGATGACTGGGACGACGAGGATAGTAATTGGGCGGATTGAGGCGATCGCCCTATGATGGCAGGAGCAACCTTCCATCCTGCATCCATCGATCGCGCCTTCCATGCAAATCCATCTGCACCCGTTCACGGTTCATAAGCGGGTTCCCCTAACCATCAGCCGGGGAACCACCGCCCAGACAACCAATCTATGGCTAGTGCTTGACCATGATGGCACCCAAGGGTGGGGCGAAGCCTCGCCCTTTTCTGTGCGCGGAACCCCCCAAACAACCGAGGCGATCGCCCAAGCCCTGCAAGCGTTTTTGCCCCACCTGGACGGCTACACTCCTTTCGACCGTCAGGCGATCGAAGCGCTGATGGACACCCACAAACTCCTGTCGGCAGCACGCACCGCGCTGGATCTGGCGCTACACGACTGGCTGGGCAAACGAGCCGGACTCCCCTTGTGGAAGCTGTGGGGTTTGGAGCGCGATCGCACCGTGCCCACCTCCGTCACCATTGGCATCAACACCCCCGAAGCTGCACAGCAACGGTTGGTGGACTGGCTGGCAGCCGTGCCCGAGGTGCAAGCCGTGAAAATCAAGCTGGGTAGTCCCGCAGGGCTGGAGGCGGATCAGGCCATGTTCCTAGCCGTGCAAGAAAAGGTACCAGCGGGGGCGAAGGTGAGCGTGGATGCCAACGGCGGCTGGGATTTGGCGGGGGCGATCGCCATGAGCCATTGGTTGGGCGATCGCGGCGTTACCTACCTGGAACAACCCCTCCCCGTCGGCTGGGAAGGCGCCCTCCCGCGATTACGCCAGGACTCGCCCCTGCCGTTGTTTGCCGACGAGAGCTGCTTCGATCGCCAGGATATCCCCAAATTGGCTGGTCGGGTGGATGGCATCAACATCAAGCTGATGAAATCCGGCGGCCTCAGCGAAGCCCTACGGATGATCCACACCGCCCAAACCCACGGCCTCCAAATCATGTTTGGCTGCTATTCCGACAGCGCCCTTTCCAACACCGCTGCCGCCCACCTCGGAGCCTACGCCACCCACCTCGACCTCGATAGCCACCTCAACCTCACCGACGACCCTTTCGACGGCGCAACCATGCACCAGGGACGACTCCTCCCCACTGAAGCTCCAGGGCTTGGGGTAAGAAAATCTGGCGATTGAAAGGAACGAAACCCCGCTATTTTCAGCTTACGCGGATTCTTAAACAACAAGAATTTGTAGTCCGCGACAGCGGACTTTGTTCCGATAGCCGCGACTTTAGTCGCTAGGCGTTAGCCGTGCTCAGGGCACAAACCGAAGAGCTGGCTGAGCGCAGCCGAAGTCAGCGGTATCCTTTGCAGGAACCCGCCCTACAGAGCAGCAGCGATCGCCCCGACGGGTTTGACCACAGGCAGATGGTGGTGATGAATCCAGCTATTGAGATCGGCAAGGCTGCGATCGCGATATTGGCCATACCGTTGCCGCTTATCCCGAACCTTTTTGGGGAGGGCGGGTAGGATGCCGAAGTTGGGGGGCATTGGCTGAAAATGCTTGGGCTCTGCTGAGCTGATGAAGTCGAACATCGCCCCCATCATGGTGGTAACGGGGAGAGTCAGGGGTTCCTGCCCCAAGGCCACCCGCGCCGCATTGGTTCCCGCCAGCCAACCACCTGCTGACGCCGCCGTGTAGCCCTCAGTGCCCACCAGTTGACCCGCCGCCAGCAGGGTGGAGCGCCCGTGGAACTGGAGCGTTGTACCCAACAACTCCGGCGAATTGATAAAGGTGTTGCGGTGCATCACGCCCATGCGAACGAACTCCGCATTTTCCAGGCCGGGAATCAGGCGAAACACGCGCTTCTGTTCGCCCCAGCGCAGGTTGGTCTGGAAGCCCACCATATTCCACAATTGCCCCGCCTTGTCTTCCTGGCGCAACTGCACCACGGCGTAGGGCTTCTTCTCCCGATTCGCTGGGTCGCGGAAGTCGCCCAACCGCGCATCAAACAGCCCCACAGGCTTGAGGGGGCCATAGCGCATGGTGTCTTCCCCCCGCTTCCCCATTTCCTCAATGGGCAAACAGCCTTCAAAGAACTTGGCCGTCTCCCGCTCAAAGTCCTTTAACTCCGCTTGCTCTGCGGCGCACAGCTCGTTCCAAAAGTGCAGATACTGCTCCCGATTCATGGGGCAGTTAAGGTAGGCCGCTTCGCCCCGGTCGTAGCGGGAGGCCATAAACGCAATGTCTTGATTGATGCTCTCGCCCACCACAATCGGGCTGGCGGCATCAAAAAAGCTCATATACTCCTGCCCGGTAAACCGTTGCAGATCGACAGACAGCCCTTCGCTGGTGAGAGGCCCCGTGGTCAGCACCACCACGCCCTCTGCAGGAATCGCGGTTACTTCATCCCGCTGCAACTCGACCAGGGGATGCTGCGCTAGGGTCTCCGTCAAGTCGGCACTGAACACCGCCCGATCCACCGCCAATGCACCCCCCGCAGGCACCTGATGCTCATCGGCTTTGGCAATCACCACAGAACCCAAGTGGCGCAATTCCTCATGCAACAGCCCCGACGCCCGATCGCTCGACTGTGCCCCAAAGGAGTTGCTGCATACCAGCTCCGCCAGATGCTCAGTGTGGTGGGCCGGCGATCGCCGCTCCGGTCGCATCTCATGCAACACCACCGGAACTCCTGCCCGCGCAATCTGCCACGCCGCCTCGGTTCCCGCCAATCCGCCGCCAATCACATGAATCGGTTGCATCCGTTCCTCTAATCCCGTTCCATCAAAACTGTCCTTTCCTAGGATAACGGCTCGGGCGAACCTGCCTGCGGTGAGGTTAGAGCGGTTAGATCTGCGACTTCTCTGTGCTTCGGCAAAAGAAGATGCACTGCGTTTGAGAAAGAAGTCGCAGATCTTGTCCTGTCACGGGCGATCGCCCCATCCCTCGCCCTTACTCAAAAAATGACTGAACAAGACACTGAAAGTCTGGCAGGAGAGGGCTGGTTAGCGTATCCGTGGCAAAAAGCGTTCGGGTTTTCCGCAAAATCCCAGCATCCCGTTCGTAGATTTCTATTGTTTGGGACTGGCGATCGCAAATCCAGTATTCGATGACGCCTTCGACCGAATAGAGCTTGAGCTTGGTCTCGCGATCGCGCTTCTTATCCTTTTCCGATTGGGACAACACATCAACCACCAGTTCCGGTGCCCCGGTCAGATGCCCTGCCGCATCCAAAAGCGGCTCTAATTTCGCGTTGCTAACCCACACCACATCGGGAATCACACTGTCGGATTCCGAAAAGACGATTCCAGGGGTAATGTAAGGCTTTCCCAATTTGGATCGCTGCGACCAGCTCAGCAATGCCGCATAGATCAACCCCGCAACATCCTGATGCTTCAAATGCGGCGCACGCGTCACAAAAAGCTCTCCATCGATAATTTCATAGCGGTTGCCGTTCTCCGGCAAGCCGTCTAAGTCTGAGAGGATCCATCGAACTCGGTTGGTTGAGGAAAGCGTCATGGCTTCAGCGTCACTGTCCTTAGACCTATACGTTCATCAATTGTATCGGTATCGGCTTTCAGCTACGTTTCAGACATCGTTTTGAGAAATGGAACCAAACTCTTGAAAGATTACTCCGCTTCTCATACCTGAAGCCATAAACCCTATAAGGCACCATAAACCCTAAACCCTATAAGGCAAAAGAATTGAGACAATTGTCCTATCCTTTATCTTCCCCAATCTCCGATCCTGTCGCCTCAAAAACCTGCCTTAACATCCTCCAATACTCCTGAATAGATGCATCATTGGGAGCTAGGCTTAGAGAATGGGAAAAGCATGTAAAGGCTTCCCAAAAGTTCTGAACGGCTACATCCTGATCATCTTGGTCTAACTGCAACCGCCCGAGACTAAACAGTAACATCCCCTTATTATTGAGAGTGTAAACATGATTGGGAGCATGCTGAAGAACCGCATCATAAACAGTGATCGCCTGCTGATAACTGCTTAGGGCATTGCCATACTGGTATAAGTTTACTTGCAAATCTCCCAGATGTTGCAGTGTACATCCTTTATTATTAAGAGCATCTATGTAATCAGGGGCATGCTGAAGGGCTGCGTTGTAGGAGACGATCGCCTGCTGATAGCTGCTGAGAGCATTACTATACTGGGATAAGTCGGCTTGTAAATCGCCTAGGCTTAGGAGCGTAAGCCCTTTATTGTTCAGTGTGCAACAATCTTCAGGCACGCGCTTGAGAGCTTCGTTATAGGCAACGATTGCCTGTTGATAAAGATCGAGAGCATCGTTGTGCTGGGACAAGCTGGATTGTAATTTCCCTAAGCTTTGCAGTGTCCATCCCCTATTGTTGAGAGCACTAACATAGTCAGGAGCAAGCTGGAGAGCACTATCATAGGCGACAATCGCTTGCTGATAGCTGCTGAGTGCCTCCTTATGCCGTAATAAGCCAAATTGTAAATCGCCCAAGCATCGTAGCGTAAGCCCCCTATTGTTGAGAGCAGCAACATAATCAGGAGCAAGCTGGAGAGTCTCATCATAGGCCGCGATTGCCTGCTCATAGCTGCTGAGTGCGTCGCTGTGCTGGGATAAGCTCGCTTGTAAATTTGCTAGCCGAGCCAGTGTATTTCCTTTATTGTTGAAGGCATAAACATTGTTGGGGGAATGCCGGAGAGCACCGTCATAGGCAGCGATCGCTTGTTGATAGCTACTGAGTGCGTCGCTGTGCTGAGATAAGTTCGCTTGTAAATCACCCAATCTTTGCAGAATGCTCCCCTTATTGTTAAGCATCTCGACATCGTTGGGCGCATGCTGGAGGGTATTGCCACAGACAGCAAGTGCTCTCTGATAGCTGCTGAGTGCCTCCCTATGCTGAGACAAACCAACTTGCAAATCACCCAAGCTCCGCAGCGTGTTTCCCTTGTTGTTAAGAGCTTGCACAAAACGTGGTACGCACTGAAGAGCCACGTCATAGGCGGCGATCGCCTGCTGGTAGCTGTTGAGTGCTTCCCTATGCTGGGATAAGTCCGCTTGCAGCCCGCCTAACTTAGCCAGTGTATTTCCCTTATTATTAAGGGCACCAACATCATCTGGGGCGCTCTTGAATGCACCATTATAGGCCGCAATCGCCTCTCGAAACTCCTGTTCAGCGGCTCTGTGTTGAGATAAGGTGGCAAAGTATTGCCCTTCAAACTCCGAAACATAACCCATCATAAAATCGCTGCGGATTAATAGGTCATTGCGGAGATCGAGGAGGTTACGGCAGAGGCCGTAGCGGCTATACTGCAAGGCTTCATCGAAAACATCTAGCCATTTCTCAACCCCTTGTCGCCAGTCAAGGCGATTGAGGTGATATAGCACTTCAATGGATTCGTGTTCCTGGAAGTGGTTTAACAAGACCTGGTGGGCTTTGCGAGTAATCGGAGATTCTCGTTCATCCTCCAAGCGGCGGAGCAGGTCGTGGATGCAGTAGCCTCCCTGGGTATTGCGCCACACAAAAGAGAAGCGAATGAGGGCATCAAAGTGGGGCCGCAAAGGTTGATAGCAGCCGGGGAGGGAATTGCCCAGGGTAGTGTAAAGGTCATAGTCAAAGCAACGACAGGCGCTCAGAGCTTCGATGGCATAGCGGGTTTCGGGGGTGACGTAGCGTAGTAGTCGTTCAATCAGTTGCTCGGCTTTGTCGGTCAGATCGGGCAAGTCGGCAAAGTCGTCAGCGGCCAGGATTTCGTCCCGTTCCCGTGCGGACAACACCACATCAGCACACAAGCCCAAATACAGCGGATGCACCTCATTAGGAGCAACCTGTGCCACCGCAAGTAGTTGTTGTGCCAGTGCCACGTCGCCAATGCCGACCTTCTGTAAATACTCCGCCCCATCCGCCTCCGTCAGATGCCCCACCCGCTGTGTTTTCAGGTACTCCGCTGGGATATCCGTTTTGGGAGCCACGGCCTTTGCCTCTGCCCAACGGGGCACATCCCGTCCCGCCACGATCGCCACAATTCCCTGCGTCAAGTCCAGTCGCCGCAGCAGCTTCCGCACCCAAGCATCGCGCTCAAAGGACTTAGCTGTGGGCTGTTGCCGCTCATGTCCCCAAAAGGCTTCGTGGGTATCAAAAAATAGAACGATACGCGGGGGAGCTTCCTTCTGTACCATTGCCGCATTCAAGTCATCACCTAGCAGGCGCGGCAACTCAAACACCAGCTCCTTATCCAGCTCCATCTGGCAGATCTGCTGTACCCGCTCTTTTTCCAGCCCCACCTTTGCCAGATACACCGTGAAACGGTTTCCCAAATCCCCCGCAAAAAAGGAGAACAGCGCATTGGCAATAGCTCCCGCTGCATTCTGGCTCACCACATCAATCAGCGTGGAAACCATCCCCGCCGCTTCTCCCAAAGGGAAGAGCGCCTTGATTTCCTCCGGCGATTTGCCTTTCTGATGCAAATACCACACGCAGGCGAAGTCATAGAGCGGAAACCGCAGCCGTTGGTTCAGATTTCCTGCACTCTCTCCCAACGCCCGCCGCAACATCAACAGTCCATAAAACGGGTCGCGGGAACTCTCGACCCCCAACCCCGCCGAACCAAAATCCAGCAATGCCACAGGCACGGGCACATAATTTCCAGGCTTCAGTCCAGTGATGTATTCCGCCAGCCTCGCATCGGGCAACGCTTTCACTTGCTGCCAGGTCTGAGGCGACAGCCACTTGCAACACTGCGTCCGCAGGTAGCGCAACAACAAAGACTTGCCGTTCCCTCCTTCCCCATGCAACACCTGGATTTGCTCAGGTGCTGGGGCATCGTTGAGGCATTCTGCCAACAGCCGCACGAAATTATGGCGATCCGTGAAGAACTGGAGCGATCGCATCTCCTCCGTTACCGAAGGCAACTCTTGCGAGGCGTCATCAATGCTAGCCATGCCACAGGTAAAGCTTGGACAGTTCAGGTCTGACAGTTCAGGGAATTGCTGGCGAGACAGAGTGATCTTTTCTATCTCGAAAGCAGAACCTCTCCCAAATTCTACGCAAGGAGATAGGCAGGTTTCCGGAACTCTTAAGGATCTCCTAAGCAATGAGGGATTCTTGATCGCACCAGCAATTCTCATTTTGAAAATTCATCGGACTTGGTATGCGTTCTGTTCATAAAAAATCCCCTCACTTGTTGATGTGAGGGGATGTTCAATGATTCAACATTACTAGGACTTACGCGTTTGGAACGAAAATCCAAAGGCTTTTGATGATTTTTGGGACGCAGAGCGCCCCAAAAATCATCAAAATGCGTAAGTCCTGATTACGCTTGCTTGTAGGCATGTGCCCTTCGACTACGCTCAGGGCACTGGAGGGCTCTAGAGCGATCGCTGGCTGAGCGAAGCCGAAGCCAGCGATTACACTCCTACTCGACCTTAGTAGTCGAAGTCACCGCCCATGCCTGCGCCTGCACCAGCGCCTGCAGCTTCTTTCGGCTCGGGCTTGTCAACCACGATGCACTCGGTGGTTAGCACCATTCCGGCGATCGAAGCGGCGTTTTGAGTGGCGGAGCGCGTTACTTTTGCAGGGTCAACAATACCCGCCGTGAACATGTCAACGAAGCCGTTGTCAGCGGCGTCGTAGCCGACGTTGAAGTCCTTCTCTTTCACACGCTCAGCGATAACCGCGCCGTTTTGGCCAGAGTTCTCTGCAATCCGCATCAGAGGAGCGGGGAGGGCGCGAGCCACGATCAGCGCACCGGTCAGCTCTTCGTTCGAGAGGTTGGCATTTGCCCACTCTTCCAACTGAGGAGCCAGCTGTGCCAGGGTGGTGCCGCCACCGGGAACGATGCCTTCCTCAACCGCCGCCTTGGTGGCGTTGATGGCATCTTCCAGACGGAGCTTGCGGTCTTTCATTTCGGTTTCCGTTGCCGCACCGACTTTGACCACAGCCACACCGCCAGAGAGCTTCGCCAGACGCTCTTGCAGCTTCTCTTTGTCGTAACTAGAATCCGATTCATCGATTTGACGACGGACTTGCTCACAACGTGCTTTCACCGCCTCCTCATTACCATCGGCAACGATGGTGGTGGTGTCCTTCGTGAGGGTGATGCGACGGGCTTTACCCATCATTTCGATCTTGGCGCTTTCCAGCTTCAGACCCGTGTCTTCACTGATCACCTGACCGCCGGTCAGTACCGCGATGTCTTCGAGCATGGCCTTACGGCGATCGCCAAATCCAGGCGCTTTTACCGCCGCCACATTCAGTACACCCCGCAGGCGGTTAACCACCAGAGTTGCCAGGGCTTCTTTCTCGATGTCTTCCGCGATGATCATCAGCGGACGACCGGAGCGAGCCACTTGCTCCAGCACGGGCACCAGGTCTTGAACCAGGGTGATTTTCTTGTCGGTGATCAAGATGAACGGCTCATCAAGAACCGCTTCCATCCGCTCGGTGTCGGTTGCGAAGTAGGGGGAGATATAGCCCTTGTCGAAGCGCATCCCTTCCGTGACCTCCAGTTCGGTGGTCATGGACTTGCCTTCTTCCAGGGAGATAACACCTTCGCGCCCCACTTTGTCCATCGCTTCGGCAATCATCTGACCCACTTCTTCGTCGTTACCCGCAGAGATGGAGCCAACTTGAGCGATCGCCTTAGAATCTTCAACCGGACGAGCATGCTCAGCAATCTTCTCAACCAGGAAATTGGTTGCTTTGTCGATGCCCCGCTTCAGGGAAATCGCGTTTGCCCCCGCTGCCACGTTCCGCAGACCTTCCTTCACCATGGCGTGAGCCAGAACGGTCGCAGTCGTTGTCCCGTCACCTGCCGCATCGTTGGTCTTAGACGCCGCTTGACGAATCAAGGAAACGCCCGTGTTTTCGATGTGATCTTCGAGTTCGATTTCTTTGGCAATGGTGACGCCATCATTGACGATTTGGGGTGCGCCAAACTTCTTCTCTAGCACAACGTTGCGTCCCTTGGGTCCCAAGGTAACAGCAACGGATTCTGCCAGAATGTCGATTCCCTTTTCCAGAGCGCGACGGGCATTTTCGTTGTAAATGATGCGCTTAGCCATAGTTCCTCAATGCAATTCTTAGATGTAAAGAGTGGTACTGAACAAACCTGGGTTGAGAAAATGACGCAGTCAAAACCATTCACTTTCGCAACCACCCAAACGGAAACATCGAGCAGAGGCAAGCATCAACATGTAAAGTTCCGGGATGATTTGAGCGAAGCGTTTCGCCTCAATATGCCCCAGGGTTGATGCCGCAAACTCAGCTCAGGATGCTACGAAACAACCGCCAAGATGTCCTTTTCCGTTAGCAACACATACTCATCGCCACCCAGCTTGATGTCAGTTCCGGCGTACTTGGAGTAGAGCACCTTATCGCCAATTTGAACTTCCATTGCCTGACGAGACCCATCATCGTTGCGCTTGCCAGGGCCAACCTGAACAATCTCGCCAATCTGGGGCTTTTCCTTTGCCGTGTCGGGTAGGATGATACCGCCAGCGGTGGTCTCTTCAGACGCGCTGATTTTTACGAACACTCGATCGCCCAACGGCTTTACCGTAGAAACGCTCAGAGATACAGCAGCCATAAAACCTCTCCAAACGAAGTATTAAGTGACAGTACACAAATAGAGATAGTGTGATTGGGTGAGATGTTAGTTCTCAC
The DNA here is from genome assembly GCA_039819245.1 of Cyanobacteria bacterium J06638_20. Taxonomy (GTDB): domain Bacteria; phylum Cyanobacteriota; class Cyanobacteriia; order Elainellales; family Elainellaceae; genus Vacuolonema. Next base: position 31,436 of record JBCBSJ010000023.1, read on the forward strand.
CACTAACCTGCTCCAACACAATTGCGATCGCGCAATACAGTAGAAGCAGGGGATTTCGTTCCATTTTTGGAAATTGCACATTGCGGACGTAGCTAGACCGATAGCAATCTCCTCCATTCAACTTAGATGGAATGAGCTACCAAGAATTAGCACTCTCGCCACCTGAGTGCTAATTTACCGGAGTAAGGCAGTCCACAGCAACTTTTTTTGCTGTACGGGTTCCCGAACGCCAAGTTTTGTGGCGGCGTATTTCCTCAATTGCGTGACGCTGGTGCTGACCTGCTCTACGTGTCTGAATACTTATTATTCTTCGGCGAGAAAACCAACACGCGTTTTGCAGTAAGATTCTTGGGTACATTCCCAAGCGATCGCCGCTTCATTTGTCTAATGTCGTTTTCGCCGCACCCAGACTTTCTCTCCTCCTTTTGGGATCACGCATTCAACCTAAAATCGCACCTCGCTGAGTTTCTCGACTTAGATCGTGCAACCCTCACCGCCCAGCTCGAAGACCGTCGCTATGCGGTCGCCGATGTTTATCATCATTTTGATTGGGACCTGGTTGCGGACTTTTACCGAGATCATGTCGGGTCGGCTTATCTGTTTGAGTTGGCGGCATGGCACCTGGGAAGTCAGGACTACATCGGCACCACGCTGTGCTTGATTGCCGATCATGCCAAGGGTCGCGTTCTGGATTTTGGAGGCGGCATCGGCACCCATGCGATCGCCGCTGCCCTCTGCCCCGACGTTGAAACAGTCATCTATCTCGACATCAACCCCGTCAACCGTGCCTTTGTGCAACATCGCCTGCAACAGTTGGGCTTAGAACATAAGGTCGAGTGTCGCGGTGAAATCGAGCCGGATGCGACCTTCGACACCATCCTTTGTTTTGACGTCATTGAACATCTCCCCGATCCCAGCCATCAGATTCTCAATTTCCATAAGCAGTTGGTGGCAGATGGCATTCTCATCCTCAACTGGTATTTCTTCAAAGGGTTCAACAACGAGCTGCCGACCCATATGGATGACCCAGAAATTGTCGCCACCTTTTTCCGTACCTTGCAGCACAACTTCTTAGAAGTCTTCCATCCTTATCTCATTACCACGCGCTGTTACCGTAAAATGCTCCATAGCGCTTCATCCTAATGCCGTGTCCCGACCCTGTCTCTCTATGTTTTCTGACCTGTTCAGAGAGACGAGGCTATACTGGCTGAGCAAAAGACACTCGTCTGAATTGTTCATAAATATTAAGTTCACAAGTAGGGTGGGCAACGCCTACCAGAACCCTACAGTACAGACGATGAACCAGTGGTGGGCCGTGCCCACTCTACGGTTCTGCTCAGCGTATAAGCAAAGACTGCCTGAGCAAACGACACTAGGGCAAGCAGCAGGATGCGGGCATGGTAGAGTTTCGCGACGACTCGAATCCAAACCACCAGGCGGCGGGAGATCCGTCGCTCGAACGAGGATTGGCGGCGCTGCAACGGAAGCAGTATTCCGAAGCGATCGCCCACCTGGAACCCTTAGCAAGTGATCGCGATCGCCGTACCCAAACCCGAGCGCAGATGGGGCTGGTGCAAGCCTATGCCGCTCAGGGACAGCGGGATGCGGCGATCGCACTCTGCCAAACCCTGGCCCAATCCCCCGCCGCGAACGTCCGCCAGTGGGCTGAGAATATCCAGCAACGACTGCAAGCACCGGGCAAACCGCCTAGCTCCAGCACGACTCCTGCTACCCATCAAGCGGTGGCTCCAACTGAGGCACAATCAACAACTGATTTTGACGACCTCACGGCCAGTCTGACTTATCGCAAACCGACCAAATCCACACCCGCCCAACCATCGGTCGAGCAACCAACTGAACACCTTCCCGTCCCTGCACCAACGGAACCACCTCCATCTGAAGCGGTATCGCCTGACGCAGCATCCACTGAAGCAGCATCCGCTGAAGCAACAGACCCCACTCCTGCAACCTCACCCATTCACCTTCCACCCTCGGCTGAAACTGTAGCGCCATCCCCAGACGCCACCGCTTCCACCGATGAAGTAGGCACAGAAGAGCCAGAAGTAGCAGCGAAAGAAGAAGGAGAAGAAAATAACGCAGCAGAGGGCAATGAATCCATAGATAGTGAATCCATAGATAGTGAATCCGTAGATAGTGAATCCATAGATAGTGAATCTGTAGATGGGGAGACACAGTCAGTCCTCTGGACGCAGGCTGGACGTGCGGACAGAGGCCGATCCCTGGGTGCGACCGATCGCGCCAAGCTATTAGCCGTTGAAGGGCTGACGGTGGTTCTGCTGACGGGGATCCTGTGGGCGATCGCCCAACTCACTCTCGCAGGCTACAACGCAATCATCACGAGAATCCCCCTGCCATTTCTGAACTTGAGCCGCTGGGCTTTGTTTATTCAGACTTTCTGGTGGATCGCTGGTTTCGTGGCGGTGGGCTTGATCCTCGCACCCTGGTTTTGGCTCTGGCGAATGCGTCAAGGAGCAAAGGTACAACGGCTCGATGTCAAGGCTCTGGAAGCGCGATCGCCCGAAACGGTTCGGCTACTCCAGCGCTTCATGCGCAAGCATGGCGGGAAATTTCAGATCCAGTGTTTGCCCATAGCCGCGCCGTTAGTCTTTTCCTATGGCCATTGGCTGAGTGCCCGTCGCATTGTCCTGAGCCAGGGGCTATTTGACCAACTGAGTGATGATGAAATTGCGGTTCTCGTTGCAGCCGAGTTGACCCATGTTCGGTTGTGGGATGGGGCGATATTGTCGGGCGTTGCAGCCCTGCTCCAGCTCCCCTACGAGCTATATCGGTGGGCGGCAATATGGGGCGATCGCCACAACAGTCCGCTCGTTCGTATTCCTGCGGTGCTCCTCTCGGTGCTGGGCTATGGCGTGTTTTGGATGGGGCGACTGGCTGGATTATGGTTATCGCGGGTGCGGCTCCACTACAGCGATCGCGCGGCTTGCGAGCTGACCGGAAACCCAAATGGGCTGACCCGCGCTTTGCTAAAAGTAGCGATCGGCAACGCGCAATGGGTGATGGCTCAGGAAGAAACGCCCCATCTGCTAGAGCAGCTCGATTTACTCACCCCCGTTGGGTGCCAAGAAGCTTTAGTTTTGGGCAGCTTGTATCCGTCTCATCCCGGCTCGGAGTTACTGGAGTGGGGGCGTAGCAATCCCCATCACCGCTGGCTGGCGGTGTTAGAGGCTCATCCAGCTTTGGGCGATCGCCTGCATCGGCTAGCGCTCATTGCCCAGAAGTGGCGGCTCCCTCAAGAACTCACGTTTTCCGAGGTTCCTATCCGCTCTAAGCGGTCTTGGCAGAAATACCGCCCTCTCCTGATTCAGGCCTTACCATTCATTGGGCTAATCATTGGATTGTTGGTTGGGCAAGGGTTGTGGTGGTTTGGCATTTATGCCGAGCGCCTACGCTCCGTTTCCCTCGATTGGTTGCGCAACGATTTTATCCATTTGACCTGCATGGCGATCGGCTTAGGCATCGGGACATTTTTACGGCTCAACCCCTTCTTCCCCGAAGTCAAGCGCATCAACAACTTGTCTGCGGGGGACTTGCTCGAGATTTTGCGCCCCCCCAATGCAATGCCTGCCCAACGGCAAAGCCTACGCTTCCAAGGAACGCTCATTGGCCGACGGGGGCTAGCCAATGCGATCGCCCAGGATCTTTTCCTTAAAACGGAGGAAGGGCTACTCCGCCTGCATTTCCTGCCTTTCTTCAGTCTTGGTGACAATCCAATTGCAGGCTGGCGGCAGTTGCAGGGGTTCTTACACAAAACCGTTATGGTGTCCGGTTGGTTTCGGCGCGGAGTCACCCCTTGGCTCGATCTCAACAGCCTCCATACTCAAACGGGCAAAGCCCTACGGAGTGGGCATCCCCTCTGGGCCGCAGCGATCGGTATCATCGCTGTTTTGTGGGGATGCCTCAAGATTCTCACTGGCGATATTTAATATCAAATCTGGTGAAACAGCCGTAAAACCCAACTATCGTTTTTGTCCGCTGCGGTGCAGCGGACAAAAACGATAGTTGGGGTCTTCAACCGGGTTTAATATAAGGTTTTTTTAACGAGCAGATTGCCCCATCAACAAAGCCGAGTATAGTGAGACCAGCAGCAGCGATGCAGTCGTAGCCCGCATTGTCCGGTTTGCCTCAGTCCTGTTCGCCACATCGCTGAGGTTTCTGTGCAAGGACGTCTTCCTGCTGTTGGAATCTATCTAAAAGAATTTTGAGACAGGGTTTCAAGCATCCTGCAAGATTTTGGATAGGTTGTCACTCGTTCTACGGATTATTGGAGTCTAAGGTTATGTCCTCTGATCTCTCGCCACGCCCGCCCCAAGGAGCTGATCCAATCGACGAAGTCCTGCCGCCGCCTCGATCCTCGGTACTGCAAGACGATGCCCTGGCCACCATCAAACCGCCACTCCACACAACGCTGCTGGATACCTCTGTGTTTCCAACCACCGAAAATCAGGTGCCGCGTCCAACTCTGCTGGAGCCATCGGCTTTGGCGAGCGATCGCCCCGCGCCACACCCAACATTCCTACCCCCTTCCGAGGATCCAATCCCTCCCCCCAGCGTCTCGGTGCTCAAGTCTGACACGCTCTCTTCGTTGTCAGTCCCCAAACGCCCCAACCTCGTGCGCCCCATGCCCAAGCAACCCAGCAATGGGTGAAATATCAATTCGCTAAGAACCCACTACAGATTATTTCTTGAAAGCCTTGCACTGCATGACTTTCAAGAAATAATCTGGTTTCGGTTTTCGTAGAATTGCTATAAGGCACGCTATTGTCCTAACGCACAGAACTTGCGCAAGCGTTACAGCGCTTGCGCAAGTTTGAGGAATTCGGCTGTTAAACTTGCTGCTCTACACCGTCGCGACAGGGGGACGGCTACCAACCGCTTGCTTATCGATGACCTGATCAATCAAGCCGTAGTCCAAGGCTTCCTGCGCAGACATAAAGAAGTCGCGCTCGGTATCGCGCTCAATCTTTTCGAGAGGTTGTCCCGTGTTCTTCGCCAACCACCGATTCAGGTTTTCCTTGTGGTGCAGGATCTCGCGAGCCTGGATTTCGATATCGGTGGCTTGTCCCTGCGCTCCGCCCAGCGGTTGGTGAATCATGATGCGAGAGTGGGGAAGGCTGCTGCGCTTTCCTTGCGTTCCCGCCGCCAGCAGAAATGCCCCCATACTGGCCGCTAGGCCCACACAAATCGTGCAAACATCGGGGCGGACATGGTTCATCGTGTCGAAAATACCCATGCCAGCTGTGACCGATCCCCC
>JBCBSJ010000024.1:0-36523 GCA_039819245.1 Cyanobacteria bacterium J06638_20
AACGAGCCAATATTTTTGGAAATCAATCTCTTCGATATATTCTGACGAAGAGCGCGACAAATCTGGTACTCGCTCACTCATCTTCGACCTCACTTCGTGGCTATTGACGTTAACCGAGTCAAGCTCACAAATCCGGAATTATAAGTACCGAAAATTTATGAGAATGGCGATAGCCCAACAATCAAAACAGGGTGCTATCGGGTCAGGGAAATAACGAATTGGGGGCAAAGTTAGAGCAATATCGGGGCAATAATTGAGTAACTAAAGAAGGTAGAAACAAGGGGCATCTAGCTTCTAGAAATATTGAGTACCTGGGATTAACGCAAAATCATCTATCTGGCTAAAAGCCATCAACTCGCCTCAATCTTACACAGCCTTCCTTACGTTGTCCACAATTGATGCTAGCTGACGCAGCCTATTCGCATTTGTTCCCAACTGATTTCAGATCGCTTTTTTCTAGCTCACATCAACCATTAACTCATTTCAGAATAGGATGAAATATAGCTCCAAATTTCTGAATACCATCTTTTTTACGTCTAAAAAAATACATGGATCACGCAGAGAGAAGATATCTCTCTAGTTGAGCTAAGTATCTCCTATTAAAGCTATAAAGACCTTATTCAAAAGCTTTCCCACGAATTTAATGACGTGTAAATATATACAGATGACTTTCGAGCTGTTCTACCAAAGCAATATTAAATCCATGTCACATAATTCCTTTTGCCAGGTGTAAGAAACCTGAGTCTACACTGAATAAAATCGCAGATTATCTATCATTTTCTGAATAACAAATAGAAATTCTATGTGTTGAATATTCGATCGATTTCTTAGCCACTAAATTTGCGATCGCAGAAAAATCTACTATTGTGATTGGCAAAATATTTGGAGAAGAATATAAAAATAGGGAACCAAAAAATTCAAAGTTCGTCTGTACAAATGCTAGGGTTAAATTTTATTTGCGAAGTTTTTTTGAGGTAAATCGTATCAGCATAATATCTATCGTCCAAACGCACATGCCTAGCATGATGCTATGAGCTTAATTCGAGCCAATCTTTTTATTCAAACTGATTTTTCTCGAAAGCTACATACCGCATGGAGTTTACGTTCATACTCGTTCGCCAGCGATATGGGTCGCGTGAATTAGGCGATCGTCTCCCAACACCATGAGGCTGAAAAGTTGTTCTCTAACCTCAGCCAATGACTGGGGAAGAGGCTTAGCATTTCGTAGCGCTAACAACGGTATGGCATGGCGATCGAGCACAATGAAATCCGCTTCTTTGCCCACCTCAAAGTTACCGATGGTGTCGTGCAAAGCCAGGGTTTCAGCCGCGCCTAGAGTCGCGAGGTAGAGGGCGCGGAATGCGGAGAGGCTATAGCCCTGTAGTTGGGCCACTTTATAGGCTTCGGTCATGGTGTAGAACATGGAGAAGCTGCTCCCGCCTCCCACATCCGTTGCCAGCCCGACGCGGATATCTGTCTTGGCTCGTTCGAGGGGAAAAAGGCCACTGCCCAAAAACAAATTGGAGGTGGGGCAAAATGCGATCGCCCCTCCTGCATCTGCTATCCGCTCCAGTTCCGACTCACTCAGGTGGATGCAGTGAGCAAAGATAGAGCGATCGCCGACTAGGCCAAACTGCTCATACACATTCAGATAGTCTTTGCAGTCTGGAAACAGCTCAGCCGTTAGCTCAATTTCCTTAGCATTCTCCGACAAGTGGGTGTGGATGTAGACATCAGGGAATTCAGCTTTCAGCTTTCCGGCTAGCTTCAATTCTTCCGCCGTGGATGTGATGGCAAAGCGGGGCGTGATGGCGTAGCGCAACCGCCCTTTGTTGTGCCAAGTCTGAATTTGCTCACGGGTTTGCGCCGCAGCGGTGTGAGGCTCATTAATCAAAAAGTCGGGCGCATAGCGCGACATCAACATTTGTCCGGCAATCATCCGCAGGTTGCGCTGCTCTGCGGCTTCAAAAAAAGCCGTCACCGACTCGGGGAAAATAGTCGTCAGCACTAGAGCCGTCGTGGTTCCATTGCGCAGCAATTCATCCAGGAAAAAGTTGGCGATCGCCCGTGCGTACTCGGCGTCATAGAACTTTCCTTCGGCTGGAAAAGTATAGGTCTCCAGCCATTCCATTAATTGCGCACCATAGGAAGCAATGATCGGCGTCTGGGGGTAATGGACATGGCAGTCAATCAATCCCGGCAGAATGAGGCGATCGCCATACTCAATTAGGGGCAAATGCCCATAGGTATCCTGCAAGGCGCTATAGTCCCCAAACGCACGGATGATGCCATCTTCGAGCACGAGCAGCCCATCTGGCAGATAGCGAACGCACTCTGACTCCGGCACATGAAACGGATCGTTCACCAGATCGAGAAATGCACCACGAATGGCGATCGCAGGTTGACCGGGAGTGTGAGAGGACGTCATAGCAGAAACCGGGCATGAAGTGATCGTTGAATATAGAAAGGGATAGAGGACGCAAAGTCCCCCGGTTAGAGGGGACTTTTGAAGGACTTGCAGGGGTTTGCACCTTATCTGAAATCAGCCTGCAAAGGGAGAGAGGCACAACCCCTAGAAACAGCAAACCTAACCGAATCTATCCCAGACCCAGTCCTTTAAAGATGAACCGGATCAAGAAAATGCCAGCCAGTATCCAAGTCGCCACAGGCACCTGACTTTGTCGTCCTTGGAAGACTTTGATCACTGGGTAAGCAATAAAGCCTGCGGCCAAGCCTTCTGCGATGGAAAAACTAAAGGGAATCAGAAAAATGGTGAGGAAGGCCGGCACCGCTTCGCCCAGGTCGTTCCAGTTGATGCGGGTGATGCAAGTCATCATCAGCACACCCACCAATAGCAGCGCGGAGGCAGTGGCAAACCCTGGAATTGCTTGAAATACGGGCGCGAAGAAAATGGCAAGGACAAATAGCAGCGCTACAACAACGGAGGTAAAGCCCGTGCGTCCCCCTTCAGCCACGCCCGCTCCTGATTCGATGTAAGTGGTGACGGTAGAGGTACCGAGAACCGCGCCCGAGGTGGTGGCGATCGCATCGGCCAGCAAAGCCTGATTGGCCCGAGGTAGACGTCCTTCGGAATTAATGAATCCGGCTTGAGTACCAACCCCTGTCAAGGTACCGATGGTATCGAACATATCCACAAAGAGGAAGACCAGCACCACCACGACAAAATCCCAGAAGTTAGCTCCAATCCCGCCAAGCCCAACAAAGGCTTGCCCCACCAAATCAACCGGTGGTGTGGGAATAGCAAACAGCCCCGCCGGAGGCGTCGCCACCTGTAGCACCCAGCCCAGAATGGAGGTGCCCAGGATGCCCCACAGCAACGCCCCGCACACGCGACGCACCATCAAGAAGACGGTAAGGAATAAACCAACCAGCGCCAGCAAGGTTTGAGGCGCACTCAGGCTGCCAAAGGCGGTGAGGGTTCCTTCGCTAGCGACAATCAACCCAGCGCCACCGACTTCGACGCCACCCGACAGCCCGATATAGGCCAGAAACAAGCCAATGCCGACGGTGGTAGCCATTTTGATGGCTTCGGGAACGGCAGTAATCAAGTAGCTCCGCACCCCGGTCACACTTAGAAGGATGAAGATAATCCCTTCAACCAGCACAGCTGCCAGCGCCACCCTCCAGTCGATACCCAGACCTATTACAACCGAGAAGGCGAAGAAGGCGTTCATCCCCATGCCGGGGGCCATTGCAAAGGGATATTTGGCGATTAGAGCCATCAGTAGCGTCCCAATCGCCGCCGCGATCGCCGTGGCCATGACCAACTCGGCAAATAAATCGCCCGATTCGTTCAGAAAAATCGCATTAGAAAGAATAATCGGGTTGACCACCAGGATGTAGGCCATGGTCATGAAGGTCGTTATCCCGGCCAGGATTTCGGTGCGAAAGGTGGTGTTATGTCCTGCAAAATCGAAGTAGCGGGCGATCGCCCCCCATATCCCCTCCGACGGAGGACTTCCTGGAGATCCCTGATTTGGCTCCATCAATTCGTTTTCCAAAATTCGATGCTCCTTTTGTAAAGCAGTAGTTAAACAGGTTTGAAACGGTCTAAAAAGCGTAAGGAGATATCTGTATCGTCTGTATTGAGAGAACAGGTTGAGCTTAGGTCTGATGGCGATCGCGATCAACCCACTGGCAACGTATTACTCAATACCGCAAATTGGTGTCCCTGTGAGATGCATTCGACACAGATGGGAGGGTTGGTAGAATCTTTGTAACCAAACCTTTACACCATTCGCTGGCGATCGCTTCCTATGCGCTATTCCCTTCCCTTCTGGGTACTCTGGCTTTCGTTTGTGGCCTACGCCTTTCTGCTTGCGCCCCCAGACAATCCCGATGAAACCTGGACACTTATCCAGAATCTTTCCACAGGCACGATCGAAGGCATCAATCCCGTCATTGTGGCTCTGTTCAACCTAATGGGAATCTGGCCGCTGATCTACGGCTGTGTGCTGTTTATCGATGGGCGGAGCCAGCGGATCTGGGCCTTCCCCTTTGCGATCGCCGCCTTTGCCGTTGGAGCGTTTGCGCTGCTGCCCTACCTAGCCCTCCGCAAACCTCGCCAGCCCTTCGTAGGTCAAAAGAATTGGTTTTTGGCCATCCAAGATTCGCGCTGGCTGGCATTTGCCCTCACTCTGGGAGCCTTGCCATTGATAGGATTTGCCATCCTCCAGGGAGACTGGGCCGCGTTCTTTGAACAATGGCAAACCAGCCGCTTTATCCATGTGATGACCCTGGATTTTTGTATGCTGTGGATTCTATTTCCAGTGCTGATGGTGGACGATATGGCAAAGCGGGGCATGACCTCTCGCTCGCTCTGGTGGGCCATTTCCTTCATCCCAATGGTGGGGGCATTGGGATATTTGCTGGCGCGGACTCCCCTACCCTCGACTCCAGACGGATCGACGTCCCCTGCTGATTCGTATGCAGCGCCATCGTCCCCTTCGGCGTCTTGACGGTAATTGCATAACCAGGGGTCAGCACCTGCGCGCACAGTTCTCCGGGTTGTGCCAAGTCCAGGCAAGCATCATGCCAGGTGACGGCCTCCACCTGCTGAATCTTCGCTTGGGATGGAGCCAAATGGGCCTCCTGCGAGAGAAACTGCTGAACATGTTCAACCACGACTGGCGGAGCTGCATCAACGGGTCGTGCGATCACTGGAGCCTGGCCCCATCCCCACCCCAAAAACAGCAAGACAGCTATCATCCCAATCCACAGGTATCGCCGCATCCTGTTGCTCCCTTCCCGCGCTTACTTCTTCATCATGCCAAATTCCATCGGTACTCCTGCTGCAAACCGAGCGAAATGAGCAAAAATGGGGGTGGAACAGGCAATGATGCGATCGCCCAGCCCTTTATCCCTGAAAGCTTCAAGGCTTGATGGAAACAGATCAAGCAACGTATCACTAATATATATGTCCCATTATGGGAGGTTGGATGAACGACATCTTTTCTCCTAGAAAGCAGAAAGAAACGCTTTCTATAAGCCCGGTTGGTTTTTGACGATTGTTTACGGTCTATTTTATTTAAGGTCTATAGATTATGCCCCTGATCAAAGTTCAAACCTCTCTGCCAACTCCCGAGAAACCCGACGTCGAAACCATGCTCAAGCAGCTTTCGGCCAGCCTTGCCAACCATACCCGCAAGCCAGAGTCCTACGTGATGACAGCGTTTGAAAGCGATGTTCCCATGACCTTCGGAGGCAGCACCGATCCAGTATGCTACGTCGAAGTCAAGAGTGTCGGGGCTTTCAGCCCTGATCAGACCAAAGCCATGAGCCAGGATTTTTGCCAGCAAATTAGCACTGCAACGGGCGTTCCGACCAATCGCATTTACATTGAGTTTGCCGATGCCAAGGGCTATCTCTGGGGATGGAACAGCTCTACATTTGGCTAACCCCATTCGGCTAAAGGGATCATGAGGGAAAAACCTCATCAAAATCCTTGTAAAATGGGCTGGCAGGATATACAGGGTGCTGTTATAGGGATAAAGGGAACGAGTATGGGGTAGGGCGATCGCCCGCTCCCTTGTCGAGCTAATCTATTGTCAGATTAATTTAATTATCTTGCTGCACAACTGATCTAAACCCATGGCTAACGCCGAACCAACAGGAGCCTGCCAAATCTTGTTTACATTCCGATACATTTCTGGGTAGATAGGGAATCATCGTATCAAATAACACGCTAAATTTTGTAGGGGTCGGGTGGAGCGGTTCGTATTTTTTAGCTACGCTCTAGAAGAAATATTTTCGGTCCCCGGTGTGATTTAGCGTAGAGCATGTTGGGATTGCCAAATTGACACGTGATCATTGGATTGACGCACAAGGCTCGTCTCATGGGTGCTTTTTGTATAGTTGAGACAAACTTGTGAATGGTTAGCAATTTCACTCCGTGTCGAAAAGGCATGGTCTACATTCGATTCAGGCTGCATCATCCACCCTAGTTACTGAAGGTCTCTTAGTTACTGAATGATTTTTCGTCGGTCTACCCAGCTGCATTATCTTCATCCCCTTACCATGCTCAACCCTTAAAGATAATGCTCTTTTGTGCAAAGGGTCGCGCCCTTTGATGCACAGAGAACAATTGCTAGCCAGGGTAACCTAAACGCAGGATCGTGATAATCGACACATGCCCCGAACCACCAAACATGCCTCCCATTAACCTATTACCAATGGGGCTGGGCAGTTTTTTTTGGACGCGATTCCCTCGGTGCAGTTAGTGCAGGCCACTGGCTTACTTATGTCTAGCTTCGAGGGCGATCGCTAAGGGGAACGCAGGAGCAAATCAATGGGGTCTCCCAAACAACCCGCCAGTCACGAAAAACAGCTCGTTGCCTTAAAGCAAACGCTCCAGGCTTTGCATGAAGCCGAATCCGAGGAGATTTTGCTGGATACTGTGCTGGATTATCTGAAGCGGGAACTGGACTACTCCGTGATTTGGATTGGGCGCTATAACCGAGACACCCACCGCTTGGTCGGGAAGGGATCCAGCATCGTCGGTAGCGAAACCACGGCAATTAAGCAACCGTTTTCGCTGACGCCTGGGGATTTGCTAGAGCAGGTTGTCATTCAGCAACGCCCGATGGGGGTGCCCGACTTGCAGGATGAGCCACGTGCGGGAGATTGGCGCAAACTGGCTAAGAAATATGGCATTCAAGGCACAGTTATTTTTCCGATTCGCTATCGCGATCGCTGTCTGGGCGTCATTTTGCTGGGATCAGCCCTGTGGGGCGTTTCGCCCCATGCCGAGGAAAAAGCTCGCCTATCGATTTTGCTGGGCACCTTGGCTGCAGCCTTGTATCAGGTGGAGGAAGATACCACCCGACAACAGGCCAAACGCCCGGCTGAGCCGCTGATGATGTTGATGGGCAAATTGCGATCGCTCCCCAACCTCGAAGCACGGCTGGATGCCGTTGTCGTTGAAACTCATCGCTTCATTGCTCCCACCAGCACTAATGTGTATTGGTTTGAGTCTGAGCGGCGCTATTTCTGGTGGCGCACCGGCAACCGTAAGGAACGGGTGGGAGAAACCACCACGAATGGATTTACGGCACAGGAGATCAACAGCTTCTACCAGGCGATGGCCGCAGATCAGATTGTCTCCATTGGGGAAGCCCAGAGTTCGCTTAAGGCCGATATGGCCGGGCGGTTGATGCAAAAAATCCAGGCGCGATCGCTCCTGGCTGCTCCGATTCTTTTGCGCGACGAACTCTTCGGCTTTATTGCGGTCGAAGGCAAAGAAGCCCGGATCTGGAGCGAAGAAGAAAAAAACTACTTGCGCAGTGTCGCCCAACTCATCGCGCTCACTGCTCCGCTGGAAGAAATGGAACAAACCGTCCAGCAAGTGAAAGTGGATCAAACCCTGACCGCCGAAATTGCCCAGTCAGTCTTTAGCGAAGACGACTGGGAAGCAACCCTACAACAAACAGCACAAGTTTTGTGTAAGCGCCTCCGAGCCAGCTATTTCCTGGTGTTGCTTTACTCGACTGACAAAGAGGTGTTTGAGGTCTGCCATCAATACCGCCCCACCCACCGCCAGGCTCTGCCCAATTCTCTAGACGCGCTGAATCCAGTCGACTGGAACATGCTAGAGCGTAGCTCCGGCGCGGTGGCAGTAGAGAATCTGGAAGATGACCTGAAGTTAATGGCATGGCGCAGCGACCTGCTCAACATTGGAATGCAGTCGCTGCTGGTGTGTAGCACCACCCCAGGGCATCCCCTCGAAGCCTTGCTGGTGGTTGGGCAAGAATCCGCCCGTACCTGGAATCGGGATGAGCGCGAGGTCTTGCGGATCGTCAGCCAACAACTGGGAATTACTCTGCACCAGTGGCAGCTTCAACGTCAAACCGAGCAGCAGAATAATGTCAACCAGATGATCCAATGGGGTATCGACGCCCTGCAACAGACGCCGCTGCTGGAGGTGCTGGAGCGAGCCGCCATGCAGCAAATTGCGCGTGTACTGGATGCACCGCTAGCAGCCCTGATCACCTGGCCAACCCGTCACCAAATTGCCAAAATTTCGGCGGCCATCATCGGCAATGCCAAATTTGGCGTGAATCTAGACGCCTCCATTCCAACCCAGACCGATCCCCTGTTGCAATGGGCAATGCAAGCCGAAGGCGTTGTGCCCATGAGCATTGACGAAATTGATGCCGAAACCCGTCAGTGGCTCAATGGAATAGAAATTGGGCAGGTTCTGGCGCTGGGGTTGCATACCAGCCCCGACCATGAAGTCACAGGGGTGATCGTGGTGGCTGATGCTGTCAGCCGTTATTGGCCCGAGCGACAACTCAATGCTCTGTCCGCGCTGGGCAATCAATTGGCCTGGTCGCGCCGCCACCTGCTTATGACAAAAACCTTGAGTGGTCAGCGATCGTACCTAGAACGCCTGAATTGGTACAAGCATCGCCGCATTGAAGAAATTTTCCGTGACCTGAATGACAATGTGAAGCGGCTGAATGAACTCAGTCACCAGAAAGACGCCCTGGCCAGTATGCGGTACCACCAAATTCTGCGGCATTTGGGCAACATGCTTTCCTCGATGGCTCCGCTGCTGAAACACGAGCAGTGGCAGATGCAGGCCAGCTTTGGAACGATCGCCCTCACTAGCTTGCTAAAGCGAGCGCTGGAGCGCGTCGAAGGCCTCATCCATCAACGCCAACTCTGGTCGCAAGTCCACAACGATAGCGTTGTGGACATTGGTGGCGATATCCACAAAATCGAGCTAGTCCTGGGCGAAATTCTCACGATGGCCTGCTTCCGATCCCCCGTTGGGGGCCGACTCGATATCTGGTGCCGCCTGCTCGATGCAAGTTGGCTAGAAATCTCCATCACAGACAATGGCATGGTCGAACCGCTATTGCTGGAGGAGTTAACTAACGGACGCCCTGCTGACTGGCTAGCTCCCTCCATCTTGGATCGCCCCCCTGGGCTCCACCTGGCGATTTGCCAAACACTGATGACACAACTGAACGGGGAATTTAACCTGTATCAACTGGAGGATGGCCGTATTCTCAGTCGGCTGCTGCTATCAATCGCCAGTGGCCGCCGATAACCTCTGACACCGAGTCCAAAAAATAGCAAACCCCGATCTGTTTTCTGTGGAATGTTTGCTTCCCCACCCTGCGAGGATTTCCCGAATGAGCGATAGCGAGTTCTCAGGGATTGGTATTGGAATACGGCTAATCATCAAGCCCACGATAGAGGTCAGCGATCGCAACTTCTAGACCAATGCTTTTGAGGAGTAAGCGATCGCCCACCTCATACACAGCCGTTTCCCAGGTATTGGATGATGTGCGGCGACAACATTCAACCCGTTGGCTATTCTGAGGAACCAAGACATGTTCCTCTACTCATATCTTGCAACAAAACCCAAAACCCCTATTTTTGCGGTGCGAAGCGCCGCAAAAATAGGGGTTTTGGGTTCTAGTTTTGGCAATGTGCAAGATGTGAGTCTAGGGATTCAAGCGGCTTGTAGTCCTCATATTTTTGGTCGATGCCGAAGGCTTCGGTACTGGGTGACAGCACTTCAACAATTATCCCTTGCATGTTGAAGGAGTGGTAGACCGCTATCCCTCTAGTTGAATATGGAGGGCGATCGCACCTATTACAGTGATTTGCAAAGACCTATCTAAGTTGAATTGCCGTATAACCAGCTAAACATTTGATCTTGCAGATGAAACGCACTAGTTAAGCTTCATAAACATCCCGTCGATGACCAACTTTAATGACACGCACGGCTAACCTAGCGTCCTCAATGCTGTAGATAATGCGATAGTCACCGACTCTTATTCGATACTGATTCTGCCGTCCTTTTAGCTTCTTGCAGTTCGCAGGTCTGGGATTTTCTGCAAGATACTCAATTCGAGTGACCAACGCTTGTTGAAAGGTTGCTGGTAGTTTTTTCAGTTGCCTCTGTGCTGCGGGCAAAATGAGGATTTGATAGCTCATTCCAGTCCTAGCTCTTGTTTCAAGGCATCGAGAGGAATAGTTCCAGATTCCTGTAATGCCACCTCTGCATCAAACCCATCGATTTCGTCTTCCAGTTGTTCTAGCGTTGCTTCCAAATCAAGTTGATACTTAAACTGCATATATTGCAGAAAGTGATATAACTCATCCAATGCCGCCCTTGGGAGCGCAGGAATTTCCAGTGAAATAGGTTGCGTGAGTGGCAAGGTTTTCATTTCAAATCGGGTATTTGACTATTGGAATATCCTTTATCTTAGCGATCGCCCATTCCAATACTCAAAGGCATAGGCTCAGAAATCCCTCCTGAAGACCAACTCCGTACACCGATCGCCCCGTTCCAGGTACTTTTTCTCGAAATGGGTGCGGGGGCGATCGCCATTAGAAATGAGGCGATCGCTCACACAGGACAAGCTCCAAACTTGTGTCAGCATTGCTTTGGCTTCGGCGTGATAGAAAGCTTGATTGGTTGCAAGGGTAAGGGTTCCGCCTAGTTTTAGGGTGGCGATCAGGTAGCCCATAAAGGGCATGGCGTGGAAGCGTTTATTGCGCTGGCTGGCTTTGGGATAGGGGTTGGGGTAGAGGATGAAATAGGCATCCACTGAATGCTCGGAAAGGTAGTGGGCAATCCAATGGACAGCGTTGGCACGAATGGGGATGACGTTGGGGCAGGGATTATGGGCAATACGCTGGTGCAGTTTGGCAAAGCGCATCTGGGTGCGCTCGATCGCAATCAACGTCATATCTGGATGCGTTTGGGAGAATTGCACGGCAAATAACCCCTGACCTGCGCCAATTTCTACGCAGAGGTGAGGGGTTTGAAGGGCAATCGCTTCCCCAGGGGGCTTTGGGATAGCGGTTTTGTTGAATGGGCGAATCGCGTCTGATGCGCTATGCATTGGCTAACGGATCCTGGGAGGAATGGATACCCATTCTATTTGGATCGGAAGCTTTCCTCCTATTACGATAACTCCTCCTTTGATTGTCCCCAGTAGGCACTAATCGTCCATTCTTCATCATTACCCTTGATCTGCGATGACCAGCGGTAAACCACATTATTGGGATCGACACCAACCTCTAATAGTTTTGCGCCCATGTAGTATTGCATCTGCTCCTTCTTCTGTTCCTTGTAGGCGGCGGAGCGAAATTTTTCGATGCGTCGGGTAAGGTGTGCCTGCGTATGTCGTGCCATTTGTATCGGGAGAGTACCTAAAAAAACGAAGCTGTTTAGTTCTAACGCATTTTGCACAAACTATCGAGCATGACCAATTGAATCGATTGGCTAATTACCTAGTGTACGGTGAACACAAGTTGGATGGTGAGACTTCAGGATTGGGTAAGTATGGAACCACAGAGGCGCAGAGAGCACGGAGAGCAGACTCTATGTCCTCTGTGTCTCTGTGGTCGAATATTCAACTGGTGGCGTGGTGCTAGTCGTTTTCGACGCGATATCCCAGGTCGGAAAGGTAGAGGCGAGATTGCCGCCATTTGGGGCGGACTTTGACAAAGAGTTCTAAATAAACCTTGCCCATGATCAGCTTTTGGATTTGTTCGCGGGCGGCGGTACCGATGTCGCGGATCATGCTACCTTTTTTGCCGATGAGGATGCCTTTTTGGGAATCACGTTCCACATGGATGCTAGCCAGGACTTCAGTGATTTCGGGCTTTTCAGTAACCCGGTCGATGGCGATCGCCACGGAATGGGGTACTTCCTCGCGAGTCAGCCGCAGAATTTGCTCGCGGATTAGCTCGCCCATGATGAAGCGCTCGGGCTGGTCAGTGACTAGTTTGGGTGGGTAATAGTAGGGGCCAGGTTCCAGGCTCTCAATTAATCGATCCTGTAGCGGTTCTAATCCTTCGCCCGTGAGAGCCGAGATTTTTTGGACCTGCCAGTTTTGCTCAGCAGCCAGGATCTGGTAGCTCTCGTCTAACTCGACAGCATCTTGGGGCTGCTGGTCGCTTTTGTTGATGCCAAGGATGACGGGGGTGTCGGCCTTTTCGAGCAGGGTGGCGACGAAGCGATCGCCCCGCCCCGCTGCCACCGTTCCATCAACGACAAACAGCAACACATCCACAGAATTAATGGCGAGGCGTGCGTTTTGAACGATCACCTTACCCAGCTCGTGATGGGGCTTGTGGATGCCAGGGGTGTCCACAAAAATAATTTGGGCACGGGGCGTGGTGAGAATGCCCCGCAGACGGTTGCGGGTGGTTTGAGCAATGGGAGAGGTAATAGCAATCTTTTGCCCTACCAGCGCATTCATTAAGGTGGACTTGCCCACATTGGGACGCCCCACGATACCCACAAACCCCGAACGGAAATCTGGAGGCGGGGTCGGCAGCAAGCCCCCAAGATCCGCAACCGCCATGTCACCTACGGAGGGCGTTGGTAGCGCCTCTGGAGAGCGGGTTTCGTTGGAAGGGGGTTCGGAGAAAGGAGGAGAGTCGTCAGAATGCATGGAAATTGCCAGTCCTTGATTACCCTGATGATGGTGAGCCCTAACGTATGGACAGTGCCTTTGATGAATCTGGCTTGAAGCCACCGATGGCATTCCCGAGAGAAATGGCCAACATCTAAGCATAACGACTCCCATTCTGCTTCGGAGAGATGAAGCTAATATAAGGAGTAGGTTCTTGTAACGCTATGTGCTTCCGTAAAACCGAATAATTTCTTGAAAGACCCGCGCAGCAACTCTTTCAAGAAATTATCCGTTCTAATCTCAACGCATCAGGCCGTAGCAAACAGATATTACGTTTCATTGACACAGGCAGTAAAGACTCCCAAATCGCCCTGATTTTCTACAGACTGAGTGCAAATCTTTGGAGTGCTCCTCCTGCTTCAATCGGTTTCAGGATAACGAAGGGATTGCGTAAGGACTGGATCTGCCAGAAACAACGGTTGGAGCAGGAGTTGGGCACTATTTTCTTAGATACGGTGCATGGCGTCGGGCGATCGCCCCGGCTAAAAAATTTGTACGTCTATTGCTCCCAACCTTGAGTACAATGCTTAGCGTTAATGCGAGGTGTTCTCGCCTCAGGCAATCGCACCATTTGATGACTTTGGTGGTAGGATTTTTGGGATCTTTGCCATCGAGTGCTTACTAAAACAGGGCGTGGGCATATGCCAGAATTGCTGGAAAGCTTATCGGAATCCGAATCTCCCCAATCGGCATCGGTGTTGGGCTGTCCGATCCACCTATTGCAAGACTATCCCCGCTGGCTCACCGAGCGTCTGCGACAGCAGCAGGGGGCGCATGTGGTAACGCTGAATGCCGAGATGGCCATGCTGACCGAGAAAATGCCATCCCTGGCCACGGTGATTCAAGAGGCCGATTTGGTCATCCCCGATGGGGTCGGCGTGGTGTTCTACCTTTGGCTACGGGGTAAGGCGGTGCAGCGCTGCCCTGGGATTGAGCTGGCCGAAGTTTTGCTGCATCAGGCCGCATCAATGACACTAGCCAATGGCGATCGCCCTAGTGCCTTTTTCTACGGAGGCGCACCGGGCGTGAGCGAGCTGGCCGCTCGTGGCTGGCAGCGAAAGGCTCCAGAGCTGGCGATCGCAGGCACCGAGCATGGGTATGTGCAAGGGGAAGAACTAGAGGCAATGAAGCAGCGGCTCAAAGTCCTCCAGCCCAACATCATTCTGGTGGGCATGGGAGTTCCCCGGCAAGAGTTGTGGATTGCTGAGAACCGAGCGCTGTGTCCCCAGGCAATTTGGATCGGGGTAGGCGGCAGCTTCGATATTTGGTCGGGCAGCAAAAACCGGGCTCCAGGGTGGCTACGAAACAATGGCTTGGAATGGGTGTATCGTCTGTATCAGGAACCGTGGCGCTGGCGGCGAATGCTTGTGCTGCCGCACTTTGCATGGAAATCCGTCGTTTCGTTGTTGGGCTAATACTGATCCCCAGTAATGGCTAAATCGATCGCGGTAGATTATTCCAAAAAAATTAACGTTCAAACGGCAGTAGCATGTTTTGAATTGATGAAAATCCGGTATGATTGAGCGAAAATTTTGAGGTATCAATCTATTCTTTAGGAAAGAATTAAACGTGTGGTTGCATCTAGGACGGCAACGCCAAACACTTTGTTTTATCCTCATTTCTTGCCGATTGCTCGCACACCGATCTCTTCTGCAATGTCTTCCGTTTGGTTCGTTTGTTGTCCCAGTTTCGTATTTACAACCTTTAGAGCAAACCCTGTAAATGACTTCTGTTAGCGATCGCCCCCTCACTTCCTTCCCTTCCCTGGAAACCCCGGCCTTTAGTCTGGGCAAGGAAACAGATCCTCGCCGCCAATCCCGGATTATGGTGCGGTTTCACAACATCCAGAAAACCTACTCCAATGGGGCAAAGGCACTAATCAACCTGAACTTGCAGGTGAAGCGCGGTGAGTTCTTATTTGTCACAGGGCCGTCGGGTTCAGGCAAATCAACCCTCTTGAAACTGCTCTACGGAGCCGAGAAACCGACGGACGGCAAAATTCTGGTAGATGGCATTGACCTGGCAACCCTAAAGGGCGATCGCCTCTCCATGTTGCGTCGCCGCATCGGTGTTGTGTTTCAGGACTATAAGCTGATCCCTCGCCGCACGGTCTATGAGAACGTGGCGTTTGTCCTCTGGGCGCAGGGCTATACCCGCAAAGAGATTCGTCGTCGCCTGCTGCCCACCTTGCGCATGGTAGGGCTGCAAGATAAAGCCGAATGTTTCCCCGATCAGCTCTCTGGGGGCGAACAGCAGCGCGTTAGCATCGCTCGGGCGATCGTCGGCACACCCCCTGTACTGCTCGCCGATGAACCAACGGGCAACTTGGATCATGACAATTCGCAACAGGTGATCAAGATCCTGAAAAAGCTGAACTCGATCGGCATCACT
Source organism: Cyanobacteria bacterium J06638_20 (assembly GCA_039819245.1). Classification (GTDB taxonomy): domain Bacteria; phylum Cyanobacteriota; class Cyanobacteriia; order Elainellales; family Elainellaceae; genus Vacuolonema. The sequence goes on from JBCBSJ010000024.1 coordinate 15,357, forward strand.
GTCATCATCACCACCCACGATGAACAGCTGGTGCGGATGTCCGATAACCCTGTGGTGCAACTGCGGGAAGGTCGCCTATTCCATCTGATTTAGATCTCTGATTGACTAACAAAATTCATAAGCCCTCACCCCAAACCCCTCCCCAAAGCGAGCTAGGGGCTTTGAACGTGACGGTAGCCTTCCCCCTTGTCCCTTCTCTCCTTGCTGGAAAAGGAGAGAAGGGACAAGGGGGAAAAGTTTGGTTAATCAACCAGTTTAAGCCCCCCAGAATAGCTCGCTAATGCTTGCGGTTGCTGGATTCTATCCAATCCACAAGAGGCTTTCTGGGAACTCTTGCACTGCTAGGGTTCTCAAAAGCAATGCTCTGTAACGGGGGTTTAATTATTGGAGGGCGATCGCTGCAACCGATCACGAATGCTCCCTAACCGTGAATTGCTGTCGATAGGAGGCCGCGGACGAGGCAGCTCATCATTTGGCCAGTTTTGAAGGTCGGCGCAGGGGCATCCCATATCCATCACGCCCAGGTCGAGCATGGGAACGGGCATGCCACAACGGGCGCAGGGCGAAATGTTCCAATCGGTAGACAGGAGTTCCTGGATCGTCTGCGATGTTCCTTCTAAATAGCAATCGCCTGACTCCGGTGATTGCAACCGTTTCCAACACGCTTCAAACGCTTCACTGTAGCGATCGCCCTGAATCACAGGCTCAGGTAATACCGCCTCTCTGCCGTTTCGGAGCATGACGCGCTTTCCAAGCTGAAACCAGTAAGCAACATACTGTTTAACCTGTTGATCGGAAGCCATAGAAGTCATTTGCATGGTATGGAGATAGGGTTGGGAGTGCGTTGTTAGGTCTTGAGGAGCAACAACAAACAACGGGGTATTGGCCGCTGTCTAAATTCCTTACGGCTCGTCTTTAAGCGAAATACCATCGAATGGCTAGCAAAGGTGATGCCACTAGCACTAACGCAAATAGCTAGCATTTGTATCGCATACATCTACCGCGATCCTAGCGTGAAGAATGCTGCAGCCTTCGATTGAAAGGCGAAGTCATGCTTAAGTTTTGGCATTCTCTTCCAAAGGGATTACATCAATTTTTGCGACATTAAACCCTTGGTAGATGCTTACTGGCAATGGACGGAGCCTTCATCTCGCCAATCGCAACCCGCCGTTTCGACCCTTAACCAAACTTTTTCTTGGCTTGTTCGTAGACTTCGATGGTGATTTGGGCAATTCCTGCTTCCTGAGCAAACTTTTCAATCTTCTTGCGGGCAGCAGGACGAACAAAGAAGGGAATTTCCTTGAGACGCGCTTCGGCATCGGCTGTCCATGCAACGGCATTGCTCATAGGGCTTTGGGGAGAATCCAGGAGTCGTCTTCAACATCCTCATCAATGTATCGCATCGCGCGTATAGGTCAGGGTAGATCTTGGTTTTCACAGATTGGTTTTCACAGAATTGGGACACGCTCAATTACCACGATGGCAAAATCCACAAGGTATTGCCACTCAGCCCAACGGCATAGACCTCTGTACCAGGCGGAATCATCCTGTTGGGGTCTGGGACACAAAGCTTTCCTGGCCAGCTTGTGCCCAGCGCACGGACGCGCCCGGGGTTTCGCCCTGTAATCGTAGCTTCAACAACGCCATCGACGGGCTGGTCAAAGAGTTCGGCAGATGGATCGCTAAGCGAGAGCATGAACTTTCACCTTTAGAAAACTAGACGGAGTGCATCGGTTAAGGGTTAGGGCAAGGGGAGTCATATTCTGGCAATCCCCCATTTTGAAATGCATTTACTGGATGGACTCAGCCACGACAGCAATGACGACCAGGAAAATCATCAGGACGGACACGCGGGATGCGAAGTGCTTGAGCACAAAAACGACGATGTAAGCAATGAATGGCAAGTCAAAAAGCGCAGAGATGATGTAGGCTAGGGCGCAGCCTGCAAGGCCAAGGAAGAAATATTTCAAGACCTTCGACACAAGTCGCATGAGCCAGCTCTGGGAAGCACGGTGTTGCATGGGTGACTTCTCCTTGAACGAGATAGCCGTATTGTTGAGCCTCAGGCTGGGATTTCCCAGGCATTTTGAGCATGATAGGAGAATTTTGTGAGAAACTTGATGCTCAATTCTGAAGACTAGATTTGATAAGCATTTCGACTATTACAGATTTAGAGAAAAATCGGATACCATCGATTCAAAATCGAGAACTTTCCCTTAACTTCCCGATTTCCTGAGTCGTTATCTGCCTCCCCACCGCCATGAGCAAGCGCCAACGTGGAATTGTCCTGACCGATCGCGGCCAAGAAAAGCTGGAAGGGGCGATCGCCACCGCCCAAGATATAGAAAAAGGCGGCAAGCGTTTCACCCAAGCCGAACTGTCAGAACGTGCCAATCTGAGTATCAAAACAATTCGGAAGATTCGCGATCGCTCCAACCCCATTGATGAAACCTCAGTACGCGCTCTGTTCCAAGCCTTTGAGTTGGAATTAGAACCCACGGATTACGGATTGCCCGAGGCAACGGAAGCAGAACCCCAAGCGTCTATCACACCCCAGCGCGAATCCCGAGTCGATCTTCTAGAAGCCCCAGATGCCTCCATCTTTTATGGGCGGGAAGCCGAGATGCTGCTGTTACGGCAATGGGTAGTAGTAGACAAGTGTCGCCTGGTGGCACTGATTGGTATGGGCGGGATGGGCAAAACCGCTCTGTCTGCACAGCTAGTCGATGCTGTCCAAGCCGAATTTGAATATGTGATCTGGCGTAGCTTACGGGAAGCGCCTCCTGTCGAGAAGATTCTGGAAGATGTGGTCAAGTTTCTATCGGCGCAGCAAGAGACGGAGTTACCAAAAGCGCTGGGTGACGCAGTGACGCGGCTGGTGCATTACTTGAATCAATCCCGCTGTTTGGTTGTGCTGGACAATGCCGAGTCCATTTTGGAGGGCAGAACATGGGCAGGCCAGTATCGCGCTGGATACGAAGGCTATGGCACGCTGATTCAACGAGTGGGCGAGGCACGGCATCAAAGCTGTGTAGTGCTGACGAGTCGCGAAAAGCCGAGAGAGGTCGCACGTCTAGAAGGCCGCAATCGCCCGGTGCGCTCCTACGGACTACAAGGACTAGAGGAGTTTGCTGGGCAAGAGTTTCTAAAAGCGGAGGGACTGAATGAAACCGATACCCAATGGAAGCAGGTGTTTGACTACTACAGCGGGAACCCACTAGCGCTGAAGATTGCAGCCAACACCATCCAGGATTTGTTTGGCAGCAATATTGCTGAGTTTCTGGCGCAAGGCCCAGGCTTGTTTGGCGATATTCGAGACTTGCTAGAGCAACAGTTTGAACGCCTAACCGAACGGGGACAGTCCGTGATGTACTGGCTCGCCATCAACCGCGAAGCAACGCCCATTGAGGAACTCAAAGACGACATTCTGGAACCGATTTCAACGCAAGAACTACTTGAAGCGTTGGAGTCGCTGAGAAGACGCTCTCTAGTCGAGCGCAGTGAGGAAGGCTTTACCCTCCAAAATGTGGTGATGGAATACCTCACAGATCGCTTTGTCACTAAGGTTTCCGCAGAAATTAAAACTCAGAACTTTGCTTTGTTCCACAGTCATGCCCTGATCAAAGCGACTACCAAAGACTATGTACGAGAAACACAAGTACGCCTGATTCTAAATCCGATTGCGGCTGGAATTGAAAACTTGAAAATGCAAGTAGTGTCTTCTCTTGTGACAATTCGACTAAATCATTGTTTGCATGACAGTTATGCCGCTGGAAACCTACTAAATCTACTATGTCAATCTCAATCAGAAATTCAAAAACTTGACCTCTGTCAACTGACTCTTAGACAAGTTTACTTAAAGGGTATGCAGCTACATGGCATCAATTTAGCCAATACCTATTGGATTAAACCAGCTTTGACCCATCCATGTGGCATCATCACTTCAATGGCTTACAGCCCTGATGGTCAATGGCTAGCCACGGGTAGTGATGATGCCAATACTAGACTGTGGCAGATGAGCACAGGTGAATGTTGGCAGACCTTAGCTGGACATACCTACCAAATTAATTCAGTAGCCTTTAGTCCTGATGGTCAATGGCTAGCCACGGGAAGCAGCGATGCTACTATCCGATTATGGCAAGTAAGCACAGGCGAATGCTGGCAGATCTTGACAGGACATACAAGCTGGGCTAGAGCAGTAGCCTTTAGTCCCGATGGACAATCGCTCGCTACAGGAAGCGACGATCACACTATCCGTTTGTGGCAGGTAAGCACAGGCGAGTGTTATCGAACTTTGACTGGTCATATCAGCCGGATTAGATCGGTTGCTTTCAGTCCCGATGGGCGATGGCTGGCCACGGGAAGCGATGATACCACTATCCGATTCTGGCAAGTAAGCACGGGCAAATGCCATCAAACCTTTACAGAGCATACTAACTGGGTAGGTTCTGTAGCCTTTAGTCCTGATGGGCGATGGCTAGCCACAGGAAGTAGTGACACCACTATCCGGTTATGGCAGGTAAACACAGGTGAATGTTGTCAAACGTTGACAGGGCATACTAATCGGGTTAGTTCTGTAGCCTTTAGTTCCGATGGGCGATGGCTAGCTACGGGCAGTACTGATGCTACTATTCGGCTGTGGCAGGTAAGCACGGGCGAATGTCACCAGGTTTTGACGGGTCATACTAACTGGATTAGTTCTGTAGCCTTTAGTCCTGATGGTCAATGGCTAGCTACGGGCGGCGCTGACGCTACTGTTTGTCTATGGCAGGTGAGCACAGGTAAATGTCACCAAACCTTTGTAGGGTACACTAATTGGGTCGATTCTGTAGGCTTTAGTCCTGATGGTCAATGGCTAGCCACAGGAAGTAGTGATGCTATTATCCGGCTATGGAAAATCAGCACGGGTAAATGTTGCAAGTCTTTAACGGGACATATTAATCGGGTTGGTTCGATTACCTTTAGCCCTGATGGTCAATGGCTAGCTACGGACGGTGCTGATGCTACTACTAGGTTATGGCAAACAAGTACGGGTGAATGCCGCCAGATCTTGAGAGGACATACAAGCTGGGTCAACTCGATTGCCTTTAGCCCTAACGGACAATGGCTGGCTACAGGTAGTGGTGACGCTAGCGTCCGATTGTGGAAAATCAGCACAGGTGTATGTCATCAAATTCTTACGGGGCGTACGAATTGGATTAGTTCGGTTGCTTTTAGTCCTGATGGGCGATGGCTAGCTACAGGTAGCGGTGATGCGACTGTCCGGCTATGGCAGGTAAGCACAGGTGAATGCCATCAAACCTTTATGGGGCATGCTCATTGGATTAACTCAATCGCTTTTAGTCCTGATGGGCGATGGCTAGCTACGGGCAGCGGTGATGCCACTGTCCGACTATGGCAGGTAAGCACAAGCAAATGTCATCAAACCCTTGTGGGACATACGAATTGGATCAGTTCAGTTGCTTTTAGCCCTAATGGACAGTGGTTGGCTACAGGCAGTGGTGATGCGACTGCTCGGGTGTGGCAGGTGGATACAGGTGAATGCCATCAAACCTTCGTGGGACATACGAATTGGATTAGTTCGGTTGCCTTTAGCCCTAATGGACAACGGTTAGCTACGGGCAGTGATGATGCGACTGTTAGATTGTGGCAGGTGAGTACAGGCAAATGTTTGACTGTATTGCGTATTCCTCGTCCTTATGAGAATACAAATATTACTGGTGCGAGAGGGTTATCAGAAGTGCAGCGATCTGCACTTTTTGCACTAGGAGCAGTCGATCGCCCTTCCCAAAGCGATAGTGCTGACATGCCAACAGCCAGCCCTTAGTCCAAGTCTTCCAACAGTTGCTCAAGAGCGGGGTAGTCCACTTTGGCATTGTGGCGGCGATCGAGGGGGATAGGGTGCGATCGCACCTGATCGAGCTTGGCCCAGCTTAGTGCTTGCTTGAGGGCATCTGGGTCTCTAGCGTCTCCGTTCCATTCCACCAACAAAATCCGTTTGCCGCCGTGGTTAGCCAGCGCGGTGCGGCGAACATTGGGAAACGATTGGGCGGCGGCTTCTACCGCAAAGGGATAGATGCGTCCCCGCTCATCATCGATGCGGGCTGCACATCGGCCTAGCAGCCAGATGCGCCCCTGCGCATCCTGGTAACCCGCATCTCCCGTGCGATGCCAGGGAACCCCTGCGACCCGAAACTTGGTTTCGGCATCTCCTTCCCCATCCAGGTAGCCGGAAAGGACATGGTTGCCGCTGACCACAATTTCTCCGATGGTGTCAGGCGGAGAGCATTTTGCGTCGAACTCCGCCTGGTAAAGGGGCGGAATCGGGGCTTTTAAGGGGTGCTGCAAGATGCGGAGCTGGATTTCTGGCACGGGTTTTCCGGCGAGGAGGCCTTTGCCTTGGCTCATGGCGGTGCGATCGCCCGCGGCAATGTCACTGTAGGCAATATGGGCAATAGGTTCTGCTTCCGTGGAGCCATACACCGCTGTCACCGTTGCCTGGGGCGCGAGGCGCTGCAATCGCTCCAGCAGGAAGGGAAAAACGGGCGCTCCGCCGCTGAAGATACGCTGAAAACTGGGGAGGGATTGAGATGTTTCCTCACAATACTCTGCCAGCCGCTCCAGAAATGCGGGGGAGGCAGCGGTGCTTTGGGGTTGATAGCGATGGATCTGACGCATTACTGTACCTGCCTTGATCTTGCCAGGGAATCGCAGATCCGCATCGGGAATCAAACTCGTTACCCCCGATGCCAGGTTCGCCAGCACAAAAATGGGCAGCGTCGTCAAATCAATCGCCTCCGCTTGCAGCGATAGGCTGTGAGCTAGGGTGTTGTGCTGCGCCAGCAAAAAGGCATGGGTTCGCAGGGCGGCTTTGGGTTTTCCTGTGCTGCCGCTCGTGAAGGTGAGCAGGGCGGGATGACCCGCATCAATCGTGGCTGGAGCGATCGGGGGATTTTTCGAGGGTCGAATGGGAGAGGAAACCGTGGACTTGCCACTGAGGGAGAGCGCCGGGATGCGAAGCCGTCGGATCTGTGTCCCAACGGTGACAAACGCTGTGGGAATTTGGCGCAGGGGCGGCGAAACCAACCGCAACATTTGGGCTTTGGGACTGGCAATGAAGGCCTGGGGTGGGGCGATCGCACAACACCGTTCCAGGTGTCCCTTCCCCGCTGAGGGATCGACGAACATGGCCACCATGCCCTGACGAAACAGTGCCATTAGCACCACGTACAATACCGCCGACATCGGTTGGAACAGCAAAACACGATCGCCCGACGTCAATCCAGCAACCGTCAAGGCTTGCTCCACACGGCGAGCGGCTTTGTCCAATTCGGCAAAGCTGAGGGCAAGGTTTTGCCGTGCATCAATCAGGGCGATCGTGTCAGGGCGCGCAGCCACCTGCTTATACAGCACATCGCTAATGGTCGTCATAGTTGAGGAAGATGCCATCTACTCGTTTGGTACTTCTACGGCCCAAGTCTATGGAAACCAAAATCCACGAGGCTTTATGCATTTTTTAGACCTTGTGGCCGTGACGCGACCGCAAAATCAACGGTTTCATTCAGAATGATGCTCCGAAACCCTTGCATGGCAAGCGTTCCCAAAAATCATCTAGCGTGGATTCTTGGCAAATGGGTATACCTTCACGCAAATCTACGCCGATTCCCGAATCTTTCCAGCCAATCAGTTTTCGACTGGCCGGGTATTCAATGTGTTCCACTCTTCGATCATGTCTTCAGTCCAGAGCCAGCCGTTGGGCAAATCCTGGATCGTTCGGGCATCGGGATTGTCTTGAATAATTGAGGTGTTTAACTGTTTTGCTTGCGCCAGGGGATTTTCAACAGAGGCGATCGCCGGTTCTGTGGCAATCCGCTGATACACTAACGCAATTCCGGCATAGGGTGTAATCAGGTTCGAATCAGAAAAACCATCCGGCACTGGGCACTGGATAGTTGCAGGATTGGCTCCAGCAACATTTACGTTGGGGTCATTGATGAGGGCGATCGCCCGACACCAGGCCCGCACTGCCTCTGAGAACTTGCCTTCTCGATAATAGGCAAACCCCAACGCATTGTGATAAGCCGCAACATCGGCCTTTTTCTCAACAGCTGTTGACCAGTAGCGCCGGACATCATCCACCGAATACTCGAGGTTCCCCTGCCGCATGGCCTGCCACGCATGCCGTCCGGTGAGGTACAGCACCTCGGGATCCGACACTTGTTCCGGCGTTAGGTTGGCATAAACCGCGCGGAAATCCTCCAGGGCGTTGCGATCAAGCAACAGTGCCAGGGCATCGGTTCCCGCGTCTAAGTCTCCCTGGTCAAAGCCTTGAATTGCCCGTGCTCGTAACTGAGCTTCTTCCGTCAACGCCTCACCATCGGGGGGAGATAGGGGGCTAGATTCCCCGTCGGGGCTAGCGGGCACCTGAGGCAACATATCGCTGGGGGATGGGTCGTTATTCCGCAGCAAGCCGTTGGGCATCACTGCCACGGCGATCGCCATCGCCGCTGCCCCCACCAGCGGTAGTACGATGTAGGCCGTGCGGTTACGCTTCGGAATCAGGGTTGCCGTTTCCGATTCTCCCCGCTCGGCCACGCCAATATTCGGGACATCATCCTGCGGTTCCAGGGTGGGATAAATAGTGACCATCTCATCTTCCGGATTCGCATCCCCACCAGATGTAGAGGGAGAAGAGAGAACCGCATCTGCCTCCTGGGTTTCGGTCGGCTCTACCGCCGCGTTCGCCATCGATTCGTTCGGGCTAGTCTCACCGGAATTGTCGGGTGCCGAACGATTGGGTTCAACGGCCTCCCGTGGCGACAATTCCTCAATAATCTCCGCAATGCTGGGAGCATCGGCTGCGTAGCCCAACTCATCGGGATCTGGCGGAATGGGCGGTCTCGATAGCGCTGGCTCGTGAGGCGATAGCTCCTCGTCCGTTAGAACAGCGCGGGAAATCATGTCCCATTCTGCATCCGCACTGGCGGCTACATCAGCGGCAGCAGCAGCATTCACGGCTGCATCAGCTCCCGCATTGGTAACAGCAGCCCCAGGGCGAACGGGGTCTGGTACTTCACCCGTTCGCTGGGATGGAGGGTTGGATACCTGCGGCGTGAGCACCAGCCGATCCGCTGGGTTGATGCGGGTGCGATCGCCCTTTGCCAAATAGCCATCCCACTCCGGATGGAGGTACAGCACCGGCAGTGCCCAGTAGAATTGGTGGGAACCAAACGATGAAATCAATCCCTGTCGTGCCCGACTAAGGCTCAAATCCAGCGGATACCCTTGCTTCAGGTTACGGTAGAACAAGCGGGTCAGCGTCAGCGCCACGTTATCCGGGATTTTCTCAGCCATCGCCAGCACAGCGGGAATGCCTCGGCTCACCAGTGCCTCTGCCAAATTACCCTCCGCATCGGGGCCATAGCCTGAGAGGGAACTGTGGGTGCCCCGGCAGGAGTTGAATACCACCAGCCGAATCGAGTTATTGACGAGCAATCCGGCCAGGTCATCGCCGCTCAGGGCTTCCGTTAGCCCGCTCTGGGGATTGACCAGGTATAGGTTACCACCCGCCACGCCCAGGTTGCTGTGGCCAGCATAGTGAAAAATATGGTATTGTCCCTGCTCTAGGGCCTGGGTCAACTCTGCCCGCCCCGGTTGCTCCAGCACGGTCACTTCAAACTCTACCTGAACCCCTGGAGCAACATCGCTTCCCAGCACTTTGGTTTGCTGGAGTTCTTCCTGGAGATGCTCGGCCTCCCGCTTCAGCTCCAGGCGCTCTTGGTCGGTGGGGGCGGCGATCGCCAGCAACACCCGGATCGGCTGCTTCACAGCCAATATCGAGAGATAGCCACCCATCATGGTGATGCCGGGTTGATAGCGCGAGAACACCACATCCGTTCCCGTGGCAATGGGATTACGCATGGTGCCCAGCCCATCGCGATCGCCCGCATTCATGACTTCCCAAGGCAGGCGGGGCAAATGTTCACCCTTCAACCCCAGTCGCAACCGCAACATTTCGCCCTTGTGCTGAGCAATACCTCGCGCCGTCATCCAACTATCGCGTAGCGTCCCAGAAAACAAGCTGTTGTAAAGGGTTTGCCCCAACTCTAGGAGCGTTGGCGTTTGAGCATTGCCACCACCATTCCCCAAAGGACGCGGATAAAACTCAAAGCCACCAACCCGTGTCCCATTCCCCTGCAACAGCTCTAGCAGGGGATTGTTCATCAACTGACGAGCGTAAGTCAACCACTCATCTAGTTCCCATTTCACTTGCTCCTCAGCAAGGGGAACACCAGGTGCCACATGCTCTGTCCGCACCAAATACTCATCACTCCTCACGGGAGTGACCGAAATGTGAAACTCCTGGGTCACGGTTTCGGTAGTCTCCTAGTTGCACAAACGGCGTGGCTTTCGCCTCGAGAGAACGCTGAAGAGGGCAGACAACGAAAACCCGACGAAGAACCTGACTGGAATAGCGGAATAGACTTGAGTGGGATGAAGCGCCAATCAATGCCAACAGACACTATGGGGCTTGATCTATGTTTTCATCCATTACTCCACATCATCCGGAAAAATTGGACAATTCAAACAAAGTTTTTGGGATGAACTCTGTGAAATCACGGACATTCCAATGCATTGTCTAGGATGCCTCAATCGGTTGATCAGTCGGTCGGTTGGGTTACCGTTTTACGTTGACTGGCTAGTCCCTATAGCCAGGATAACGCTCCATCCCATAAAGCCCCACACTGTAACGAAGCTTAGAGATTCTGGCTCGTGCTTGCATATCCCTCCTAGCCTTCCCCTCAGGATGTTTCCTATGATCAGAGCAGAACTGGATGGTTGTTCGTTTGGCGATCGCCACATAATTCCATTGACGCGTATTCCCCTTTGATTTGTTGCCAAATCCATTCACCGATCCGGAAGATTCACAGAACGTTTGCCTCTATTACGCCTCTATGAAGATACGCCTCTATGAAGAAAACTGAGCCAGACTAGCGTAAGAAACCAAGCGGGTGATTTTGCCACCTTGAGCATTTATAGCGCTATACGCGTTGGTTAAGTGTGGTTGTGTGTGGGCGCGACGCGCCCACACACAACCAACTCTGTACTTGGTGTGGTTGCACACCGCTATAGATTAAGACAAATCTTCTTTGAAAGCCTTACGATACCAGGCTTTCGAATATTCTCTCTTACGCTGAACCACCACAATCCGTGAATTGTGGTGGTTCAGCAAGGTCGTTGGGATTGAGTTCAAACCTATTACGATAAGTTGCCTGCCACCGCGCGCACCGTTGCTCGATCCAAGACGGGCTGCGCATTGTGGCCATTGAGCGGAACCAGCCCCAACGCTTTCAGATCGGCCTCGACCATCAAGCGCACCAATTCCTCGAAGGTCACTGAAGGCTCCCAGCCCAGTTTCTCCCGTGCTTTGGAGCTATCGCCAATCAGCAAATCGACCTCCGCCGGACGCAGATACCGCTCGTCGAAGACCACGTAGTCTTGCCAATTCAAATTGACATAGCCAAAAGCCAAATCGAGGAACTCTTTGATGGAATGGGTTTCGTTGGTCGCGATGACATAATCATCAGGCTCATCTTGCTGCAACATCATCCACATAGCCTTCACATAGTCTTTGGCATAGCCCCAATCTCGCTGGGCATCGAGATTTCCCATGTACAGGTGCTTCTGCTGACCCGCCACAATCCGTGCTAGCGCCCGCGTAATCTTCCGGGTTACGAAAGTTTCACCTCGACGCGGTGACTCGTGGTTGAATAGGATGCCATTGCAGGCAAACAAATTGTAGGACTCGCGGTAGTTTACCGTTTGCCAGTGCGCATAAACTTTGGCGCAGGAGTAAGGGCTGCGGGGATAAAACGGCGTGGTCTCCTTCTGGGGCACTTCCAGCACCTTACCGAACATTTCCGAAGAACCTGCCTGGTAAAACCGCACTTGCTTCCCGGTGCGTCGCTGATAGTCTCGAACCGCTTCCAGAATTCGCAGTGCCCCCATCGCAACCGTGTCAACCGTGTATTCGGGCGCATCAAAACTCACCCGCACGTGGGACTGGGCACCCAAGTTGTAAATCTCATGGGGCTCGATCTCTTCCAAAATGCGCCGCAGCGTCGTGCCATCGGTCAGATCGCCATAATGCAGGAATAGCTTCGCTTGCTCGTCATGGGGATCCTCATAGATATGGTCAATGCGGTCGGTGTTGAAGGTTGAGGTACGGCGGATGATCCCATGCACCTCGTATCCCTTCTCCAGCAGAAATTCACTGAGGTATGAACCGTCTTGACCTGTGATTCCCGTCAGTAATGCGCGTTTAGCTTCTACCATAAGATTTCGATCCCTCTACAAAGCTCAAGAATTCAATTTAACAGGAAAGGAACAGAGAACGCCCAGCCGCTCAGATCAGCCGTTCGTTAATCAAAAGCGCGAACGATCCCTGTGGAAAAATAACAAGAAGTTGAAGTCGCAAAGCGTGCATACCTGCCACAAATCCTTTATGGATACTCATAAGAGGTATGGGCTGAACAGATGCAATACCGTTTCTACCGAAAGGATTTTATCCCAAGAAACCCGGTAAGTCTTAACAAGTTTTCATAAAGATAAACGCCCTATTTTTGTTGCCTGATTAAACTTTGAATATTCACGAGCTAAGTGCAGGCCAAAAAATCAAAGCCTTGCTAAACCCCTTGATTTTGGGCAATGCGAGCAGTGTGAGCATCACCCAAAATCAAAACTTTTTTGGTTTTGTCCTGTACGCAGATTAGAGATAAACAGAGTTTTTTAGGGATTTTGTATAAGTCCTGCTCGTTTTCTAATTCTCAGATACGATGACCGGATTCAAATGAACAAAACGCATTGAACTTAACGAGAAATTTACGCTCTGATTATGCTCCTTCAGCGCATTCCCTTTTATTATTACTAGACATAGAGTATGAACTCTACACTTCACGGCTACTTTCTGCGAGCCGAGGCCACAGAAGTTCATCCGTAACGATGCTGGTACATATTGCATACAACGATGAAGAGGTACGCTGCGGACGTTCGTCCTCATCATTGGGCACGGGTAATCCTGGAATGGTCATTAGGAGTGAACTTGAAAGATGACTGAGCAGACGTCAAACGCGGAAGGGTCATTTTCCTCCTACATGGAGGAACTGGACCTGCGCAAATATGTGCTTGTGCTAAAGCGCCGATGGTTGCCTGCGTTGGCAACACTGGGTGCTGTTGTCGGGCTTTCTGTCTTAACGGCACTGTCAGAGGACAGTGTGTATCGGGCACATGGCAAATTGCAATTTAGAAATGACCGAGCTTCCTCACTCACTGGCCTGGAAGATGATTTTGGCCGGGTTGAGGTTTTGGGCTTTCAAAGCGAACCTCTGGCGACTCAGTCAGAAATTGTGCGATCGCGCCCCATCATTGAAGCTGTCATCACCAACCTGAACCTGAGGAACACAGCAGGGGAGTTGCGCTCTCCCCGGAGTATTCTCCGGAACCTAGAGGTTAGCCCCATACCCGGAACAGAGATTTTGCGGATTACCTACAAAGGGGATGATCCTCAGGAAGTTGCAGAGATCGTGAACCAGGTCATGGAGGTTTACCGAGAGCAAAATATTGCTAGTAATCGCCAGGAAGCGGCGGCAGCGCGCCAATTTATTGAGGAACAGTTACCCGAAACAGAAGCAGATGTTGCAGCGGCGGAAGCGGCTCTACGCGCCTTTAAAGAGCAGAACAATATCGTTGCGCTAGACCAGGAAGCTTCTAGCGCCGTCGAAACCCTCTCTATGTTGGAGCGGGAAATGACCCAACTCCAAGTGGAAATGGCCGATGCGGATGCACGGTTAGCTGAACTGCAACAACAACTCTCGATCACCTCCAATGAGGCGATCGCCCTTAGCTCTTTGAACCAATCTGAAGGAGTGCAATCGGTTCTAAGGGAACTGCAAACCGTCCAGGCTGAATTAGCAGCTCAGCAGGCACGGTATCGCGCCGGACATCCAGCCATTGTCGAATTAGAGCGCCAACAGGCCCAGTTGGAATCCCTACTTAGTGGACGGATCCAGTCTGTGCTTGCGTCACAGGGTGTTTCCTCCAGTCGCGTGTCTCCGGGCGACTTACAGCTTGGCGACTTGCGGCAAGAACTGGCAGCAGAGCTAACCCGCTTGGCCGTCGACCGGGTTGGTTTGAACAATCGCATGAACCAGTTGGTGCAATCCCGAGAGGGTTATCGCCAGCGAACGAATGATTTACCAGGACTAGAGAAAAATCAGCGGGAATTGGAGCGGCGGCTACAAGCCTATCAAACCACCTACGAAACGCTCCTAACGCAACTGCAAGAAATTCGTGTCATTGAAAATCAAACGATTGGTAACGTCCGTATTGTTTCCTTGGCGGATGTTCCCATCGCACCAGTAGCATCGAACCGGAAGCTGTTTGTGTTCGCTGGAGGGGTTGTGGGAATGTGCTTGGCGATCGCCATTGCCTTTCTACTGGACTTGCTCGACAGCACCGTCAAGACGGTGCGCGAGGCCAAAGAACTGTTTGGATACACCCTATTGGGTATCATTCCTCAAATTGAAGAAACCTCATCCACAGTGGTTGATGATGCCTTTTATCCTCGCCTTCTGGTACATCAATCGAGCTATGTCAGCGCCCGCGAAGCTTACCAAATGCTGCAAGCGAACCTCAAGTTTCTGAAGTCGGACAAAGAGTTTAAGACGCTAGTTGTCACCAGCTCTGCGGTAGGAGAAGGAAAGTCAGAGGTTTGCGCGAATTTAGCAGTCGTCTTAGCACAGGTAGGTAAGCGAGTCTTGGTTCTGGATGCCGATATGCGCTATCCCCGACAGCATCATGCAATGCAGGTGTTGAATGATGTTGGACTCAGTCATGTTATTGCTGGACAGGCAGAGCTCGATACCGCCATTCAGCCTGTGATGGATAACCTGGATGTGTTAACAGCGGGCGTCGTTCCACCCAACCCGATTGCCTTGTTAGATTCGCAGCGTATGGAATCTTTACTGGGGAGCCTAACTCAACGGTACGACACGATTTTGATTGATGTTCCCTCAGTGATTGGATACGCCGATGCGTCGATTGTTTCCAAGATGGCCGATGGCACATTGGTTGTTGTTCGCCCAGGGCTAGTGACCTACGACCAGGGACGCACCGCTAAAGAGATTTTTGAACGGTCTAACCAAAACATCTTGGGCATGATTGCAAACGGCGTCAATGCCAAGAATGAATCGATTAGCTATTTCCTAACGTCAGGGCGGAGTCCTCGAATGCTGGAAGCAACCAAGGCTGCAAGCTTTTTGCCCTCTAGCCTCTTCCGAGATAAATCTCGAAACAATATAGATATAGATGCATAAGTCAAAAACAACTTTGATATACGAATCTTCTCGAGGCTAACGACCAATGCGTAACATCTATGCGATCGCTGTGGTGCCATTTGCTGGATGGCTTCTCTGGTCTTCCCCTGCGATTGCTCAAGTTAACAGTATTGAAACTCAAACCCATTCCTTTACCAATGCCCAGTACATGCTTGAGTCGGGCGATGAGATTTCTATCCTGGTCTATGGCTATGACGAATATACCGGGTCACATCTTGTGCGTTCTGACGGCACCATTACACTACCTGTGCTTGGAATCGTCAGGGTTTCAGGCCACACTCTCGACTCTTTGACATCAGTGTTAACCGAGCAACTAAATGTTTACCTGGTCGAGCCATCCGTATCTGTTGATTTAGTGACGCCACGACCGATCAACATTTTTGTATCGGGCGAAGTCCATCGTCCCGGCCCAGTCCAGTTGGAAGAAGAGGCGGATCCAACCTTACTCACCGCCTTATCAGCCGTTGGCGGCGTCACACGGCGAGCCGATATTCGTCAAGTGACCGTACGGCGATCACTCTCAGATGGGCAAGTTTCGGTCATTAGCTTGAACCTTTGGGAATCCCTCTGGCCAGGGGAGGGCGTGGGCGATCAAAGCCCGAATAATCTGGGCGATATTGTGTTGCGGGATGACGACGAGATCTTCATTCCGCAACTCTCGCCCGAGGATGATTCAATTGATCGACGATTGCTAGCGCAATCGACCTTTGCACCCGATACGGTAAGGGTTCGGGTTGTGGGAGAGGTGAATGAGCCAGGCGAAGTTGAGGTTCCACCAAATAGCTCCCTATCAAGTGCAGTCGCTATCGCAGGGGGGCCGACAGGGGATGCGGCGCTGAGCCGAGTTGAGTTTATTCGCCTGAGTGAAGAAGGAGCTATTGAGCGCCAGGAAGTCGACTTGCGCAATCTATCCGATGACATCCAGGTACAAGAGGGCGATGTCGTGATTGTGCCCGAGCGTAACTCGTCGTCGATTCTAGAATGGGCTGGACGAATCCTAAGCCCGTTCAGCTCCCTGTTTACAATTTTGCAGAGGATCGATCAATTGGGGCGATAGAGGGTGGTTTATACCAATTCTACGAAAACTAAAATCAGATCATTTTTTTGAAAGCCGTGCGGCGCACGGCTTTCAAAAAAATGATCTGTAGTGGATTCTTGGCGAATTGGTATTAGGGAACGCTCGATCGCCCTTCAATCTGGGCTTCGGCGTCATTGGCGATCGCCCGCAGCTGATCCAACGTAGCGGTTTCGACCTGTTGCCACATGCCCCGCTGGTGCGCTTCCAGCAATCGTTCGGCCATGTCGCGCAAGACCCAGGGATTTTTGGCTTGCACAAAGGCTTGCACCAACTCGTCAAACAGGTAGGTGTCAGCAATGCCCTGGTACATAAAATCATCGACGCAGCGAGTAGTAGCGTCATAAGCAAAAAGGTAGTCCACCGTTGCCGCCATCTCGAATGCGCCCTTGTAGCCGTGGCGCATCACCCCTTGCAGCCACTTGGGGTTGATGACCCGCGAGCGATAGACTCGCCGCAATTCCTCAGACAGGGTGCGAATGCGGGGATTTTCGGGCAGGCTGTGGTCGCCGAAGTAGGTGGTAGGTTGCTGTCCAGAGAGGGTGCGGGCAGCAGCGGTCATCCCGCCTTGGAACTGGTAGTAATCGTCGGAATCGAGTAGGTCATGCTCGCGGTTGTCCTGATTGTGCAAAATAACTTGGAGCTGTTTCAAACGTTGGGTAAAGGCATCCGGGGCAGCATGTCCTTCAGCGTTTTGGGTGTAGGCATAGCCGCTCCAATTGAGGTAGGCGCGGGCGAGGTCGGCATCGCTTTGCCAGTTTTGGGCATCGATCAAACCCTGGAGTCCGGCACCGTAAGCTCCCGGTTTGGAGCCAAAGACTCGATAGCGCGATCGCCCCTCGGCCTGTTCTGGCGATAAGCCTTCGGCCACCCAGTTGGCGGCGTCTTGTTCGGCATGGGCACGCAGGGGATTCTGGTCGGCAGGCTCTGGCAAATCAGCAACAGCTTGCACTGCTTGGTGAAACAGGTCGATCAGATTAGGAAAAGCATCGCGGAAGAAGCCAGAAATTCGCAGAGTGACATCAATCCGGGGTCGACCTAGGGCAGAGAGAGGCAAGATTTCAAAATCTACGACGCGGCGCGACGGCCCATCCCACACCGGGCGAACGCCCAGCAATGCCAGGGCTTCGGACATGTCGTCACCACCTGTACGCATGGTGGAGGTGCCCCAGACGGACAGTCCCAAGGTTTTGGGATAGTCGCCATTTTCCTGGGTATAGCGCTCGATCAGGGTTTCGGCAGCACGGCGTCCCACATCCCAGGCCGTTTCGGTTGGCAGGGCACGGATATCGACGGCGTAGAAGTTTCGCCCAGTCGGCAACACATCAGGACGGCCACGCGTAGGGGCACCCGAGGAACCACTGGGAACATAACCTCCACCGAGTCCATGCAGAAAGTGGGCAATTTCGTCGGAGGTGCGATCGAGCGCAGGTAGGAGGGTTGTGGCGATCCAGTCCAGTTCCCGCTGGGTTTGAGGGAGCTGGGATTTAGGGGTCAGACCCCTTGGAGGGGCCTGACCCCTGGGGATGTCGATGAGATTCTCAACCCAATCCGCAGCAATATTTTCCAGCCATTCGACGACATCGCCGACGGTGCGGATAGGTGGAGCGTGGTCGGGGAGATTGCCCTGCCAGGGTTGAGCCGAGTCGGTGGTGAGGGGATCGCAGTTGAGCTGCCAGTCCTGGGCGATCGCCCGCGTCAGGCCAAGGCGCTGGGAGCCGGGATGACGGGCGATCGCCACCACCAAATCCCGCAGTTGCCGTCCGTCAGGGCATTGCCCAAAGATATGCAGTCCGTCGCGAATTTGGGCTTCTTTCAGGTCACAAAGGCAAGCGTCAATTCCAGTGAGAAAACGACTCCAATCTGCTGTTTGGGTCTGCACGTCCGTGTCAGTACCCAGCCAGCGCTGCAAGTCCTGTGCTAGATTTTCCTGACAGATCAGCGCCTCAATCCGCTCTCGAATTCGAGATAAGCGGCTGGGGTCAAGGGTCTGCGCTTCGTAATACTCATCCACCAGCGCTTCTAGTTGCAGCAGTGGGCCGTAGAGTTCGGCACGGGTGAGCGGCGGGGTCAGGTGGTCGAGGATGACGGCATGGGCGCGGCGCTTGGCCTGGGAGCCTTCCCCCGGATCGTTGACGATGAAGGGATAGAGGTGGGGCAGGGTTCCCAGCGCCACTTCGGGATAGCAGGAATCGGAGAGGGCAACGCTCTTGCCAGGAAGCCATTCCAAATTGCCATGTTTCCCGATATGGGCGATCGCCTGTGCTCCAAAATCTACCTGCAACCAGCGATAGAAGGCCAGGTAGGCATGGGTGGGTTCCAGGTCGGGGGCGTGGTAGTTGAGGGCGGGGTCACGATCGTAGCCGCGGGCGGGTTGGATGCCGATGAAGATGTTGCCGAGTTGGATACCAGGGATGGGAAAGCTGGGAGATTTTGGATTTTGGATTTTAGATTTTGGATGGGGGCGATCGCTCGATTCGCCCGATTCAGGAGACAACCATGAGTTATCCGTTTGGATGAATTTTTCCCATTCATCTTTGGGTGAACCCCAGCGGTCTTCGATGGCTTGTTGGGCTTGTTCAGGCAGAGTATTGAACCAGGCTTCGTAGGTCGCGAAAGGGAGAGCCTGGTGGGCAGAGCGCAGATGGCTTTCGGGGTCGTTGGTGCGGCTGGCGGTGAGGCGTTGGATCAGGTCGTCGCCATCGATGGGGAGGTCGTCGAGGGTATAGCCTGCATGCTGGAGGGTATGGAGGAGGGCGACGCAACTGGCGGGAGTATCCAGCCCAACGCCGTTGGCGAGGCGACCGTCGCGGGTAGGGTAGTTGGCAAGGATAAGGGCGATGCGGCGATCGCACGGTGGCGTACAGCGCAGGGTCGCCCAGTTGCGAGCCAAATCGGCTATCCACTGGATGCGATCGCCCACGGCCCGGTAGCCCACTACATCGGTTTGCAGGCGATCATCCTGGCGTAGTACTGCTTTGAAGGAAATGGCTCGGCCAATGATCCGTCCATCTACCTCTGGCAGCGCCACATTCATCGCCACATCGCGAGGAGACAGTCCACGGGTCTGGGTTTCCCATTGCTCTTGGGTGCCGCCGCTGAGGATGGCCTGAATCACAGGCAAATCAAGGGTTTGCCAGAAATCAACATCGGGCATGGCTGCATCCAGCCGTGCCAGGGAAAAGCTCGTGGTGTTAATAAGTGCGGCCAGTCCGGGTGCATCGCTTTGAGTCGCAACCTCCTTGGGGCACAGCAATGCCAGCACATCGTCCTGCACATCGGGGTCGCGCAGGGACGAGACAAACACAGGCACGGGCTGGAGCTGCCGCTGCACCAGCGCTGCACATAGGGCTTCGATTGGCTCCAGGTTGCCTGCCAGGTAGTGCGCCCGGTAGAACAGAATACCCACACGGGTTGCATCGCTTGGCAAATCGGATGTACCTGCCCAGGGGGATGCACCCACACGGGGAACAGCTTGTGGCGGAGGGATGGGGCGATCGCCCTCCATATCTGAAACGCCATCGCGCACTGACCACAAATACTGCAGCCCATTCACCATATTCGCGATGCCGCCTTCGGTGAGATAGCGCCAGAAGGTATTCACGGCAGACAGGGGAACGGTGGAATGGCCCATCAGTTCGAGGTCGGGGCGATCGTCCCCCGGCACAACCCACAAGGCCGCGCCACTCTGCTCCACCACCTGCCGCACTACTTCCAGCCCATAGGCCCAATAGGCTCGCCCCCCCAGCAGTCGCAGCACAATTACCTCCGCCTGCGCTAGCACCGACTCCGCATAGGTATCGATGGTCAAATGCTGTTGCAGGTTCAGCAAGTTTACCCCCCGCATGTCGGGGAAATCCGCTGGCAATTGCTCCCTCGCGTGCGCCAACAGCAAAATGTCGGTGTCGGCAGCGCTCAAAAACACGATTGGCGCAGGGGTCTGCTCAATAAACACCACCCCTTCACTCTCAGGCGTCCACCCGCCCGGTGCCGCTGGCAAACGATGCATAAACAGCCACCCAAAACACAGCAACTTCCTGCTGGCTTCTCATACCAAACTCACTCCACTTAGCGGTGGGTTGAAAAACCCCGGAAGGATTTGATTGTCCCTAATTCATGCCCGAAAAATCAACGTCCCGAGCAATGTATCGTTTCAACCTCCGCTTTAGTTGATTGCTGGCTCATCAGGTAAGGTCAAGATCTCGTCTTCTATCAGTTCCGGTAAGTTCTCTGTATGCACATGAAGATGACTGATTGAACCCGTTAGCTCGGCAAGAATATCGCCTTTTTGGTCATCTGTTAAATTGGCCAGTTTAAGTTGGCTGAGAAAAAAAACAACATTTTCACATTCTTCTCCCAACTCCGTTAAGAGGGTTGATAGCGTTGGGTTCATCTGCAAAAGCTGCTGAGTGTCGGAAACCATTTGCCTCCCCTCAATTACGAGGTGCCAGCAAGAATTGGCCAAAAGTATGGCTAATAATCCGAGTTCTGGTTCGTAGAAAACGTTCATCGGAGACATCACCCTAGTCAAACTCTTACAAGTTCAACATTTAAGTTAAACCCCGTCTAAGTTGAGACCCGTAGTTTTTCTTCTTGGGAGTCAAGGTGATTTTTCACCCACAGGCGGTCAGCTAAGGCAAGGGGATCGGCATTAATCTGTTGTCGAAATTGCTCAACTCGTTGCTTCAATTCGTCAG